>NZ_CP040924.1:2700000-2790000 GCF_006351925.1 Clostridium thermarum | reverse complement strand
GGCGTAGGCGATGGACAATCGGTTGATATTCCGATACCACTATGACGCGTTATTACCGATGGGGTGACGCAGGAGGATAGGATGTGCCCACTATTGGATGTGGGTCTAAGCATCTAGGCAGAACAGATAGGCAAATCCGTCTGTTCAATGCTGAGGTGTGATGGGGAGCGAAATTTAGTAGCGAAGTATCTGATTCCACGCTGCCAAGAAAAGCCTCTAGGGAGTGAAGTAGTGCCCGTACCGCAAACCGACACAGGTAGGTGAGGAGAGAATCCTAAGACCAGCGGAAGAATTGCAGTTAAGGAACTCGGCAAATTGACCCCGTAACTTCGGGAGAAGGGGTGCCTACGCGAGTAGGCCGCAGAGAATAGGCCCAAGCAACTGTTTAGCAAAAACACAGGTCTCTGCTAAAGCGTAAGCTGATGTATAGGGGCTGACGCCTGCCCGGTGCTGGAAGGTTAAGGGGATTGCTTAGCGCAAGCGAAGGCATGAACTTAAGCCCCAGTAAACGGCGGCCGTAACTATAACGGTCCTAAGGTAGCGAAATTCCTTGTCGGGTAAGTTCCGACCCGCACGAATGGCGTAATGATTTGGGCACTGTCTCAACTGCAAATCCGGCGAAATTGTAGTGCAAGTGAAGATGCTTGCTACCCGCGATTGGACGGAAAGACCCCGTAGAGCTTTACTGTAGCTTAGCATTGAGTTTCGGTATTATCTGTACAGGATAGGTGGGAGACTTGGAAGCAAGGGCGTCAGCCTTTGTGGAGTCGACCTTGGGATACCACCCTGATGATACTGAGATTCTAACCGGACACCATGAAGCTGGTGACGGGACATTGTTAGGTGGGCAGTTTGACTGGGGCGGTCGCCTCCTAAAAAGTAACGGAGGCGCTCAAAGGTTCCCTCAGAACGGTTGGAAATCGTTCGTAGAGTGTAAAGGCAGAAGGGAGCCTGACTGCGACACCCACAAGTGGAGCAGGGACGAAAGTCGGACTTAGTGATCCGGTGGTACCTCGTGGGAGGGCCATCGCTCAACGGATAAAAGCTACCTCGGGGATAACAGGCTGATCTCCCCCAAGAGTCCACATCGACGGGGAGGTTTGGCACCTCGATGTCGGCTCGTCGCATCCTGGGGCTGAAGTAGGTCCCAAGGGTTGGGCTGTTCGCCCATTAAAGCGGCACGCGAGCTGGGTTCAGAACGTCGTGAGACAGTTCGGTCCCTATCCGTCGCGGGCGTAGGAAATTTGAGAGGAGCTGTCCTTAGTACGAGAGGACCGGGATGGACTGACCTCTGGTGTACCAGTTGTTCTGCCAGGAGCACCGCTGGGTAGCTATGTCGGGACGGGATAAACGCTGAAAGCATCTAAGCGTGAAGCCCACCTCAAGATAAGATTTCCCATGACGTAAGTCAGTAAGACCCCTTGAAGAACACAAGGTTGATAGGCTAGAGGTGTAAGCACAGTAATGTGTGCAGCTGACTAGTACTAATAGGTCGAGGACTTGACCTAAAACACATTCTTATGTGCAATTTTCAGAGAACAAACTTCTCTGATATCTGGTGATGATAGCGTGAGGGTTACACCCGTTCCCATTCCGAACACGATGGTTAAGACTCACAGCGCCCATGGTACTGCTCGGGAGACTGAGTGGAAGAGTAGGACGTTGCCAGGTCAGGCATTCCGCGATAGCTCAATGGTGGAGCATTCGGCTGTTAACCGAAGGGTTGGAGGTTCGAGTCCTCTTCGCGGAGCCATTTTTATTTTTTGGAAAAGTATAAGATAGCAGGCTGACGCCTGCTTTTTGTTTTATATCGGTTAGTCTTTAAAATATATAAAAGGTGTAATATAATATTACATGGTGATAATTATGAAAAAGTTGATACTGGCAGAAAAGCCTTCTGTAGGAAGGAACATAGCAGATGCTTTAGGATGTAAGCAGAAAAAAGATGGATACATAGAGGGCGAAAATTATATAGTAACATGGGCTTTTGGACATTTAGTAACTCTTTGCGATTGTAAGGACTATGATGAAAAATTTGCCTTGTGGAATCTAGAATACTTTCCTTACATACCGGAGCGTTTCAAATATAAAGTCAAGCCAGATGATAAAAACAAGAATAAGGAAGACCTTGGGGCAAAGAAGCAGTTAAATATAATTAAATCTTTGGTAGAAAGAGATGACGTAGATGGAGTCATTGCAGCAACAGATTATGATAGGGAAGGAGAATTAATTGCCCTATTGATATTTTCATATATAAAGGTTTCAAAGCCAATACAAAGAATATTAATAAACGAATGGACACCCCAAGAAATAAAAAGAGGGTTGGATTCTCTAAAGACCAATGAAGATATGCGGCCATTACAGGATGCAGGGGTAAGTAGGCAGCTGGCAGATTGGGTAATTGGTATAAACTTTACCTCCTTGGCAACTCTAAAATTTGCCAGAGGACGAGGAAGCCTTCTGAATATAGGCAGGGTGCTTATGCCTACTCTGAAAATGATTTATGATAGAGAAATGGAAATCAAGAATTTTAAATCGGAAACAAACTATGAACTTGTAGTGGAATTTATGGCAGAAGGCGGAGCTTATAAGGGAAAGTTCTTTCATGGTAAGAATGACAAGTTTCCTAAGAAGGATAGCGTGGAAAAGTTAAAAGAAGAGATAGAGGGGAAAAGCGGAGTAATTACCGAGAAGACCGTAGAGATAAAAAATGAATATCCTCCGGCTTTATTTAATCTGAGCAATCTTCAAGGATTTATAACTAGTAAGTATACAGGTTGGACTGCCGACAAAGTATTAAAAGTAGCACAGAGTCTATATGAAAAAAAGTACATTACTTATCCAAGAACAGAAAGTACCGCTCTGGAAGAGACTATAAAGGATAAGGCTAAAAATGTATTAGAAACCTTAAAGGCTGATATTCCTTTTAAAAATGAAATTGTATTTAGTGATTCCAAAAAGGTATTCAATAATGAAAAGGTAGAGAGTCATAGTGCTATTATGCCTACATATATTAAACCGGGCAATCTATCGGAAGACGAAAGAATTGTTTATGATGCAATAAAAAATAGATTTTTATCACAGTTTATGGCACCGGCAGAGTTTGAACATACAGAGATAATAACAAAAATAGCGGGTGAAAAATTCGACAGACTCTTCATAACAAAGGGAAAAATACTGAAAAGTAAAGGTTGGTTGAAGCTCTATAAAGAAGATAAGAAGGATGAATTGTTACCGCCCCTTGAGAAGGATGAAGAGGTTGACGTAGTAAAGGCTGAAGTATTGACAAAGAAAAGTAAGCCACCGGCCCATCATACAGAAAAGACCTTGTTAAAGGCTATGGAAACCTGTGGAAAGAACAAGGGAGATAAGGAAGAAGAAGACGACACTATACTTTATGGTTACTCCATTGGTACTGCTGCTACCAGGGCTGAGACCATAAATAAGTTAAAAAATGCAGGCTATATATATATTAAAGGCAAGTCATTGTTAATTACAGAGGTAGGGATAAAACTGATAGAAAACTTTCCGATAAAAGAGCTAATGGATACAGATTATACCGGTAGACTTGAAAAGAAACTTTTTGATATAGAGAAGGGAAAGTACAGCAAAGAAGCCTTTTTAAAAGAGATTTATAATTTTACCATTAACGGAGCAAAGAAAATAAAATACACTAGTAAAGTACTAATTAACGACAAGAGAGAAAAGCTTCAGGAAAAAAGCTAAGCAGAACAAATTAATTGTTCTGCTTAATTTCTTCTATGACGGAATTAATTAAGGAGTGATTAACCTCACTTAAATATGATTCCTTAAATTCCAATGCTTTCTCTAGGAGGTCTAAAGCCCTATCATTTTTACCTTTTTCTTTTAATACAAGTGCAAAATGATAATAAGGCTCAGGAAAGCTTGGTGACTTTTCTATAAGATTTGTATAGATATCATAGGCTTTATCATATTCTTTTAAAGCATAGTAAGTCTCACCTAAGTTATCCAGGATGATGTTGTTTGAACTGTCGTAATCTACTGCCTCCAAGTTTACCTTTAAAGCTTTTTCATAGTCTTTATTCAGTATTAAGAGATATCCATAGCTCTCATACATTGGTGTACACTTATACTCATTATAGATCAATTCTAAAAGTTCAAGAGCTTTTGAAAGATTATTTTTCTTCCAATGAATAAGGCTCCAGGTTAACCTAGCTTGATTTTTTTCATGAATGTCGAGAGTATCCATATTAATCGTATTTAACAATTCTTCTGCCCTATCTAAATTTTTGTTTCTAAGCAAATAGTATGCATAAACATTTTTAATTCTAGATGAAACCCCTTTTACCTTTAGTGCCTTTTCAAAATATGAGAATGCTTTTTCTACATCTTTTGTGTTGTAAGCAGCGTTAGCCTTTATAAAGTAATAAAAGTCCCTTTTGGAATAGATAAGGGCTAATAAGGCCAAAACCAAGAGAGCAAGTCCAACAGCAGAACTATGGTAATATACCGAGGCTATAACAATTACTGCAGGGATTAATTTTATTAAACTTGACTTTTTAATCATATGTTCCTCCAAAACAACTTTTGTAACTATAGTAACATGTGTGGATTTTTTTATCAATATCTGTCTTTTAATCTTTTTTCTAAGACTGATACTCCGGCATACATTATATAGGCCAGTATTGAGAGAATAATTATACTCATCATTACCATATCCAGTTGGGATATTTGTCCGCCGTAAACAATTAAGAAGCCTAAACCATCTTTGGCAACTAAGAATTCTCCCATAATTACTCCTACCCAAGATAAACCAACATTTATTTTTAATGCGGATATTAAGGTAGGTATAGATGCCGGAATAATTAGGTGCATTAGAAGCTGTATTTTACTTGCACCGAAGGTTTTTAGAAGTTTAATCTTGTCTTCATCAACTTCCTTAAAACCTGCTAGTACACTTATTATAGTTACTATAATTGAAATTAGCAAAGCAATGAGGACAATAGCCCTTAAACCATTGCCTACCCAAAATATAATGATTGGTCCAAGTGCTACCTTTGGCAGGGCATTTAATACTACTAAATAAGGTTCAGCTACTTTGGATGCAAAATCTGACCACCAGAGTAATATAGCAATCACAGTTCCAAGAATTGTACCAAGTACAAAGCCTAAAATAGTTTCATAGCAGGTTACAAGAATGTGTTTAAATAAGGTACCCTCATTATATATATTTATTAAGCTTTTCATCATTCTTGAAGGAGTACTGGTTAGAAAGGGATCTATTACTTTTAAATCACCCAGTATTTCCCACATAGCAAATATAGCTACTAGGATAAAAATTCTTGTGAATACAACCTTATGATGGGTGCTTTTAATTTTTTTTAAATACTTTTTGTGCTCATTACTTATCATCATCTAAGTCCATCTCCTTCCAAATAGCATTGAAATAGAATCTAAATTCCGGGGCTTCACGACACTTTAATGGAGAATCACAGGGAATGGAGAAGATTATTTCTATTTCTTTTTTGATCATGGCCGGTCTCTTAGAAAGTACAATAACCCTGTTGCTGGTAGATATTGCCTCAGCAATATCATGGGTAACCATTATAGCTGTTTTACCTTCTTTTTTTATAATTTTATAAATGTCATCACTTACTTTTAATCGGTTTTGATAATCCAGAGCAGAAAAAGGTTCATCTAAAAGGAGTACCTCAGGATCAAGGGCCAATGTCCTTATTAGTGCAACTCTTTGCCTCATACCACCGGATAGCTCTGAAGGCTTGTAGCTCTTAAAGTCCCAAAGACCATAGTTCTTTAGGAGAGTTTCAATCTTATGTTTATTTTCTTGGCTTAGCTTATGTTGAATTTTTAATCCTAAGCTGATATTATCCCATACGGAAAGCCATTGAAATAAATGATCTTTTTGAAACATATAGCCGAGTTTAGAGGAATAGCCATGAATTTCTTCATTGTCTACAGAGACTTTGCCATTTGATGGCTTAATAAGTCCTGAAATTATATTCAAAAGAGTTGATTTCCCGCAGCCGGATGGACCAACTATGCTGATAAACTCACCTGGCTCAACTTTTAAGCTGATATCATTAAGAGCAGCAGTTTCACCCTTAGGGGTATGGTAGTTCATAAATACATTTTTCAGTTCTACCTTGCTCATCCTATCATCTCCTTGCATCATATAATTCAGTATATGATTGAGAGGTGAGCTTTGTTAAAAATAAAGGGGTGAACCAATAGAAAAACTGATCAAATTAAAAGGCAGAGTTAATTAATACTCTGCCTGATATATTACTCTTTTGCTTGTTCTAAGGCTCTTCTTACCGCCAATTGCCAATTTCTCACTGAGTCTATTTGTGTTCTGTCAGTAAGATTTTCTCCTAGATTATTTATATCAAAGTCATAATTTTGATTTTGAAGTATAGCTCCAGTAAAGGCTGAGCGTAATCTTGTAATACCACCGTACTGATTAGTGTCTAGGGTACCCTGAGTGTTAAGTCTATTTGCATCGTAACTGTTTATTCCACTAATACCAACACCACTGTGCACTCCAACTCCAGGAGTATATGTGCCAATAGGTGAAGATGTAATATTGTTATTTGCAGCATTAGTGTTATTTCTTCTTGTAATATTATCAGTTGTTCCAGTCTTTGTATTATTCATATCATAATCGTTTTTCATGCCTGCCTTTTTATTACTGTTTCTTGTAGCACTATTGATTATAAAGCCATTATTATTTCTGGTATTATAAGTACCTGTGCCAACTCTGCTGGTGTTTGTACCAGTACCAGTTATTGTCCTTGTATTTACTATGCCGGTTCCAGTACCAGTGGTTTTACTGGTTCTAGTGGTAGTTCTATCAGTTCCAGTAGTATTCGCATTGTTTTTACTATCATTAGTTACAGTAGTTAAATCAACATCAACTATACGACCATTTCGTATAGTAACTCTAGCCATTTCTCTACCATTTACAGTAGTATCGCTGTATCCTGTATAAACTCCATCCTTATATCTGGTTTGTGTTGTACTATATTTTGTATTCTGGATATTATTACGATAATAGTCATTGTTTCTAGCAGTATTTCTAGGAGCACAGCCTGCAATGCTGGCAGAAACCAATAATGTTAAAACAATACTCATAGATTTTCTCATTGGATACCCTCCTTATACACTAATTAAAATTTTAATTAAGCTAAAGTTGGTTCCGTATTAATGTGTACAAATTTAATTTAACCTAAATTATAAAAAGTATGCTTGTACATTGTTGATGTATTATTGAGATTAATGTGCTTTTTATGAGTAATAGTATTTTCTAGCCATATATGGAGAAATTTCAAAATTAAAAATGATACAAATAAAAAAGGAACGGTTAATATCCGTCCCTTATTTTAACAATTATTTTATTTTTTTATATCCTTAACTGCCTTTTCTGCAAAACTATTATCAACTATTTCTTCAAAGGCAGGCCTTTCAGGTATAAGTTTTGAATCATAGGCTTGGATTATATCCATTAGTCTTGTTAGGTCTTCAGCCTTTAACTGGGGTTCAGTAGAAATAGCATCAATTTCTTTATAATTCTTTACAACTGTAACTATAAGTTTTTCATCTGTACCTGGGAAGAAAGCTTTAATTGAAGCTGCAACCTCTTCATCAGTGTGGCTTGCTACCCATAATTGGCCCTTATAAATGGCACGAGTAAATTTTTCGATAATTTCTGGGTTTTTATCCATATAGGATTTGGTGGCATAGAAGCAGGTGTATGCAATAGGACCAGCGGATGCACCTATAGAAGCAACAACTTTGCCGTGACCTTCCTGCTCAATCATACTGGCTGTGGGCTCAAAAAGAGCTACATAGTCGCCGGTTCCGCCTTGAAATGCTCCGGCAGTAGCATTAAAAGCTATATTTGTTATTAGTTTTACATCCTTCGTAATGTCGATACCATGTTCCTTCAATACATATTCCAGAGCCATTTCAGGTACTCCACCGGGCCTTCCGCCCACGATTGTTTTTCCTTTTACGGATTCCCATGTAAAATCAGGATCGTCTTCTCTACTAACTAGGAATGAACCGTCCCTCTGGGTCAGTTGTGCAAAAAGAATTGGTAAGTCGTCTCTCTTTTGATTGTAGATATAGATAACTTGTTCCGGACCGCTGAAGCCGATGTCAACGCTGCCACTTAATAATTGCTGCATGGTTTTATCTGCACCTTGTCCTGTAGACAACTCAATTTCAAGCCCTTCTTCCTTAAAGAAGCCCTCATTGATGGCAACATACATAGGAGCATAGAAGACGGATCTAGTAACTTCGTTGAGACGAACTTTTAAAAGCTCCCCATCACTTTTTTTACAGCCTGAAAGTATAGTGGTGATTAATAGAACACTAAGTACTAACGAAGAAAGTTTAAACAGTGACTTTTTCATGTTTACCTCCATATAATCTTTGTATGTTTTATAATATGAAAGATGTTCTAAATTTGCTTACAAAAGTTTCAAATATTCAAGATTAATTGATCAGTAATAACTATCATGATTGTATCCTCTTAATATAACACTTTCTATCTAGCAATTTCTTCCTTTTATTTTCATTGTATTATATTTTCTAAAAAGCCGTAAAAAACTTTTGAGTATAATTGCAACAAAAGAATAAAAAGTAAATAATGAAGCACCTTAAGTTATAATACTAAAATTTCGAACGTAACGAATTAAATAAGTTTGACACATAAGAATTTTCGAAAACGGTTAAGAAATTACTACAGAAAGTATCATATTTTCAAGATTTTAATCATACAACTTACTATAAAGGATTAAAAAATATTGAATTACATAAAATTAAGATAATTTCAAATATTTAGAAATAACTCTTGATAAAATATACTTTAAATGATAACATTTACATATAAGGATAAATAAAACATATATTAATTTAAATACCAATATAGGAAAGTAGCACAAGCAACTATAATTTTTTAAACATTACTAAACCGATTTAGTAAATTTATGTTTAGGAGAGCTGAATTAAATGATTTCTATTAAGGAAGTGGCCAAGCATTGTGGTGTATCTGTTGCCACTGTGAGCAAGGCATTAAATGGCTATAGCGATATCAGTGAAGATACAAAAGAAAAGATAATAAAGGCCGCTAATGAGTTGGGGTACTTTCCTAATTCTCTGGCGAGGGCGTTAAAAACAAATAAGTCCTATAATATTGGTGTAATTTATAATGATGATACAGAAAGCGGATTATCCCATGAATACTTTGGAGCAATCTTGCAATCGTTTAAAGTATGTGTAGAAAAAAGTGGATATGACGTAACCTTTATCAATAACACTATAGGTGATAAAAAGGTAAGCTATCTTGATCACTGTAAATATAGGTCATTAGATGGAGTTTTTATCGCATCTCTAGTTTCCGATAACATAGACGTTATACAGCTTGCAAATAGTGATATTCCTGTAGTTACAATAGACCATAAATTCAACAACAAGTCAGCTGTTTTCTCTGATAACATCTCAGGTATAAGGGACCTTGTCAATTATATTTATAGCATGGGACATAGAAGAATTGCTTTCATTCATGGACAATACACCTCAGTTACACAAAATCGACTTATTAGCTTTTATAAAACCTTAGAGGAATATGGAGTGAGCATTAAAGATGAATATGTGAGAAAAGGAGCATTCCATGATCCTAAGATAACTGCTGAGCTTACAAGAAAAATATTAGACCTTCCCAGTAGACCAACCTGCATAATGTTTCCTGATGATTTTTCTGCGGTAGGTGGAATTAATGTGATTCATGAAAGAGGACTCAAAATTCCAAGAGATATCTCTGTAGTGGGTTATGACGGTATACTCCTTTCTAGGGTGCTAAGTCCTAAATTAACGACTTACAAGCAAGACACAAAAATGCTTGGACAAAGAGCAGCAGAGCAACTAATAAAACATATCGAAAAACCAAAGACTACATTACCCGAAACAATTGTGGTAAAAGGAGAATTACAAATTGGAAATTCCGTAGGAGAACTGCTTTAGAATATACCTCTTTAGACTGATAAGACATGCTTTATGAATTAAAAATCATATCCTTAATCCTTTGATATAATTAGGGAAAGCCATGGTATATCAATTGAATTAAAACCTTAAGGTTTTAAAAATAAAGGAGGATATTTATATGAAAAAAGCCATCTCAATTTTGGTTACCCTTGCATTGACAGCTTCCTTGGCTGCATGCGGCGGCAAGACACAACCAACCGATAAAAACACAGAAAGCCCCACCACCACAACAACCACAGAAACTCCATCAACAGAACCTACTAAAAAGGAAAAAGCTGTTCTGACATCACTTATGGAAATGACTGACGGCTGGGTAAGAAACTTCAATCCATTTATAAGCTCAGCATATCAATTTGTACAAGGCTTTATGTATGAGCCGCTAGTTGTTTTCGACAGCTACAACAATAACAAGGAACACATGTGGCTTGCTGAAGACATTATTACTGAACCAGACTACAAAACGCTTACTGTAAAAGTAAGAAAAGGTGTTAAGTGGAGTGACGGGAAAGACCTTACTGCTAAGGACGTTGCTTTCTCATTCACCTATTCAAAGGATCACCCTGAAATCGATAGAAACGGTGACTGGGGAGAAAACGGAAAAATTAAATCCGTTGAAATTGTAGACGATTATACCGTAAAAATTGTTATGAGAGAAGTTAATCGTTTCCACAGAAATACAGTATTCTTCCAAAAGTGGATAGTACCTGAGCATATTTTCTCAAGCATAAGTGATCCTGCTACTTATGTATTAGAAAATCCTGTTGTTACAGGTGCATTCTCAGAAGTTGTTTCTTTCGAACCTGAAATGGTTGTTTTAGGACGTAATCCTAACTACTGGCAGGGAGATAAATTACAAGTAGATGAACTTAGAGTTCCTCAATACAATGGTAATGACGCTGGTTTAGTATTACTTCAAAGCGGAGAGGTTGACTGGGCACACCTTTTCATACCAGATGCTGAAACAAATTATGTACAAGGTGATCCACATCGTAAGTTCTGGTATGGTGTAAACGACGGAGTACGTCTTGCATTCAACTATATGACACCAAATAAAGGCAACCTAAAGGCCTTCAATAATGTAGATTTCAAGAGAGCTGTATCATTGGCAGTAGACAGAGAAACTATTATTGACTCAGCAGTTTATGGATACCTGTCAAGAGTCGTTCCTACAAATACAGGATTGCCACCGGCACTTTGGGGTTATAGGGACGCTGAAGCAGATGAAGAAATGGCAAAATACACCAAGTTTGATATAGAACAGGCTAAGCAGATTCTTGCAAATGCTGGCTTTAAAGATGTAGATGGTGACGGTTTTGTAGAGAACCCTGATGGATCAAAGATCTCATTTGACATTATTTCACCTGCAGGTTGGACTGACTGGAACGATGGTGCAGCAATAGCTGCTCAGGGACTTCAAAAGGCTGGTATAAACGCTAGAGCTAAAGCTATTGACCTTTCATTAGTTATTGAAACTTGGGCAACAGGTAATCACGACGTTCTTTACGGTGGTTATGGAACATCTGCTGACATTTGGAAGTTCTATTTTGATACAATTGGCGATCAAAGTAGAGTTAAGACATCAACTTGGTGGTCAATTTGTCAAACAAACTATGTTAATGATGAACTTAGTGCATTAATTGCTAAGATGCCAAGTGCTTCTGACGCAGAATTAAAAGAGATCACTTCAGAAATTGAACAGTTCTTTGCAAAGAATATGATTAATATTCCAATACTTTACAACGGTAACTGGTTTGTTTACAATGACAGCAGATTTACTGGCTGGGCAACAGAGGACAACCCAATGTTCAACCCTGCAAACTGCAACCATGACTCAAAGCTCTTACAGCTTATGAACTTACAACCAGTACAAAAATAATAATCTTATAACTTAAAGCTGGTGTGGCATGAGGCTTAAATCATGCCACATCTTGTATAGATTATTAAAAGTAATCACAAAGAACGGTCAATTGGGTACAAAAGGTCAATTGACTGTAGCTGGAGGCAGGTTATGAAGTATATATTAAAAAGATTAGGTTTTTATATTCTAGCTTTTTTTGGAGCAGTATCCCTTAATTTTTTTCTTCCTCGTATGATGCCGGGTAATCCTGTTCAAATGTATATAGCAACCCTTTATCAGTCCGGAGGAAAAATTAATGCTGAGACTATTGCTGCAATTGAAAAATTGTTTGGATACAATCAACAGCAACCATTAATCGTAAGCTTCTTCAATTATATTATCAGTATTTTAAAAGGGGACTGGGGAATTTCATTCACTTATTATCCGCAGACGGTTTTAGATTCAGTAAAGCGTGGCCTAACATGGACTGTGTTCCTTATGGGAACATCATTGATTATCGGATTTATAATTAATACACTTCTTGGTATTCTTGCTGCATGGAAACGCGGAGGGAAATTGGACACAACCTTAACTGTAGGTGGGCAGATTCTGGCCAACGTTCCATCTGTAGTTGTTGCTATTATTCTAAGTTTTGCTCTTGGTTTTACAGGAGTATTTCCAAGAGGTTATGCAGTTACTCCTCTGTTCCAACCTGCAAACACCTTTGAATATATAAAGGATGTTGCCTATCATGCTTTCCTACCGGTGCTTTCAATTCTTATTACTGGACTTGGTGGAATTATGGGGATGAGAGCAAACATGATTAATCAGCTTGGTGAAGATTATATAGTTATGGGAATTGCTAAAGGGGTACCGGATAGAAAGATTATGTTTGGCTACGGAGCTAGAAATGCACTTCTTCCTGTTGTTACTTCTCTTGCAATGTCTATTGGTTTTCTACTAGGAGGTTCACTGATTGTTGAGCAGGTTTTCAATTACCCAGGCCTAGGTAAGGTTATGGTAAATGCTATTAATAGAAGAGATTACCCACTTATGCAGGGAATACTCTTAATGAGTACAGTATTAATGCTTTCTGCCAATTTTATTGCTGATATCAGCATAACATTCTTAGATCCGAGAATTCGAAGACAGGGTGCAAGCAAGAACTAATTGGAAGGAGATTAAGAAAGTTATGAGAAAAATAAGGAATAGTAAAATAGTAAGTTTTTTTAGAAACAGCCCTAAGACTACCATAGGAGCTCTATTGATTATAATAATGCTAGTACTCACTCTGGGAGCAGGCATCTTTACCTCTCATGATCCTACACACAGATACGTAGGAGAATATCACAGTCCTCCTTCCTCAACTCACATATTAGGAACTACCCGCTTAGGAAATGATGTCTTTGCTCAAACCCTATATGGTGGACGAAAGTCAATTACAGTTGGAATTGCAGCAGGTGCGATTACTGTAGCTTTGGGTCTGTTCTTTGGTATCAGCTCCGGATATTTCGGAGGTGTATACGACAACGTTATTACCACAATCATTAATATACTAATGGTTATTCCAAACATTGTACTACTTTTAATAATTACCTCTCTCCTAGGTGGAGTATCACCGGTGGTCATATGTCTTATCATAGGATTTACGTCATGGCCTTGGAATGCACGTGTGCTCCGTGCTCAGACCATGAGTATACGAAACAGAGAATTTATATATTCTGCTGAAACCTTGGGTGAGTCAAAACTGAGAATTATGTTTGTGGAAATTATGCCCAATATGCTTTCCATGATAAGCTCAGCCTTTGTAAGTACCTTAATATATGCTATTATGGCTCAAGCTACCTTAGAGTTTATAGGTTTTGGCGATCCGCTGTCTGTTACCTGGGGAACTATGCTTTACAATGCACAGAAATCAGGAGCCTTGACCGCGGGTATATGGTGGGAATTACTTGGACCAATTAGCGGAATTGTTCTCTTTGGAGCAGGACTTACGCTTATAAATTTCTCTATTGATGAAATCTCAAATCCAAAACTTAGAGCTCAAAGAATTATGAGAGCTTATTATAGAGTGGTAAAAAAGCAGCGTAGGCTAAAAGGCAAAAATTCTGACCAAATAAAAATACAGGAAGGAAAGAGTATGTAGTTATGGGAAATTTACTTACAGTAGAAAAACTTTGTGTTGACTATGTAACTAGAAATGGAGGCTATGTAAGGGCTGTAGACAATGTAGATTTTTCAATTGCTGAAGGTGAAAGTCTTGGTTTGGCAGGCGAATCTGGATGTGGTAAGAGTACCATAGCATACTCCCTAATGAGATTGCATAGGCCTCCTGCATTAATATCCAATGGGAGCATTAATATTGATGGAAAAGATGTATTAGCCATGCAGGAAGCAGAGCTGCAGCAGTTTAGGTGGAAGGAAATAAGCATGGTATTCCAGTCAGCTATGAACTGCCTCAATCCAGTAGTAACATTGGAAAAACAATTTTATGAAATATTTAGATATCATGGCGTTACAAGCAATAAGAAAGAAGCAAGAAAAAAGGCAGAAGAGCTCTTAGCGATTGTAGGCATTCCAGCCGAAAGACTAAAGGACTATCCTCATCAGTTTTCAGGTGGAATGAGACAGCGTGCAGTTATAGCAATGGCTTTAGCGCTCAGACCAAGACTTCTAATATTGGACGAGCCTACTACTGCACTTGACACTGTAGTTCAAAGGGATATATTGAAACGTATTTATGAGTTGAAAAAGGAATTTGGATTTTCTATTCTTTTTATTACACATGATATAAGTCTAATGATGGAGTTCTGCGATAGGATTGCTATTATGTATGCAGGAAAAATAGTAGAACAAGCTCCTGCAAAGACGATTTTGAATAATCCTAGACATCCGTACACCTATGGATTAAAAAACTCCTTCCCATCTTTAAAAGGTGAAATTAAGTATATGGAAGGAATACCTGGATCACCACTAAATTTAAATTGTATTCCTAAAGGCTGTAGATTTCAAGAACGCTGCTTTAGAGCAGGTAAGGACTGTTTTACAAAAGAGCCGGAGATTACTTGCGAAAAAGATGCCTTCTTCTATTGCCATAATCCATTAGAAGTGTAGAATATGAGGTGTGATATGAAAGAAGAAAAGCAACCTATATTTAGTGTTAAAAATGTTGTTATGGATTTTAAAGTAGGTGGAAAGGGAGTTTTAGCTCCCAAAAGAACCTTGCGTGCTTTAAATGATATATCCTTTGATCTCTATAAGGGAGAAGCATTGGCAGTTGTTGGAGAATCAGGCTGTGGGAAATCTACAATTTGCAGAGTTGCTATGAGATTTTACAATCCAACTTCTGGAACCATGACCTTTGAAGATGAAAATATCCATACCTTAAAGGGTGAGAAGTTAAAAAGATATCGTCAAAAAGCACAGATGGTTTTTCAAGATCCTTTCTCATCTCTCAATCCTTTGCATAATATTTACTATCATTTGAAGAGGCCTCTTAAGTTGTATCATCCAAGCGATAGAAAGACCATGAAACAAAAGATGGATGAATACTTAACTATGGTAGGACTTGTTCCACCGGAGGAACAAGGAAGCAAACATCCTCACCAACTTTCTGGAGGTCAAAGACAAAGGGCATATCTTGCTAGAATTTTGGCAGTTGGTGCTGAAGTAATTTTCGCAGATGAGCCAACCTCCATGTTGGATGTGTCTATCCGACTTGGAATATTGAACTTAATGAATAATTTAAAGACAGAACAGGGGAAGTCTTTTATTTATATTACTCATGATATAGCTACCGCAAGATATTTTGCTGATAGAATTATCGTCTTATATGCCGGACATATGGTTGAATGGGGGGAGGTAAATAAAGTTGTACTTAATCCTCAGCACCCATATACAAAGCTGCTTATTGCCGCTGCTCCAGACCCGGAAAGAGATGGACCTATAGAGCTTCCGGTATTAAGAGATGAAGAATCTGAAGTTACAATGTGGACACCGGAAAGCAAAGGATGTCCATTTAGAAGCCGATGCCCTGTTGCTGAGGAAAGATGCGCTAAAGAATTCCCGGATGCAAAAGAAGTTAGTGAAGGGCAGTTTATCAGATGCTGGCATGCACATAAATAAGTTGGAGAGTTAGAACTATTTTAATTAATCGAGCCGAAACCTGATTATTTGGTTATTGGCTCGGTATAATTATGCCTTTACATAAGTGATCTAAGCTTTGTAAATGATAAATATTATCATTTACAAAGCTGGCTGGATATGTTATTATATAAATACGGCTGACTGGCGCCAAATTATTACCGCAGATTATATGCAGTAGGCTTAATGACTGATGGTCATTAGGTACTCACTGAAAATGCAAGGAGGATAATAATATGGCAAGGTTCATGGGACCTAGATTTAAATTAGCAAGACATCTTGGAGTTAATGTTTTTGGACATCCTAAGGCATTAAAAAGAGGTGTAAAACAACACAAGCTTTCGGAATACGGAGAGCAGCTTTTAGAGAAGCAAAAGTTAAAGGCTTATTACGGAGTTTTAGAAAAGCAGTTTAAAACAATCGTATTTAAAGCTTTAAAATCAAGAGAAAAATCAGAGGACTTTCTTATCCAGAGCTTAGAAAGAAGATTGGATAATATGGTTTATAGACTTGGATTTGGCTCAACCTTAAGAGAGGCAAGACAGATAGTCAATCATGGACACATCCTTGTAAATGGCCAAAAGGTTGATATTCCTTCCTATAAAGTAGATTTAAATGATGTTATATCATTAAGAGAAAAGTCCAGAAAAATTGAAGCCTATGCTTCTAATTTTATGAACATAGTTCCTACAGTAAATTATGTAGAGAAAGACTATGAAAACTTTTCGGGAAGATTAATCAGACTACCAAAAGCTGAGGAAGTTCCTGTTGAGGTTAAATTCTCGAAGGTTTTAGAATATTATTCAAAGAATTAACAGACCTTAAAACTATTTTTACAGGTCTGCTAGCAGTTTTTAGGTAAACATAGCATACAAATTAATCCAGGGATAAGCTGTCCCTGGATTTTTTAATTTTCATTGGAAATAAGTTCTTTCATTACATAAGGTATCTTTGTAAGCACTTCAGATGCATTTACACTGTACATATCATTTGAAAGCCTATCTCCAGTATAGCCGTGAATGTAGGCCCCACAGGCTGCTGCTTCAAGAGGCGTTAATCCTTGAGAAACAAGGGAGGCAATAATTCCTGTGAGGCAGTCCCCCATACCGCCGCCGGCAATGGCACTATTACCGGTTGGATTTACATAAAGCTTATAGCCGTTTGTAATAATTGTTTGATATCCTTTAAGCAGAACTGTAATGTTGTGCTCCAGTGCAAAGTTCTTGGCTATATCACTTCTGTGAGAATTTATCTCCGCCACCGAGAGGCCTGTCAGCCTTGCCATTTCACCGGGATGAGGCGTTAATATAACTGGTGCCTTCGTCACTTTTAAAAGCCTCATATTTTTTGAAAGTATATTTAGTCCATCTGCATCAATTATTACTGTACATTTTGCATTTTCAAGGATAAGTTTCAAAAGCTCCAAAGTGATTTCATTATTTCCGAGCCCTGGCCCTATAGCTACTGCATTACTAATATTTACTAGCTCAAAAAGCCTTGTTCTATCCTCATATGGGGATGTCATAGCCTCCGAAAGCTTGCTGCTGAGAATGTGTTGAATCGCACTACTGCAGCAGAGTGTAACGAGACCGCTTCCGGTTTTCACAGCTGCCTGAGCGGCCAGGTAGGCTGCTCCGGAAAAGCCCTCAGAGCCAGCTATAATAAGGGTTCTTCCATAATTTCCTTTATGACCATACTTCTTTCGTGGTTTAATACTGCGGACAAGATCAGACTTTTCAAATATAAATTCATCATTGTGAAATTGTTCAAGAATATTATCAGGAACTCCAATGGATTCTACCAATATCTCACCGGTGAAGGCTTTGCTGCCATAGTTTAAAAAGCCTCTCTTATAAAATTCAAAGCAAATGGTTTTATCAGCCATAACAGCAACGCCCAGGATATTTCCGTCATCTCCATTCATACCGGAAGGTATGTCAACGGAAACCGTAAAATTGCTGTATTGGTTAATTACTTCTATAACTTCTTTATATATCCCTTGGACTTCTTTATTTAGACCTGTGCCAAATATAGCATCAACTGTTACTTCTGCCTCTGATAGTGAAGTTTTAAGCTTTTTCAGAGCAGTATAATCGGTAATATCAATAATTGCTAGACCCATGTTTCTCAGTATATTATAATTAGCCTTGAAGCATTCACTACTGCGCCCGCTGCTGCCGGTTACTACAAATACTTCTACCTTTTTACCGGATACATAAAGATGCCTTGCTACAGCCAAGCCATCTCCTCCGTTATTTCCGGTGCCGCATATCACCACATAGCTTGAAAATTTATTAGTTTCAAGATGCTTAAACACATTCAATGCTGCATTTTCCATAAGGACCATCAATGGTATACCAAGACTTTCTACGCATGCCTTATCAACATCAGCAGTAATTTTAGAAGTACCGATTCTCATGATTTCCTCCATGTAAAATAATATAATCTGATTATTAACCCTATAAGTGTATTTTACCATAAAAAATGTTTGAGATATCAATGGCTTTACATATTTTAAATAATTGGTCAGGAAAACGCCTGAGAAAAAAGAAATCAGTTGTATCTTTATTTGAAATATGTAAAAATGAGGGTATACCAATTGACTATTGTCTACATATATAGCAGTAGCAGCAGCAGAAGAAGAAGAAACAACTTTTATAAGCTTTTCACCATCAAAAAGGTCCCGGTGTAAAGTAAGCCGGGACTTATTATATCATTAGACAGTATGTTCAATTAAAGAATTCATATTAGAATTTAACTTCCTATAGTCCATTGGCGTCATTCCGGTATGTTTTTTGAAAAAACGAGAAAAGTAGGTTACATGACTGAAGTTAAAGGTATAGCTAATTTCGCTTATGCTGAGATTAGTATGCTTAATATATAATTTTATGGATGCTATTTTATGCTCATTAATATATTCCGATAGGGTTTTGCCAACTTCCTTTTTAAAAGCGGCAGAAAGATAGTTTGGATGAACACCAACGTAAGAGGAAATATCCTGAAGGGTAAAGTTTTCTTCTATATTCTTTCGTATATAGGAAATAACCCTGTTAATCAAAGAGTTATATGTGAATTCTTTATTTTTTCGTAAAACCTTTATAAAGTCGCCTAACATTAAATATTCTAGAGCTTGTACATCATCAAAGGTGGCTGCTTCATCAATTTTATTAATATAGTAATCACTTAACATAAAGGAGGTTTCTGCATCTAAGCCAACTTCTATTACGGCTCGGGCAAAGAGGGTACAAGAACCTATGAGGGAGTATTTTAATGAAAGCAGTGGCCGTTTTGAGAGCTGTGCTCTTTCAAGAGAATTAATTTCCTTTAGTATACTGAGACTTTTTTCATAGTCCATCTCTTGAATGGCAATAACCAACTTTCTCTCCAACTCATATGGTGGGTGTACATACGAAGTATATTTATTTTTAGCCAGTGTTTCTTCTAGCTTTTTATAAATATTATCCAAACCTATCACCTCCTAAAAAGTAACCTTAATAAAGTGTAAAAAGTATTAATATTGTATAAAAATTGTACCGCGAAGCGGTGTATAATGTCAATATACCGTTTACATAGTGTAAATGTAATAAAAAAGTAGGGGGAATATTATTATGAAAAAAACTCTAGGCTTTATTGTGGCTTTGGCGTTAGCTTTGACAACGATTGCTGGATGCTCTTCCAAGAGTGGGGACACTACCACCACCGGAAATACCGGTAATACTGAAACTACTACAACTAGTCCTGCACCGGAGAAAAAGGAGAAGGCTATAGTTACAGTAATTCAGAATAAGGTTGAAATCCAAGAACAGCTTGAAGCTGCTGCGAAAGATTTCAACAGTACTCAAAGTGATGTTGAAGTTCAGATTTTGGGATCAGCCGGTGACAATCTTGTAACTACCCTGCAGTCACAGTTTGCATCAAGCCCTGAAACTGCTCCTGTAATCTTCACCTGTGGCAGCGGCAGTGAATTTGAAAAATTCTTTAACTACATGGCACCGTTAGATTCTTTGAAGTCAGCATCAGTAATAGCTAAAGGACAAGGCGATGATGCAATGAAAAATGGCAAGCTATACGGACTGCCTGTAGCCCTAGAAGGTTTTGGATTGATTTATAACAAGAGCTTATTTGATAAGGCTGGAGTAAAAGCTGAAGACATAAAGACTATGGAGGACTTAGCTCTGCTGCTGAAAAACTTTCTAAACTTGATGGCGTAAAGGCACCTATAGCTTTTGCTAAAGAAACCTACTTCCAGTTTATGCATCCAATTAACTGGCCTTTTGCAACTATGAGCAACTATAAGGAAGTTATTCCAAAGGTTATAAGTGGTGAACTAAAATTAAAGGATGTTCCTGAAGTTAAGAAATATGTAGAAGAATTAGAAATGTTAAAGAAATACACTAACCGTGCTAAGAGCACCTATGACGAACAGGTTGCAGGCTTTGCTACTGGTGCTTTCGCCATGATTCACCAAGGTAACTGGGCACAAGGTATTATCGATGAATATGAAGTTGATTTTGAATATGGAATGTTACCAATGCCTACAAACGGTAATGATGGTATAGCAGTAGGTAATACAAACTTCTTCCGTATAAACAAGTATGCGACTAAAGAACAGCAGGATGGAGCAGCTAAGTTCCTTGACTGGTTGTTTACTGAAAAAGCTGGCCAGACTCACTACACTGAACAGTTTAAGCTTATACCTCCATACGAAGGCTTCGACGTAAGCAATCTAAATCCTCTTGCACAGGAAGTTTCAAGATATGCTACAGCTGGTAAGACTGTTGGTTGGACTTTCAATCTGTTCCCTGCCGGTGTAGATAAGGATTGTTCAAGTGCAATGGAAAAATTCTATGCTGATCAAATAAATACAGATAAGTTGTTAGATGAAATTAACCAAGTATGGGTTAACGCTGCAAAACAATAGTTAAATATATTTAGATTAAAAGCCTCGGAAAGAGGCTTTTAATCTAAAAAGATTATATAAAAAGGGTCTAGAAAATAGAAATGGGGGTGCAAGAATGAATAAAACATTCAAGAGCAAGCTAACAACAGCATTGTTTGTTGTTCCGTCGCTGCTGATTTTTACAAATGTGATAATCATTCCTTTTATTATGGGAGTAGTCTATTCCTTTACAGATTGGGATGGTTTTGAATTTAAAGGTTCCTCATTTGTTGGACTAAAAAACTATATAGCAGCTTTTGAAGATGGTAAATTTGGTCCCGCATTTGGTCGAACTATTTTATACACTATAGCTATGGTTATACTAGTTAATATTGTAGGACTAGCTCTTGCGCTTTTAGTAACCTCAAAGTTAAAGAGCAGAAATATATTGAGGGGTGTTTACTTCTTACCAAACCTCATTGGAGGACTTATCCTGGGATTTATTTGGCAATTTATATTTACAAAGTTTTTTGAACAGCTTGGTGAAGTAACTCATACTTCAAAGATTTTTTTTGATTGGCTGGATAAACCTGTAACCGCCTTTTGGGCCATGGTAATAGTCGGTGTATGGCAAATGGCAGGTTATGTTATGGTCATATATATTGCCTCTATAGAGAGTATATCTGAGGAGATAATGGAAGCTGCAAATATTGATGGGGCAAATGCTTGGACAAAGTTTACAAGAATCACATTGCCACTGATAGCTCCGGCTTTCACAATCAGTCTTTTTGTTACTCTTTCTAGCTCCTTTAAACAGTATGATACTAACTTATCCTTAACCAATGGTGGACCCTATGGAACCACAGAACTAATAACTATGAATATCTATAGTACAGCCTTTAGTTATAATAAGTTTGCACAGGCACAGGCAAAAGCAATTATCTTTTTCTTGGTTATCATGGTAATCACTGTAATACAAGTCTATACTACTAAGAAAAGAGAGGTTGAAATGTGATGAAAGCAAAGATAAAGTCAAAACATATCTTGGCAATATTAGGCTGGCTTGCTGCTGCGCTAACTTTGTTTCCTATGTATATAATGCTTGTAAGTTCTTTTAAAGGACGAGCAGAGATATTTACAGATACTATGGGACTGCCAAAAGCCTTGAATTTTTCCTTCTATGCTACTGCCATAGAAAAAATGAAGTTCTTTAAGGCCTTTGGGAACTCATTACTAGTTTCGGTAATCAGTATTCTTTTAATAATAGTTTTTTCTTCTATGACTGCGTGGGCTTTGGCACGAAGCAAGTCAAAGCTTGCTAATTTTGTACTTTATTTGTTTGTTGCCACCATGCTTATACCCTTCCAGGCAGTTATGATACCATTGATGCAGTATATGAGCAAATGGCAGATAAAAGCTATCAATTTTGCCATGATAGATACCTTTTACGGCCTTATCTTTATGTACATTGGCTTTGGCAGCAGCCTATCCGTATTTTTATATCATGGCTTTGTAAAGAGTGTCCCCCTATCACTGGAAGAGGCAGCACAAATTGATGGCTGTAATAAGTTTCAAGTATTTTGGAGGATAGTATTTCCTACATTAAAGCCAATAACGGTGACTGTAGCTATTTTAAATGTAATTTGGATATGGAACGACTATTTACTGCCTTCCTTGGTGCTGAGAAGCCCAAGTCTAAGGACAATTCCACTATCAACATTCTACTTCTTCGGGGAGTTTACCATACAGTGGAATTTAGCAATGGCAGGACTTGTTCTCACTATTATACCAATAATTATTTTCTATCTATTCTCACAGAGATATATTATCAAAGGTGTAATGGCAGGAGCAGTAAAATAGCAGAAAGAGAGTGCATATTATGAGGAACAGATGGATTATAAGTGATAACAGTTTGCAAATAAAGGATTTACTAAAAAATGAGAGTATATTTAATGTGGCCAATGGATATTTAGGTGTAAGAGGAAACTTTGAAGAAGGATATCCGGAAAGTTATCCTACTATAAGAGGTACTTATATTAATGCCTTTTATGAGAAGGTTTCTATTGCTTATGGTGAAAAGGCTTATGGCTTTCCCGAGACAATGCAGAAGATAGTTAATGTCATTGATTCTCAAACTGTTAATATAATGATTGATGGTGAGAAATTTTCCTTATTTGACGGTACTATTAAAAGCTTTAACAGATTTTTAGACATGGACAAGGGCTTTTACAAAAGGGAGATATGGTGGGTGTCTCCAAAGGGAAAAGAACTAAAAATGGAGATAACAAGATTAGCTTCCCTTAAGTACTTGGAGCTCTATGCCATCAACTACCGTATAGAGAAGGTTAACTTTGACGGTGATGTTACAATAGAATCAGTAATCAATGGGGATGTATCAAATTATACTGATGCAAACGACCCCAGGGTTGCAGCAGGGCACTCCCATATATTGTCTGTAAGTTGTGTAAATGAAGATAAGAATATTTTACAGTTGACTGCAAAAACCCAAACATCCAAAGAGGCAGTAGTAGTT
Source organism: Clostridium thermarum (assembly GCF_006351925.1). Classification (NCBI taxonomy): domain Bacteria; kingdom Bacillati; phylum Bacillota; class Clostridia; order Eubacteriales; family Clostridiaceae; genus Clostridium; species Clostridium thermarum. Next base: position 2,766,561 of record NZ_CP040924.1, on the reverse strand, counting down.
ACTACGAAACATCAATGTAATGAAGAAGAATCTGTAAGTTACGAAAAAGATGAAAAGTCTGTCAAGGCAATTATAAAAACTAAGCTGGGAAAAGAAGTTATCGAGTTTACTAAATATAATGTATATACAGATTCACGAAGGTATGAAAACCCAAAACAAAGCGGGAGGGAAATCCTGGAAAAGCTGAGTCTTTACAGCTTTGAAGACCTCCTTAAGGAGCAGGAAAATTACCTTAAGGAGTTTTGGAAAATAGCTGATATTAGTATCGAGGGGGATGAGAAGCTGCAGCAGGGTATCCGCTTTAACCTATATGAGCTGCTTCAAGCTGTGGGAAAGGACTCTATAAGCAACATAAGTGCCAAGGGCTTAAGTGGAGAGGGGTATGAAGGCCATTATTTCTGGGATACGGAGATTTATATACTACCATTTTTTACACTGTGCTATCCCCAATTGGCTAAGCAGCTTTTAAAATATAGGTATACAACTTTAGACTATGCTAGAAAAAGAGCCAAGGAGCTTGGGCATAAAAAAGGTGCAGCTTATCCATGGAGAACTATAATTGGAGAAGAGTGCTCCTCCTATTTCCCAGCTGGTACTGCACAGTATCATATTAACGGAGATATAGCCTACTCCTATATACAATATTTCTTAGCCACCGGAGATATGGAATTTATCAAGGAATTCGGAGCGGAAGTAGTTTTTGAAACGGCTAGGATCTGGCTAGAGATAGGACACTTTCACAAAGGTCGTTTCAGAATAGATGCTGTTACCGGACCAGATGAATACACAGCTATTGTGAATAACAATTATTATACCAATGTCCTTGCAAAGTATAATCTAAAATGGGCTGCTAAACTATATGAGTTGCTTAAGGAAAAGGAAGGCAATTTATTAAGGAAGCTCTGTGAAAGAATACAGCTTTCCGAGGAGGAGATTCAGGCCTTTGACGAAGCTGCAAAAGCTATGTATCTGCCCTATGATGAAAATTTAAAAATAAATGCACAGGACGATACCTTCTTGAAAAAGGCAGTATGGAATTTCAAAGATACTCCAAAAGATAAATATCCTTTATTGCTGAATTATCATCCTTTAACAATATATAGATACCAAGTATTGAAACAGGCTGATACAGTACTGGCACATTTTCTGGTGGAAGATGAGGCAGACTTTAATACAATCAAGAACTCATATGATTACTATGAGAAGATAACTACTCATGATTCATCTCTATCCTGTGCTGCTTACAGTATTATGGCCTCAAAGATAGGATATGCTGAGAAGGCTTATGAATACTTTATCGAAACTAGCAGGTTAGACTTAGATGATACCCATGGAAATACTAAGGATGGAGTTCACACCGCCAACATGGGAGGAACCTGGATGGCCATAGTTTATGGCTTTGCAGGTTTGAGAATAAAGGAGGACTACATTTCCTTAGATCCCAAGCTTCCTGCAATGTGGAAGGAACTTGTGTTTAGATTTTTATATAGGGGTGCAGAGATTAAGGTCCACATGAGAAAAGATTGTACAGAAGTCAGTGTTCGGAGTAAAGTACCAGTAAGGCTTAAGATAAAGGAAGTTGAGTACAATCCGGTTGGAGATTGGCAGGTTTTAATCAAAAATGATGAAGCATAAATTATGTGAATATATTAACAGGGCTGTAGTATAGTACTTTGCTGCAGCCCAGTTTTTTATTTTGTATGAATTTGTATAAATTTTTTAAAGTACTTAAGAAACTTGATAAACAAATAGGATTCATGTCACTTACAATTAATAAAATATGATATAATAAAATGGGCCAAAGCTAAGAATTTAATTATTAAGGCGGTGGATGGATATTGTTTAAAGAATTAATTGTGGCAGAGAATGCTGGCTTTTGTTTTGGGGTTAAGAGGGCAGTAGATACCTCCACAGATTATAAAGAAAAAAGTAAATCAGACATCTATACCTTTGGACCTTTAGTCCATAATAAAAATGTGGTTGACCATCTTAGGCAAAAAGGTATAAATGAAGTAGATATAAATAGTCTAGACAAGCTAAATGATAAGGATACAGTTATTATCCGATCCCATGGTGTTTCACCTCAAGTTATGGAACAAATTAAAAATACCGGTGCAGAAGTGGTAGATGCAACTTGTCCTTATGTATTGGCAATACACAAAAGAGTGAAAATGTATTATGAACAAGGATATCAAATTGTCATAGTAGGTGATAAAAACCATCCTGAGGTCATAGGTAGCAATGGATGGTGTGATAATACAGCAATTATAACCAAGGATGGAGAAGGACTGGTTATAAGTGCTCCCAAGGTATGTATCGTGGCACAGACTACAGAAAAAAAGGCTAACTTTGAGAAAGTCATAGAAGTAGTATCAAAGCAATGTAAAGAGGTGGTAACCTTTAATACCATCTGCAGTGCTACAAAAGAAAGGCAGACCAGTGCTGAAGATACTGCAAAAATTGTAGATGTAATGATAGTGGTAGGTAGTCGAAGCAGTTCAAATACTACAAAGCTATATGAGATATGCAGTAAACACTGTGAAAATACGATCTTTATAGATAATGGCAGCGAAATTCCAAAGTGGTTATTTGAAAGCGGAAATATAAAAAAGGTAGGTATCACAGCAGGAGCTTCCACACCGGATTGGATTATCCAAGATGTGTTGGAAAAACTTAGAGGGTACCTTGAGAAGTAAATATGATATTTTATAAGAAAAGTTGATGGCAACTAATATGTTGTTCATCAGCTTTTTATTTTCAGAAAAAATAGCCTAAGGTTTCGAATATATTGACAAAAAATAGCATGATACATATAATGAATATATGAACAGTTATTCATACGTTCAAGTTGAAGGAGGATAATCATGGATGAAAGAAAAGAAATAGACAGCTGTAGCTGTTCAATTATACATCAGGACATAATTGATAAAGTAAAAGATCATATACCGCAAGAAGAATTGCTTTACGACCTATCAGACCTGTTTAAGGTTTTTGGAGATACTACAAGAATTAAAATATTATGTGCCTTATTTCAAGCAGAAATGTGTGTATGTGATATAGCAGCCCTGTTAAACATGACTCAGTCAGCTATTTCACACCAATTAAGGGTTTTGAAACAAGCCAGAATAGTGAAGTATAGGAAGGATGGAAAGGTAGTTTATTATTCTTTAGATGACGAACATATAAAAAGCATATTTAATCAGGGGTTAGATCACATATCAGAGAAAAAGTAAACTAATGCTAGGGGGGATTAACTTGGATGGTAATATAAAAATCTTAGGCAAAAACAATAATAAAAAAGTGAAAAAGGAATTTATTCTGGAAGGCCTAGACTGTGCTAATTGCGCAGACAAGATAGAGAGAGAGGTTTCAGGGTTAGAGGGGATATACTCAGCAACTGTGAACTTTCCTACTAAGACCCTTACCATTGAGATTGAAGAAAATGAGCAAGCAAAAGCTTTGATAGCAGCCGCTGCTAATACTGTAGTCAAAGTGGAAGCCCATGTAAAAGTTAAGGAAAAGCAAAGTCACAAGACCATAAAGAAAGAATTTCTTCTTGAAGGCTTATGCTGCGCTAACTGTGCAGCAAAAATCGAAAAAGAAGTAAGTGAACTTGACGGGGTTAAAGTTGCACTGGTGGATTTTGTATCGACAAAACTGGTATTGGAAATAGATATTCCCTCTAAGCAGCGTACTGTCATAGAAAAAGTCAATGAGATAGTTAAGAGAATTGAGCCGGACGTTAATGTAATACAACTTGAAAGGAATTTTACTAATTCCAAAACTGAAAAACATGAACACGGTCATGGCCACCATCATGAGCATGGTGAAGGGAGCAAGAAGGAGTTCATGCAGCTGGGGGTGGGAGGAGCAATATTTATCATTGCCACAGCCTTTAAGTTCTCATTTGCTGTGGAACTAACCTTATACCTTATAAGCTACATCCTGGTAGGAGGAGAAGTGGTGCTAAGGGCTGCTAAAAATATCCTCAGAGGACAAATTTTTGATGAAAACTTTCTAATGAGTATTGCAACTATAGGCGCATTTGGTGTAGGTGACTTTGCAGAAGGTGTTGCTGTTATGCTTTTCTACCTGGTAGGAGAAATATTCCAGGGTATAGCAGTTAACCGTTCCAGGAAGTCTATTTCAGCCTTAATGGATATAAGGCCGGATTTTGCAAACTTAATGCTTGGGGATGAAATAAGGAAGGTAGCTCCTGAGGAAGTAGCGGTTGGAGATATAATAATTGTTAAGCCTGGTGAGAAGGTGCCTTTGGATGGTAAAGTGATTGAAGGAAGTTCTATGGTTGATACCTCTGCCCTAACTGGTGAATCTATTCCTAGAGAAGTTGGAGTTGGCGATGGGGTCCTAGGAGGAGTTATTAATAGAAGCGGACTTCTGACCATAGAAGTTGAAAAGGAATTTGGGGACTCCACTATTGCAAAAATATTGGACTTAGTTCAAAATGCCAGCAGTAAAAAAGCTCCTACAGAGAATTTTATAACAAAGTTTGCTAGATATTATACACCCATAGTTGTATTTTCAGCTCTGGCTTTAGCAGTTTTGCCACCTTTATTAATAGAAGGTGCAGCCTTTTCCGATTGGATCTATAGAGCCCTATCCTTCTTGGTAGTATCCTGTCCTTGTGCACTGGTGGTATCTGTACCTCTTGGTTTTTTTGGTGGTATTGGAGGAGCCTCCAGAAGCGGAATATTAGTTAAAGGAGGTAACTATTTAGAGGCACTTAACAATGTGGAGGCTGTAGTTTTCGATAAAACTGGGACTTTAACTAAAGGAGTTTTCAAGGTAACAGAAATAAAGAGTGAAGGTATTGTTTCACAGAAAGAGCTTTTATCCTATGTGGCCCATGCAGAAAGTTTTTCAAATCATCCTATAGCTACTTCAATAATAGATGCCTACGGTAAGGAAGTCGATAAATCTGCTGTAGAAAGCTATGAAGAAGTATCAGGTCATGGGATTAGGGCCGTTGTGGAAAGTAAAGAAATATTAGCTGGTAATGCTAAGCTGATGGATAGGGAAAATATTGCATACAGATCTGTAGATGTAATTGGAACTGTAGTTCATGTAGCAATAGAAAAACAGTATGCGGGATATGTTGTAATTTCCGATGAAATTAAAGAAGATTCAGCTGAGGCAATAAGAGCGCTGAAAGCCGTTGGTGTAAAGAAGACAGTGATGCTAACGGGGGATAATAAATATGTTGGAACAAGGGTGGCTAAGGAACTGGCCTTGGATGAAGTTTATGCAGAGCTTTTACCGGACCAGAAGGTTGAAAAATTAGAGCTTCTGGATAGAGAAAAGTCCGGAAAAGGAAAGCTGGTATTTGTGGGTGATGGAATTAATGACGCCCCGGTACTGGCAAGGGCAGATATAGGAGTAGCCATGGGAGGTATTGGATCTGATGCAGCTATAGAAGCTGCGGATGTGGTTATAATGACCGATGAACCTTCAAAAATAGCTTCCGCAATAAAGATTGCTAAGAAGACTAGGACCATAGTTATGCAGAATATTTTCATGGCACTAGGAGTAAAAGCCATAATACTTGTACTGGTTGCCGTAGGTCTGGGAACCATGTGGGAAGCAGTATTTGGAGACGTAGGTGTAACCCTAATTGCAGTTATCAACTCTATGAGGGCTATGAATACAAAGAATATATAGGATATTTAAGGTTGGCTTAAAAGGACCTTAGTCCCTTTTAGCCAACCTCTTTTGTTTGTATGGGGATATAAATAGGAATGAAGTAGGTTCATATTATGTTTAATTGATCGGCTTCATATTATATAAAAAATATTGAAATTTAATATTTGCTTAGAGTATAATATTGCTATAAACGCGTGTTCATAAAGAAAATAGGTGATGCTGATGAAAAGTGAAGACATTGCAAGGCTCTGCGGGGTTTCTCGAAGTACTGTGTCCAGGGTTATTAACAATTATCCCAACGTACCCCAGGAAACCAGAGAAAAGGTATTGGCTGCAATAGAAAAATATAATTATCAGCCGCATATTTCTGCCCGAGTTCTTGCTGGAAAAGGGACAAATACCATTGGTCTCTTTGTAATAAGTACTGCAGATACTCTTAACAAGAATAGAATCTTTCAAAACAGTTTCTTTTCACCATTCATTAACGCTGTTGTGGATTATGCAAACAGTAGGGAATATTATGTGTTGGTACATACCATCTATGAGAAAAAAGATTATAACAAAATCAAAGAAGTCTTTCTTCAAAAGCGTGTTGATGGCTGTATCATATTGGGAACAGAAAATGAAACTGAGATCATCAATGAAATACAGGTGAAGGGGCTCCCCATATCTATCATCGACTATGATGAAGAAAATGCTGAAAAGAACACTAAATACAAACTGAATGTTGTAAACTCTATGGACTATGAAGGAAGCAAGGAAGCTTTGAGATATCTGATTTCCCTGGGACATAAAAAAATAGGAATTATCACCGGTAGAATGAATACCTTCTCCGGAAGACAGAGATATAAAGCTTATAGGGAAACGCTCCTTGAAAATGGTCTGCAGATAGATGAAAGGTTTGTATTGAATGGGAAGTTTTTGAAGCATATTGCCTATAGGGAAGTGGAGAAGTTAATAGAGAACAAGGTACTGCCTTCTGCAATATTTGCTTGTAACGACGATATGGCTATTGCAGCAATGGAGGCCTTTCACAATAATGGCATTAGTGTTCCCCAGGATATATCCATAATTGGCTTTGATGATATTCCATTTGCATCTATGACAAAACCGCCATTAACTACTGTGGCCATACCAATATATGAAATGGCCCAAAAAGCGGTAGAAGGTATAATTGATCTTGAAGAGAGAAATTATAAACTGGTTAATAGAATACCGACAAATTTAAAAATTAGAGGTACTTGCAGAGAATATTAATTTTTTTACAACTTGTAAACGCGCGTTCATAAAAATAAATTTAAAGAGGAGACGAAAATAATGAAATTTGGTTATTTTGATGATCTAAATAAGGAGTATGTCATTACTACCCCTCAGACGCCATATCCTTGGATAAACTATTTAGGCAGCCAAGAGTTTTTTGGTTTGATTTCCAATACTTCCGGTGGATATTGTTTCTATAAAGATGCAAGATTGAGAAGGATTACAAGATATAGATATAACAATATTCCTTTAGATAGCAACGGAAGATATTACTACGTTTATGATGGAGGAGATTATTGGACACCGGGCTGGATGCCAGTAAGAAAAGAACTTCAAAGCTATGAATGCAGACATGGTCTTGGCTACACTTCCATAACCGGAAGAAGAAATGATGTAGAAGTAAATCAATTTATTTTTGTACCTCTTGATTTTACAGGTGAAGTGCATAAGGTTACAGTGAAAAATGCTTCAGCAGAAGTTAAAAATATCTCACTTTTCTCCTTTGTTGAATTCTGTCTTTGGGATGCACATGATGATACAACTAATTTCCAAAGAAACTTCAGTACAGGTGAAGTGGAAATAGAAGGCTCTGCAATTTATCATAAGACAGAATACAGGGAAAGAAGAAACCACTATGCTTTCTATTCTGTAAATACTAAAATAGATGGTTTTGAAACAGACCGAGAATCCTTCCTAGGTATGTACAACGGCTTAGAGGCTCCAAAGACTGTTGTAAATGGCAAGGCAAGTAATTCTGTAGCCAGTGGATGGTCACCAATAGCTTCTCACCAGATAAATCTTTCATTACAGCCTGGCGAAGAAAAGGTATTGGTCTTTGTATTAGGCTATGTGGAAAACAAGGAAGAAGAAAAGTGGGAAAGACCAGGCATTATCAATAAGAAAAATGCTATAGCAATGCAGGAAAAGTTCAGTACCACAGAAGCGGCAGATAGAGCAATCAGCGAATTAAAGGACTACTGGGCAGCGCTTCTGTCAAAGTACACTTTAGAAAGCAACGACAAAAAGCTTAACCGTATGGTAAATATTTGGAATCCATATCAGTGTATGGTTACCTTTAATATGTCCAGAAGTGCTTCCTACTTCGAATCCGGAGTAGGCAGAGGCATGGGATTCAGAGACTCTAACCAGGATTTGCTTGGCTTTGTTCATCAAGTACCTGAAAGGGCAAGAGAGCGTATATTGGATATTGCAGCCACACAGTTTGAAGACGGAAGTGCATATCATCAGTATCAGCCACTTACTAAGAAAGGAAACCATGATATTGGAAGTGGCTTTAACGATGACCCACTATGGTTAATTCTAGGAGTGGCAGCTTATATAAAGGAAACCGGCGACTACAGCATATTAGATGAACAAGTTCCTTTTGACTGCAACCAAGACAATACAGCCAGCTTATTTGAACATTTGAAGTGTTCCTTCTATCATGTGGTAAATAATCTTGGACCTCATGGATTACCTCTTATAGGCAGAGCGGACTGGAATGACTGTCTGAACTTAAACTGCTTCTCAAAGAATCCGGGAGAATCCTTCCAGACTAGCGGTCCTTCAGAAGGTCCGGTTGCAGAGTCTGTATTTATAGCAGGTATGTTTACCTTCATCGGAGAAGATTACGTGGCTCTTTGCAAGTATAGGGGTCTTCATGATGAAGCAGCTGAAGCAAAAGAGCACATAGAAAAGATGAAAAAAGCCGTAATAAAGTATGGTTATGATGGAGAATGGTTCCTAAGAGCTTACGATGCAGAAGGTAAAAAGGTTGGAAGCAAGGAATGCGAAGAAGGACAAATATTCATTGAGCCACAGGGCTTCTGTGTCATGGGTGGAATAGGTGTTGAAGAAGGGTTAGCACAAAAGGCCTTAGATTCTGTTAAGGAAAGATTGGATACTAAGTATGGTATTGTACTTCAAAACCCTCCATACTCAAAGTACTATTTGAATCTTGGAGAGATATCCAGCTATCCACCGGGATATAAGGAAAATGCAGGTATATTCTGTCATAACAATCCATGGATTGCAATTGCAGAAACTGTTATAGGAAGAGGTAACAGAGCCTTTGAAGTATACTCAAAGATTGCTCCGGCTTACCTGGAAGATATAAGTGAAATACACAGGACAGAACCATATGTATATTCACAGATGATAGCCGGAAAAGATGCAGTACGTCATGGAGAAGCAAAGAACTCTTGGTTAACCGGTACTGCTGCTTGGAACTTTGTGGCTATATCACAATGGATTCTTGGCATTCAGCCTGATTATAACGGTTTAAAGATAAATCCATGTATTCCAAAGGAATGGGACGGCTATACTATAACACGTCAATTTAGAGGAGACACATATAAAATCACTATAGAAAATCCAAACCATGTGTCTAAGGGGGTGAGCGCTATTTGGGTAGACGGAAAGCAGATCGAAGGAAATATACTACCGGTGTCTGGTGATGGCAAAGAGCATCAAGTAAAGGTGCAAATGGCTTAGTTAAATAGAATAAGTAATAGGGCCATTCTGCTTATTTGAAAGAAGTTGCGAAGCACTTTTTTAATTAGTAATGAGTGATGAGTAATGAGTAATCATGGATGAAATTACTCATTACTCACTGCTCATTACTCATTTAGAAAATTACGTTGTGACGCAATTTTCTTTTTAGGCGCAGCATTCCCTTATATAAAAAAGAGCTGCCGCTCTTTTTTTATTTTGTGCCCCAGTCTCTTTTGTGATGGTATCTATTTTATAAAAGGATATTGCAATGGGGTAAGAAGATTCTGCTTTTCATCTTCAACACTTATCCAATCACTTTTTAATATGCCACCGGTATCATGAGACTCCGGATTCAGGCACCAGAAAGTCCAGTTAAGCTTATTGGCTTTAATATATTTTGATAACTCAAAGAACCATATGCCTTCAATCTCTTCGGATTCAGCTATCTTTCTTCCTCCGAACTCTCCCAATAAAACTGGAGCTATATTTTCTTTATGTATATATCCCCAATACTTGTCCCATTTTTTAGTCATATTATTTGGGAAGTCACTATCATGAAAATAGCTTTGATCATGAACTGAGGTAGAATATTCATGAACTGAATAGACCAGTCTGTTCTTTACCTTGAGTTTTATAGGGTGCTCAGCGGCGCCTATTAGATTACTTCCCCACCAGTTATAATCTCCATTATAACTTTCAATTCCTTCCACAATGATCAGCCAATTTGGATTAACTTCTAAAATAGCATTACCACATTTCTCGGCAGCCATTTTCCAATCTGTATTTGGGTCTCCTGTTCCCCATGTAGCTGCACCATGAGGTTCATTGTGTAAATCAGCTCCAATTACAGCAGGATTATCTTTATATCTCTGCGCTAGTATTACCCAATCCTCAATCCACTTTTCCTCAGAAATCTTATTATTATACCACAATTCCGATTGACCGGAAGCTGTCGGTCTATGCCTATCTAAAATTATTTTTATATCCCGCTTGCCACATTCTTCAATAAGTTTATCCATTATCTGAAGAGGTTTTAATCCTTTAATTTCAGGATTTAGTTCATCATTTACGCTGCCGGCTATACGGCCTTCCTGAAATATATCATTGGAAAAAGGAAGTCTGATGGTGTTATATCCTAGGGCCTTTATCTGATCAATGATTTCTATCATATTTCTACGCTCAAGACCTCTGGGAGCATTTGTGTATTCCTCAAAGCCGAACCAGTTGATTCCTGATAGGTGAACCTCATTTCCTGAGCTATCAATAATTTTATTACCGTCAGTTGCCAAGAAACCTTCCTTTGGTAACTTAGAATTGTATCTTGTGTAAAGAACAAATCCGGCACAGGCTAAAGCTAGGACTACCGAGGCAAAAACTATTTTTTTCTTCATTAACTTTCCCTCCATGCAAACACATAATAATTTCATTATACATTTTAGGGGACTAAAAAATAGTTTACAAAATTACGATTATATAAATAAAAATTCAGTATTTTATATTTTTAGATATACAACTTAGAAAAGTAGACACAGTTATTGTTTTGAAGTGCACAGGAGATAAAGTTTAACGTATGATCTATATAAACTGAAAATATTACCATAAAATCGGAAGATTTTATAGTAATATTAATTACAATTATGTAGTAAAATTATGAAGATAATGTAGAAACGGGTGATTAAGGAATGAAGGGGTACAAAAGGGATATATTAAGTTTATTGCTGTGTGTTTTTCTTGTTTTAACTACAGGTTGTGGAGGAAGTGATAAGAAAACTGTTAATACATCTGTAGAAGAAAATCAAATTTATAAAGATAATACATATTCAACAGAAGATAGAGTTAAAGACTTATTGAGCAAGATGAATGTAGATGAGAAGATAGGACAAATGGTTCAGGCTGAGAGAGTAAACATAACACCGGAAGAGGTAAGAAAGTATTATATTGGCTCCGTATTTAGCGGTGGAGGATCAACACCAAAGGATAATTCCCCTAAAGGCTGGATTGAAATGATCAAGCAATATCAGCAGGGAGCGGCTAATACAAGATTAGGAATACCGATTATATATGGTGTGGATGCAGTACATGGTCACAATCTTGTAAAAGATGCTGTTATTTTTCCTCATAATATTGGCTTAGGAGCTGCTAATAATACGGAGTTAATGAAGAAAATTGCCTCAGTAACAGCAGAAGAAATGCTTGCAACGGGTGTAACCTACAATTTTGCTCCCTGTGTAGCTGTTACTAAGGATTTAAGATGGGGCAGATATTACGAGGGCTATAGTGAGAAGGTAGATATTGTGAAGAACCTTTCTTCTGCCTATATTAATCAACTTCAAACTTATAACGTTGCAGCAACGGCGAAACATTATATTGCTGACGGTGCAACAGAATGGGGTACCGGAGATAACGGCTACAAGATTGACCAAGGTAATGTTGAAATTGATGAAGATAAACTGTTCAAAGAAGAGCTTGCGCCCTATGATGAGGCTGTTAAGTCAGGCGTAAAATCTATTATGGTTTCATTTTCTAGTGTAAACGGTATTAAAAATCATAGTAACAAATATCTGATTACAGAAGTATTAAAAGGAAAGTTAGGCTTTAAAGGTTTTGTAATAACTGACTGGGAAGGAATACATCAAATTCCCGATGCAGAATTTGAGGAACAGGTTGTTATTGCAGTAAACGCTGGTATAGATATGCTCATGGAGCCAAACAAGTGGAAAGATGCTGTTAGTGCACTAAAGAAGGCCGTGAATAACGGGAAAATTACTATGGAAAGAATCGATGATGCTGTTGCAAGGATTCTAACTGTAAAATTTGATTTAGGACTATTTGAAAATGGTCTTGGTGATGAAAAACTAATTAGAAATGGTTTTGGGTCTAAGGAACATAGAGAAGTAGCTAAAGAAGCCGTTAGAGAATCACTTGTGCTATTAAAAAATGATGGGGTATTGCCCTTAAAGAAAAGCCAAAAAATCTATGTTACCGGTCCTGCAGCTGATAGTGTGGGGCTGCAGTGCGGTGGATGGACCATAGACTGGCAGGGAAATATGAGACAAACCTCCGGAACAACTATCTTGAAGGGCTTTAAGAATATTGCTGAAAAGCATGGCGGAACAATAATAACGGATATAGAAAAGGCAAAGGACGCTGATGTTGCTGTGGTAGTAATAGGTGAAGAAAGCTATGCAGAAGGTCAAGGTGATGATGGTAGCTTGGGCCTGGACAATGGAATGGCCTTGAAAGGAAACATAGAGGCTTTGGAAGAGGCGAAAAAGCTAAATAAACCTATAGTGACTATCATGGTATCCGGTAGACCGAGAATAGTAACTGAATACTTAAAGGATTGGAACGCATTTGTTGAAGCATGGCTCCCCGGAACTGAAGGGGAAGCTCTAGCAGAGGTACTTTATGGTGATTATAACTTTAAGGGTACCCTTCCGGTAACATGGCCCAAAAACAGCCATAATCTGCCTATAAAAGAGGAAAATATATTATTTCCTATAGGCTATGGCCTTAAATATTAGGAGTAGAGATAGGGAATTGAAGACATGTGGGATTTCAATTCCCTATGCGTGTTTTCCTTACATTGAATTGTGCTTTAGCTTTCGTTATAATAATTTTAACGGTGGAGTTAAATGATTATAGTTTTTATTATGCCATACAATCATATATAACAAAGCAATAGATACTCATTGTGAAAACGTAATCAGCAGTCTTTCTCATCACCATAGAAAATTAGCATCCATGAAAGCACAAGTTCTGGTTAAGAAAGGGGTCAATAATTATGAAGACTCAGGCAAAAGGAATTTTAAAGAAAACTGCATTCTTAAGTGTCATAACTTTGGTCCTACTTTCCTGCAGTTATGACAAAAATTTTGTGAAGGAAACTGATATGGGCAAGGAAAAAAATAAATCAAGCTGGCAAGATGATACATCGCCTATTACCTTTGATTGGTACATAAATTATTCATGGTTTACAACTGCATGGGGAAATAATGAAGTATCTAAATATGTTACAGAGAAGACAGGGGTAAGCATAAATTTTATGACACCAAAGGGGGATGAAGCAGAGAACTTAAGGACTATGCTAGATAAAGGCAGGCTTCCTGATTTCATAACCTTGAGTGCATGGGATGACGGTTATAAAAACATAATAAAGAGCGGATTGGCATTGTCGCTTGATGAATTGTCCGAGCTGTATGACCCATACTTTTTTAAGGTAGCAGATATGCAAAAGCTTGAATGGTATAGACAAAGTGATGGACATGTTTATTGTTATCCTAATTATTCCCTGCCAATAGAAGATTATGAGAACTATAAAGAGGACAGAAAACCATCCAATCAAACCTTCTTAGTACGGAAGGATATATATGAGACCTTAGGAAAGCCTGACATGAGGACACCTGAAGGATTTCTGAAGGCCCTGGAAGAAGCAAAAAATAGATTTCCTATGGTAGGCGAAGAGTCCCTGATTCCTTTGGGAATGCATGAATTTACTAAGAGTGGAAACCTGTCCATTGATAGTATTTTGCCAAATTTCTTAGCTGTACCCTATGAGAAGGATGGAAAGTTATATGATAGGTATACTGACCCAGAACTTATTAGATGGCTAAAAACCTTAAGAAAGGCCAATGAACTAGGACTTTTAGCAGAAAATATCTTTTATGAAAGTAGAGCTCAAATTGAGGAAAATATAATTAAAGGCAGATATTTTGCCATGATCTATCAGAGATCCGATTTAGAGGTTCAGCAGTTAGCCCTATATGCTAAGGACAAAAATAAAATTTATATTCCTGTTGATGGACCGGCCAATTCTAATCTTGACCAGCCTACTTTGGCAGGGGATAGCATTTCTGGCTGGACTGTAACTTTAATTTCGAAAAATTGCAAGGATCCGGAAAGAGCTATTAAGTTTTTAAGCTATTTGATCAGTGAAGAGGGAAATAAGGACTTATATTTAGGAAAACAAGGGGCAACTTGGGATATTATTGATGGTAAGGAGCAATTTGTTCCGGAAGTTCAACAGCTATTAGAAAGAGACAAGATAGCTTTTGATAATAAATACGGGGCAGGAGAGACTTATTGGATGCTGATGGATACTAATTATATTCAGAAGTGGGCAGTGCCTAAGCCTGAAGCTTTAAAAGTATTACAGGATTGGCCAAAAGGAAAGACGTATAATTTTTCAGTGTATGATCAAACAAATCCGTATGGAGAATCAGAGGAAGCTATTATATTTTCAAAAGTAAATACAAAGTGGCAGGAGACATTAAAGCTGCTACTCCTTGCAAAAGACGATGAGGAATTTGACAAAATATTTAACCAATATGAAGAATATGCAGAGAATCATGGCAATGAAAAGGTAATTCAATATAAGCAAAGAAAGTTTGAAGAAAACAAAAAAAAACTAGGCATTAAATAGTGATTAGACCGGGAGCTGGTTAAATGAAAAGAATCGTAGGAATGTTTATAGAAAAGATAAGCAAAATACTTGCGGATAGAAGTTTGATGAAAAAATCCATGGCAGTTTATATTCCAATAATTGCTATACCAATAGTTGTATTTTATATATATGCTTATCAGTCACTTTCTTCTAATGCACGAAAGGATGCTATAGCAGAACTAAATTACGAAATCAATGTTGAGTCTGATGCCATTGAAAAAAATATGTACATAATGAGGAATATAGTCAGCACCGTTGATCGTGATAAGAAACTGCTGGATTTTATTGCCTTTGAAGAAGATAAGGATGTAAGATATCTTATAAGTTTCAGCGATGAAAAATATAAACAACTGATAGGATTGCAGAATAATAACCCGGCTATTAAGCAAATAAACATATTTTCAAGAAATTCAAACATCAATGAGTTCTGGCCAATTATTTATGCGGAAAAAAGAGTGGCTCATAACAATTGGTATAAAGAAGTTTTGAGTAAAGATGGGGCTGAATATTGGAATATTAATCACTACGATGATGACATTAAGACTGAGACAATGTTTCATGAACAAAACAGTGATTTAATTGTATCATTAAATAAGGTTATGAAGTATTCGGGGAGCAGTATTGGGGTTATAAGAGTAACCATGAAGGCTGAAGATTTCTTTCCTAATATGTACAAAGAAGAAAAATTGAGTAAAAGACAGATGTATTTGATTAATAAAAATGACCTTACTATAAAAACAAATGAAAAAAACACCGTAATCAATGATTATGGGTTCGATATAGTTAGGTTTAAGGAGTTTCTTAAAGGCAAACTGACTGGTGGAAGAGGTGAAACAACATACAGTCAAGATGGAGAAGAATATGTTGTACTTTTTAAAGAAGCACCAATGGTGGATAATTATCTAGTAAGTATAATTCCCGTAGGGAGCATTACACAGAGTATAACAGAATCAATGAGTGTATTGATTTTTGTAGCTGTACTCTGCTTAATTCTTCTTTCAATAATCATATATTTTGCTACCAAAGCATTATTAAGAAGATTCTATATTATATTGAAAGCTGTTAAGCAAGTGAGAACCGGTGACTTAATGCCTGCAATACCGGTATACGGCACTGACGAGATAGGGGTGCTGGCCCATAACCTGAGGCAGATGATGAAGACCATTGACACATTGATCAAAGAAAGCATAAACAAGGAAGTTATGACCAAGGAAGCAGAGCTAAGAGCTTTAAAAACCCAGATAGATGCACATTTCCTCTATAACACCCTTGAAAATATTAGAATGATGGCAGTAGTTGAGGAAAACTTTATGGTATCGGATTGCTTAGCATCCTTAGGGGATATGATGAGATACAACATGAAATGGAACAATGAGTTTGTACCTCTTAAAGAGGAACTTAACCACATTAAAAACTATGTAGCCTTAATGACCCTGAGATATGACTATAGAATTAATCTAAAAGTAGATATAGATAGTACATTTTTAGATAAATTAATTTTGAAGCTAACAATTCAACCTTTGGTAGAAAATGCAGTTAAACATGGAATATCAGAAAAGTTGAGGGATGGGGATGGAAATGTTGTGATATCTATAGATTGTGATGACACTTCTATATACTTATCCGTTGAAGATGATGGAAGAGGCATGGATGATGAAGATGTGAAAAAATTGCAAGATCATATATATGGTAATATGAGTACAAGCTATGGGCTTGGACTAAAAAATGTGAATGAAAGAATTAAGCTGTTCTATGGCGATAAGTATGGTATTACAGTTGAATCAAAGATAGGAGCTTACACAAAGATAATAATGAAATTGCCTAAACAGGACAATTAGTACAAACAAATCAAAGACTTAGCAACGGATTTAGGGGGGATAAATGTGTACTCAGTGATGATTGTTGATGATGAGCCTATCATTCGAATGGGATTAAAAAAGATCGTCAATTGGGAGGAGTATGGCTTTAGGATTGTATGCGAAGCACGAGATGGGGAAGATGCTCTAGGTAAGTTAAATGAGCATCAGGTGGATTTTATTGTGACAGATATTAGAATGCCTAAGCTTAGCGGCATTGATCTATTAAGAGAGATAAGAGAAAGGGGATTAAAAGTTGAAGTCCTGCTCCTAAGCGGCTATGATGATTTTTCGTATGCCCAGCAGGGACTTAGGTTAGGGGCCTTTGACTATATTTTAAAACCGCTGGATGCTTCAAAATTGAAGAGTACTCTGGTGAATGCCTTCAAAAAGCTGTCAGAAAAAGATAAAGAATATCATGAACTGAATATGAATAAGTTAATATCAAGGGAAAAAATACTCTATGACCTTTTAAGAGGCAAAAACCTCATTATGATGGATGAGTACATTTCACAATACAATCTTCCTTTGATTAAAGGCAAAATCCAGGTGGCCATCGTTGAGATTAATGATATTGTAACAAACAGCCAGTTATTGATTGATAACCACTTAAGAGATGAATTGGAAAAGTCAGTTAGTCATTTGATAGAAGATGAATTGTATAAAAGTAAGATAGACAACTATTCCATATTGGACGAAGATTTGGGAAAAAAATTTATTATAGTTCAAACTGATAAAGAAATTGATATTTCTGTTTTTAATGATGACTTTGTCGCTGTTTTAAATAAAATTCTTAAAGCAAGCAATGAGGAATTAGGCACTGAACTCAATATAGCTGTGGGAAATCCATATAACCAGCTATACTCTATGCATAAGAGCTATTTGAATGCTAAGGAAGCATTGAAGTATAAATATGTGATTGGTACAAACAAGCTCATTCATATAAGTGAATTGGCACAGTTAAAACAGGAGAATTTCATATATCCTATTGAAAAGGAGAACGTATTGATAACAGCAATCATCCTTGGAAAAGAAAGTGAAACTTTGACAGCTCTTAAAGAACTAATAAAGCAGATTATTGAGATATCAAGTCTCGATGCATTCAAAATTAATCTAGCCTTCACTCAATTGGTAAGCAATGTGTACAATAATGTACTTAAGAAATACAGTTTTTTAAAAGATGTATATGATTTAAGTAAGATAATGAATATTGGCTTCTTGGGTATCCAAACTTTGAGTGAAGTTGAAAAGAAACTGACAGATAATATAACCTCATTAGTGAGTGTCATAAAAGAATACAATTTAAACAGAAATGATAACATAGTTCAAAGAGCCTGTGAGTATGTTTTGAATCATATAGAAGAAGATATAACCTTGTCATCCATATCCGAAAATCTTAATATCAGCAAAAATTACTTTTGCTCTATATTTAAGCAGCAAACCGGAGAAAACTTTTTAGAGTATGTAACTAGGGCAAAGATGGAAAGAGCGAAGATTTTACTGAGAAAGCATGACTACAGGGTCTATGAAGTAAGTGAGGCTCTTGGCTATAAGGAAACTGCATATTTTAGCAGAATTTTTAAAAAACACTTTAATTGTACTCCAGCTGAATATAAAAAGAATGATATCTAACAATTTAGAGATTCAGAAAAGAATCTCTTTTTTGTGTTTGTAAATGTTTAATTAAGTAATTTTTTATAACTTTATCGTAATTTCCTACCATTCTTCATTTAAGGTAATTAAAGTATTATAAAAGTGTAAATAAAATAAAGGGAGGAAAAATGAATGAAAAAAAGATTGCTTTCGTCATTATTGGCATGCATGCTGGCTGTTAGCTTAGCTGGATGCGGAAAAAAAGAAGAAGAGAAGCCTGCAAATAGTGGCGGCTCAACTAATCAAGAACAGAAAAACGAAGAAACTCCTAAAAAGGATGTAAATCTGAGCATTTGGATTATGCCTAACAGCGGAACGCCGGAAGAAGATTTTATGAAAGTTATCCAGCCATTCTTAGATCAAAATCCTCACATAAAGGTTACACCAACTGTTCTGGACTGGGGTTCAGCTTGGACAAAGATAACTGCAGCAGCAACTAGCGGAGAAGCACCAGATATTACGCAGTTAGGTACAACCTGGGTATCAGCAGTAGGAGCGATGGATGCTTTAGAAGACCTTACTCCATACTACAAGGATTTTGGAGGAGAAGAAGCTTTTGTTAAGGCAACTTTACCTACTACTGGAATAGAGGGACAAAGCGAGAAATATGCAGTGCCATGGTTTATAGACTCAAGAGCATTATTCTATAGAAAAGATGCCTGTGAAAAAGCAGGGGTTGATCCAACAAAGGATTTTGCTACCTGGGACAGCTTCAAAGAAGCTTTGAAGAAGTTAAACGGTGTTGAAGTAGATGGCAAGAAGATGGCTGCACTAGGAATGCCAGGTAAGAATGACTGGAACGTTGTACACAACTTTGCTTGGTGGATTTGGGGAGCAGGTGGAGAGTACATAAAAGACGGAAAAGCTACTATCAATGCTCCAGAAGCAGTTGAAGGTATCAAATATTATACTGAACTGGCAGTAGAGGGCTTAATGTCAAAAGCTGCTCTGGAAAAGAACTCAGCAGAAGTTGAAGCCCTATTCAATGCAGGTGAATATGCAACAATTTTCTCCGGAGCTTATTTTGCAAAGACAATTAACCAAGAATATGAAAAAGACAGCGAAAAGGCTTTAGATCCTAAAAAAGTTGGTGTTGCATTAGTTCCTGAAGGTCCAAAGGGAAGATATGCCTTCTTTGGTGGAAGTACTTTAGCAATGTTTAAATCTTCTAAGAATAAGCCTGAAGCAGCTCAATTAATAGCATTCTTAGCTTCAGCAGATGCACAGGTTGAATATGCTAAATTACATGGTAATTTACCAGCTAATGCTAAGTCTTTCGAAAATCAATTTATTATGGATGACCCAATGCTTTCAGTATTCAAAGAACAGTTACCATACGGAAAAGCATATCCATCAATTCCTGGATGGGCTCCGTCAGAAGGATTACTCCAGAAGGGATTGTCCAACGTATGGGATAATGCTTTGGGTGTAAACGGAGCTTACGATGCTGCTAAGACACAAGCCGAATTAGATGCAGCAGCTAATGATGTTAATGCAGTATTAAATCAATAAAATAGACATTATTAAGAATTATACAGGGGACTAGCCCCTGTATAATTCTTATGGGTATTCAAGGGGGGGCCGTATGAAAATAGAAAAAAATGAAGTTGTCTATACAGAGCATAAGTATAGTTTGAAAGAGAATATTCGTAGAAATAAATTTGCATATGCACTAATAGCTCCTGCAATAGTTGCTATGTTAATTGTGCAGCTGATTCCCATGGCACAAGGCCTGTATTTTTCCGTACTAAAACTCAATCAATTTACTTTAAAAAAGTTTTTAAGCGCACCTTTTGTTGGTTTTGAAAATTTTAATAGAGTTTTATTTGATCCATCTAGTAATATGCGTTCAGGTTTTTTAGAGGCTCTTAGAAACACCGGGATATATGCTGTAATATGTAGTTTTATGGTTCTAGCAATAGGTCTTGCTGCAGCAATGGCGGTAAACAGAGAATTCAAATTCAGAGGGTTGGCAAGAACTTTACTATTGACACCTTGGGTTGTGCCTTCCTATGTAGTTGGTATGTTATGGGGATTTATGTGGCAGCAGGATACAGGAATAATTAACAGAATATTAGTGGACTGGTTACACATACTTCCGGATAGGCCCTTTTGGCTAACTGGTTCTAATGTACTATGGGCCATAATTATACCTACCATCTGGAGAAATGTTCCTCTTGTTATGATCATGCTTTTAGCTGGGCTTCAGAATATATCTGAAGATTATTATGAGGCAGCCGAAATTGATGGGGCCAGCAGTATACAAAAGTTCCGTCATATTACATTACCACTGCTAAAGCCTATTATAGGTGTCCAATTACTATTTGCTATGATCAATTATATTTATTCATATAACATAGTTTCCATGATGTTTGGACATGGTGCCGGATATCCAGGCAAATGGGGAGATTTATTGATGACTAATATTCAAAGAAATTCCTTTGGAACTTGGAACTTTGGTGCCGGAGCAGCAGCAACAATAGTGGTAATGATATGCGTACTTGCTGTTGTTGGTCTTTGGTATAGAGTATTTAGAGATAGTTTGGTGGTGGATGAATAATGAGTATGAGTTACGCAGAGAACATAAGAAGAAAAAAGAAAATAAAGCGGGCAGTTGCAAACACTGTACTTATTGTAATGATTACTTTAAGTGTCTTTCCTATATTTTGGATGGTACTGAGTTCATTAATGACACAAGGAGACCTGGCAACAGGAAAGATTGGAAAACCAATCAATTGGCAGAATTATGTGGAGATGTGGCAGAATATTAACTTCTTCGCATATTTTAAAAACAGTTTGATCATTTGTGGGATAACCACAATGATTACACTGAGCTTAGCTGTATTTGCTGGCTATGCTGTTGCTAAGTATAAGTTCCCCGGCTCAGGTATATTTGGAGGTACCGTTCTTGCCACTCAAATGATTCCGGGAATGATGTTTTTACTGCCCTTGTATATGATGTTTATAAAATTTCAAGAAAGTACCGGTATAAGAATTGTAAATACCTATCCGGGGGTAATAATCACCTATTCAGCATTCTTTATTCCATTTAGTATATGGATATTAAGAGGTTTCTTCGCAACCATACCGAAGGAGTTAGAAGAAGCAGCACGTATTGATGGATGTACAAAGTTTGGAGCCTTTATAAGAGTGATATTGCCGGTATCTACTACCGGTATCATAGCAACAGGCATATATATATTCCTTATGGCCTGGGATGAATTACTCTTTGCATGGGTTCTTACAACGGATATTTCTACTCAGACAATACCGGTGGGTATAAGATTGTATGTTGGAAATTATCAGAACAGATATGATTTAATGATGGCTGCAAGCGTTGTATCCACAATTCCGGTTCTTATAATGTTCTTCTCACTTCAAAAGAAATTTATTAGCGGTATGACCGCAGGGGCTGTTAAAGGATAGAGAGAATTTTTAAAAGCTGGGGCCCTATATATGCCCCTATCTTTACATAAGAGAATGATGCACAAAAACAAATTAGAGTAATAGGATGAGTGATTAGTATGTTAAAAAAGAACTTGTCAATAAATAAATTTCAAAAGAGAGTAAAGCCCAAATTAAGACTTTTTTCAATAAAGGACTTAAAGATAGGACTAAAATTAAATCTAAGTTTCTTAATACTAATTTCCATATCACTAATTATAGTTTCATTAATCTCCTATACTCAGTTTTCAAAAATAATAATTGATCAAAACAAGAATAACTTAGTGGAATTAATGAAGCAAAAGGGCGAGAGTATTAATAGATCCTTGCAAGAACTTGACAAAGACTTTAAGGCTGTAGCAAACAATGACAGTCTAGGAGAAAAAGTAGCAAAGTATAGTTCTATGGAGCGAGGAAAAAAAGTGCAAACTTCAGACCAGATATATAAGTATTTGGATGATACTTTTAAAACAAGTATGGATATTGCAGATATGTTTATTGTCTCCAATAGTCAGGACATATTTTACTACGGAGGAAGCGGACGTGATAAAGACTATGATATCTTCTCCGACCCCTACTATGTTGACTTTATAAATAGTGAAAAGGATTCATTAAAGACGATCCCCTATGTCAGTGCACATTCTCTTACCAATCAAATGTCGCCAAGAATTATAACCGCATTTTACAGAATGAGAATATCAACCAGTTTGAAAAGTATTGGTAACTTGGTTGTCAATCTTAAGGAAGATTATCTTTACAATTTGATTAAAGATATGAAGGTTGACTATAACACAAAAGTTATTATTCTTGACTCAGATAACAATATAGTAATGGATCCAAGCAACAGGGCTGAAAATGGTAATAAGTATGCCATAGATATTTCAAGCTATGTTGCAGATAATGAAAATCACTGGTTTAATAAAGAAATAGACAAGGAAATGAATCTGGTGACCTACTACAAGTTTACAAATACCGATTGGATATTGGTTGGACTCACACCCATCAGTAATATGACAAAGACAGCTTCATCAATAAGACTTCTAATGCTAATAATAGGTTTAGTAAGTTTAGCGCTGGCTTTTTTCCTTTCCACCTTTATTACTAAAGATATCACTAAAGGAATAAAAGAGCTTATTGCCAGGATGGATAAGGTAAAAACCGGTGTCTTGGCTATAGATAGCTTACCAAACCGTAAGGATGAAGTAGGGTTGTTAGGGGACAGGTTCGTAGATATGCTTGAAAGCTTTAGGGAATCTATAAAGGATATCAATACATTATCAGGTATAACCTCCGAGGCGGCGGACGAAATTTCAGTTAATGCTACTAAAAACTTTGAGGAATTTGAGAATCTATCTATAAAGATAATGGAGATTCACAATAAAAGCAAAAATCAAAATAATGATGTTCATAAGATAAACCAAATAACCACCGAACTATCTAATAAAATTGAGGAAATTTTGAGTTATTTCAATACAATTGGCTCTAGAATTAATAATACAAAGGCCTTGACTGGTGAGGGCAAAGATTCTGTAACTGATTTAAAAGATAAGTCATATAAGGTTGCAGACATAATTGACAATATTGCAGCTATGTCTACTGAATTAAACAGTGAATTTAAGGAGATAGGCAAAATAACTGAGGCGGTTAAGGGAGTTGCAAAGCAGACAGATCTTCTGGCATTAAATGCTGAAATAGAAGCAGCCAGATTAGGTGAACAAGGTAAGGGGTTTGGAGTTATTGCTAAATCTGTAAAACAACTGGCTGCAGAGACAAGTAATTCTACAAAGTATATAGAGTCAATAATAAATAAACTGAAAGATAAGATTAAAGAACTTAACGAAGCCATTAATATATCTGAACAATTTATGAAGGAACAGGTTCATTCCGTGGAAGATACCACAGAGAGCTTCGATGCTATTGCACACACTATGGAAGAAATGGTTAGACAAATTCTCATTGTCAAAGATGAAATCGAAAACATCAATAATACAAGAGAAGATATCAATAAAATAATGGACATATTAAGTTCCAGCTCTGAAGATAATGTTGCGGTTAGTAAAGAAATTGCAGTATCTGCGGAAGAAAAGGAAAACCTGAACGAAGAATTGGTGGAATTGTCCAAGCATCTGAAGGAATTGGCGGTTGATGTAGAAAGTAAGGTTCAGAAGTTTAAACTTTAAAATTTTATAAAAGGAGGTAACATTTTATGAAGTTGAAGAAGCTAGTAGCCCTATGTACCTTTTTAACGTTCTTCAGTACGAGTATACCGGCTTTTGCTGCAGAATCCACAGCTTTAGAGGGCGAAAGATTGGGTGGCAAGAACAGATACGAGACATCAGCAAAAATTTCGGCATACGGATGGAAGAATGGATCAGACTATGCTTTGGTAGCAAGCGGTGAAGACTTTCCTGATGCATTATGTGCAGTGCCTTTGGCAAAAAAATATAATGCACCACTTATTCTAACTTACAAAGATGCTTTGTCTGCGGAAACTAGGGCTGAGCTTAACAGACTGAAAGTTAAAAATGTAATTATAGTTGGAGGGCCCGGGGCAGTATCCCAAAGGGTTGAAGAGGCTATATCCAATACTCTATCTGTAAAGCCTGTGGTAAAAAGAATCTGGGGACAAGATAGATTTGAAACCTCCGCAAAGATAGCTGAGGAATTAGGAGGAAGTAAGACGGCATTCATAACTAATGGATATAGTTTTGCAGATGCCTTATCCGTTTCAGCCGTAGCAGGGCTTAAGGGGGCACCAATACTCTTAACCGGTAAAGATGTGATGCCTGAACCCATAGGTAAGCTATTAACGGAGTCCAAGCCCGTTGACCTATATGTTATAGGAGGGATTGGTGTTGTTAGCGAAACTGTTGAGAAGAATCTGAATAAGACAACTGGAGGAACTGTAAACAGAATTGGAGGCAGTGACAGATACGAAACTAACCTTGCTGTTTTAAAAGCCTTCGAAAATGATATCAAATATGACAACGTTTTTTTTGCAGTGGGATATGGACCTAACGGTAATGAATTTGCCGATGCCCTATCCGGAGCTGCTCTGGCAGCACTAAAGGGCTCACCTGTGATTCTAACCTATAAGTCACTGCCTAAAGTAATAGAAGATTATATAAAGGATAAGGTAAAAGGTAATACTGTGCCTATAGCTTTAGGTGGTTCAGCTGTAGTACCAGACAGTATAGTAGCAAGTGTAAGCAAACATGTTGCAGCAGCTAAGGAGAAAGAAAATAACGTAACAAAGCCCGGAGAAAATCCAGCAACTAACCCTGGTGAGAACACCGGTGATAATCCCGGTAGCAACCCTGGGGATAATCCTGGTACAAACCCCGGAAATGGCCACGAACCAGAAACACCAATGTGGACTATGGTATGGAATGATGAATTTGACGGAAATGGTTTAGATTTGACCAAGTGGAAATATGACGTAGGTAACTGGGGAGTTACAGATGATGGATATCCTTACCAAGGCTGGGGAAACAATGAGAAGCAGAACTATAAAGAAGGTGAAAACAATATAACAGTAAAAGACGGAGAACTAATTATTACTGCTAAAAAAGAAGAAAGCTACGACCAGTATGGAGGGCCCTATGAGTACACTTCAGGAAAGATTAAAACCAAGGGATTATTTGAGAAAAGGTATGGAAAGTTCGAGATAAAAGCAAAACTTCCCGCAGGTAAAGGCTTATGGCCGGCTATTTGGATGCTCCCTGCAAAGGAAGAATATGGCGGATGGGCAGCATCCGGTGAAATTGACATAATGGAGGCTTGGGGCAGCAGAACAGATGCTGTAAGAGCAACGCTGCACTATGGAAAGGTAACTCCCAATAATGTAAACAGTGGTAAAAACAGTGACCAAGACGAAGAGTTTAAAGCTAAGTATCCGGATTTTGACACAACCGAATACCATGTTTACTCATTAGAATGGGAACCTGGCGAATTCAGATGGTATATTGACGGACAGATGTACCATAAAATCAATGACTGGTACAGCATAGGTGAGAATCAGCCGGATAAGTTTGCATACCCTGCACCATTTGACAAGCCATACTACTTAATGTTGAACTTAGCAGTCGGTGGCAACTGGGATGGTGACCCTGATGCTGAAACTCCTTTCCCAAGTTCTATGGTAGTAGATTATGTAAGAGTTTATGAAAAGACAGGAGAACCGTACAGAACACCCATAGATTATTCAACTGAAAAGCAGGAATATACACCTGATGCAAAGCTGCCTAAGGGCGATGGAAACTTTGTGTATAACAGTAACTTTGATGAGAATATTGACGGAGAAGAGTGTATTGAAGGTGTACCTAATACATCTTATTGGACTTTCTTACAATTACCTGAATTTAGAGGCAAGGCCTCTGTGGCTATAGAGAAAATAGGCGACAGAAATTTTGCACACATTGATATAGAGGAAAAAGGAAATCAAGATTACTCCTTACAGTTAATACAAAGAGTTACTGTAGGTACTGCTAGGGCTTATAAATTAACCTTTGAAGCAAAGGCAGCCGCTGAAAGAAATATCAAGGTTAAGGTTGGCGGAGATGAAAGCAGAGGATATACATTATATTCTGAAAACTATACAGTACCGTTGACCACAGAGGTTAAAGAATATTCATACACCTTTACTATGGATTCAAGAACGGATAACAGAGCCAGACTTGAATTTAATGTAGGAAATAATACAGAGGATGTATGGATTGGTAATGTTAGAATGGAAGAAGTAGAGCCTGAACCTAAAAATTATAACACGGTAAAAAAGCCAATGCAGAATGGTGAGCATATCTATAATGGTTCCTTCGATTTAGGGGATATGACCAGAATGAACTATTGGAACTTTAAGGTGAATGATGGCCAGGCGGTTGCTTCTGTGGACCCAGATGCAAGAGAGTTAAAGGTTAATATAACAGATGGTAGTCAGAATGCAGAGG
Organism: Clostridium thermarum; assembly: GCF_006351925.1. Classification (NCBI taxonomy): domain Bacteria; kingdom Bacillati; phylum Bacillota; class Clostridia; order Eubacteriales; family Clostridiaceae; genus Clostridium; species Clostridium thermarum. The sequence goes on along the minus strand of NZ_CP040924.1, from coordinate 2,739,805 downwards.
CTATTACTCTAGATCAGCAGGGACTGGAGCTGAGAGAAAAATGTACCTATAAGGTATCCTTCAAAGGCAGATCAGATAGGGGAGAAATGCCAATAAAAGTACACATGACCAATGCTGACGGTAGTGTGGAATATTCAGAAATACAAGAATTTACATTGACTTCAGATATGCAGGAATACAGTTTTGAATTCAAAGCTTCCACAACGGATAAAAACTCAAAATTGACAATATATCTTGGTGGTGAAAGTAAGACAATATATCTGGATAATATCTCAATGATTAAAACAGAGGATTACATTGTAGGCGGTCAGCTTATTGAAAATGGTACTTTTGATTCAACAATAGAACCTTGGATAATAAACGGTGCCTCTGGTGGTTGGGAAGATGGAAAAGCTAGGATAGACATAAACAACGTTGGAAGCAATCCTTGGGATGTTCAGCTGTTATTAAAGCCGTTAAATTTAACTAAAGGAAATGTGTATAAGCTATCCTTTGATGTAAGTTCTTCTGCAGATAGACCAATTGAAGCCGTTTTACAGAAGAGCAGTGATGATTATGCGGTTTACTATAGCACAACTGTGAATGCAACGGCAGCTTCAAGACATTATGAATTTGAATTCACTATGAACAGTGAAACAGATTTACAGACACAATTTGTGTTTAACCTTGGAAAGGTTGGCAGCGAATCGGAACAATTAGGTGACCATACTGTATACTTTGACAATATCTCCTTAATTGATACTTCTGCTACTAATACAGGAAAGCAACTTTTAGCTAATACTAATTTTGATACAGACATAGCGCCATGGATACGAACCATAGCAAATTGGGAAGGTGGTCCAGGGGCTGATGCAGATATATCAGTAGAAGATGAACAAGCAAAGTTCAGTATAAGAAACGTAGGAAATGAAAATTGGAATGTTCAATTAAAGTCAGAGTCTATAACTCTGACCCAAGGTAAGATATACAAATTATCCTTTGATGTAAAAGCATCAGTGCCAAGGGATGTTGAAGTTGTAGTCCAAAATGGAGTGAATTACTCAACTTATCTTGCAAAAACCATGCAAACTGCTGAACAAGGAAAACACTACGAGTATGAGTTTACAATGGACTATGACACAGATTCAGAGGTAGTGGTAGCATTTAATGCCGGGAAAATTGGGGATAGTGATAAACTAGGAGAACATTTTATTTATCTTGATAACATATCCCTAATTGAAGTTGAAGAATAAACTGAACATCTTTGTAATTTTATTATTAGACCACATAGGATTAGTGAAAAGTAAATAGGTTAGTTAATATAGGGTTTTCATTACGAAAGTAAACTTAAACTAACACACCAAAGTTTGTCTAAAATATTTGAGGGCTTTGGTGTGTTTTTTAATAACTCGAAAAGATGATAAGTTTTTATCATAAAATCATAATTGTGTACCCTACTTCAGTGAAAGGAAATTAACTAAAATAATAGTTAAGTATAATATTTCTTAACTTGTTCAATAGCAAAAATAAAAATGTATGTTTAGGAGGTTTATTATGCAAGAGATAACAGCCAGAAAAATTCAGCAGACTCCAGAGATGATATTGAAGAAGGTATTTGAAGGAAAGATCAATGAGTATTCTATTATTGATGGTATATTCTATGACAGTACCTTTACGAAAGTTGTAGGGGTTGCTTGTCTGCCTATCAAAATTCCTGTAACCTTAGCACTGTTTAAAGATGCGGAGATTGCCAAGCTACTTGATACTGCTTTAAAAGATTGCCAATACCTAATGATTAAGCTTACCGACAATTTGGATAATGTAAGTCTTTTAATGAGTAATAATAACATAGAGACACAAAAGTTAGTACCTATGGAAATAAGCCATAAAATAAATTCAATTGTTCAAAAAATTACATATGGTGTAGGCTTCATTAATGAAGAAGGAGAACATGAAATAGACCTGCTTGCACCGGCGCCGGGACCTCACTTTTACACAAATCTGCTGTTGGGAAATAGAGTGGGCTATCCACATCCCCTTCAAACTACGCCTAAGAGTGTAGTGGATAAGTTAGGCAGGGGAAGTTTTAGATCTCATGCTGCAACTCAAGTACTTGCTACAAGATGGGACATGCTCCAGGAAGAAAACGGATTCCCTGCCAACCGTCAATTCTATATAGTGGAAGACGGTAAACAAATATTTTATTCAGCGAATGTTACTGATTCAAACATTGAGAGAGGGAAATGTATACACTCACAGAATCACACAAGAATTATATACAACACAAAGTGTGGACTGCAAATAGAAAGGTTGATCTTCTTATTAAATCAAGAAGAGAATATTCCTATAGCGGTTGAAGCTCAACAGATAAAAATAACCAATACTACCGATAGAATTAGAAACATAAAGGTAGTTTATACCGGCATGTTCGGCAGTGCTGCTCCTGGAGCTCTAATGGAGGACGTTCTATATAGTAATGTCATAATGCAGGCAAAAGTCTTGACAGACGATGAAGGTAGATTAATGGCTATTTCATCAGATTATTATCCCAAATATACTCACGGAGATTATAGATTCCATACTATGATTGCACATTCTGAAAGAGGCGCAGTATTGCCTACAGAGTTTTGTACAAGCTACAGCGAATTTGTGGGCAACGGATCTTTGGAGAGACCGGAAGGTTTATTTAAGTTAAGCAACAAGCTGTGCAGAAAAGGTCCAGGCTTTTTTGCTGCTAGCATTGACATAACTATACAGCCCTTATCACAAATGACTATCGATAACTTCACAGGATTAGTATCAAATAAGACGAATGATAATTTTAACGCGGATACCTTTAAAATAGAGATTCAAAATCTAATCAATAAATATAGTGATGGCAGAGAAATTATGAAGGCCTTTAATAAGAACAATGGCTTTATTAACAAATACAGAAGCTATTTACAGGTTTCCTCGGGAGACCGGGAATTTGATACTTATGTTAACAAAAATCTGCCCTTTCAGGTGCTCTATCAAACCTTTGTATCCCGTTCCTTTGATCAGACACAAAAGGGATATAGGGAAATTGGTTTCAGAGAGATACAGGATATATACGCCTCTATGTATTATTTCATCGGCATGGGGGAAAAAGAACTGGTTAAAAACCTGATAAAAGAATGGGCAGAAAAGGTGTTTGAGTTTGGATACGCTTATCATAACTTCTTCTGGGTTGGTAAGGAACCGGGAAAATGGTCAGATGACGGATTATGGCTGATTCAAGCGGTATATAGATATATAAATATTACAGGAGATATAGCCTTCTTAGATGAGCAGTGTGAAATTGGAGGCAGCAATCCGGTTAAAACCAGAAGCTTATATGAGACTATGAAGGCTATACTGAGATATTCCGGAGAAATTTCAATCGGAAAGCATGGACTGCCTCTACTGGACTTTGCTGACTGGAATGACTGCCTAAAGCTTGATAACAACTTTATTAATGGCGTTGAGAAGGAAAGATTATATAAGGAGCAGATAGCTAGAACAGGCAGAACCGGAGAACCTTTTGAAAGTGATTATTCGGAAAGTGTTATGAACGGATTTTTACTAAAGCTTGCCATAGATGAAATGATTAATCTATCAAAGGATAGGGAAGATGACGAGTATTACGCTAAATTAGAAAAACTTTCAAAAAGGCTTTATGATAATCTCCAACAATATGCATGGAAAGAAGATTTCTTTGCAAGGGTACTGTTTAATAGATACAAGGATGGGGAATTCACCTACCTTGGTGCAAAAGGGGACAAACTCTCAGCAGATCCAAATAAGGAAGGAGTATATTTCTTAAACTCCTTTAACTGGTCTGTCATAGCAGATTGTGCAAGGGAAGATCAAATAGAAACAATGCTTAACTCTATAGAAAAACATTTAAAGACCCCTTATGGAATAAAGCTAATAAGTCCGGCGGATTTAGAGAAAGTGGCTACTGGAACTGCCACAGGAGAGTACTTCCCGGGTGACAGAGAGAACGGCGGTATATTTAAGCATGCTACAATGATGGCTACCAGCGCAATGTTTAAAGCTGCCAAGAAAGTAAAGAATGCTGAGCTGGCTAAGAGGTTATCTAATACAGCATATTGGATGATTAATTTGGTTTTACCCTATAATACGATGAAGCATCCTTTTGAAACCTGCGGAAACCCAAGATTCTGTACTCAGTATAATAACAGTGATACCGGGGAAAACATAGGACCAACTCTCAGCGGTACATCTACTTGGCTTACGCTGTCATTATTTGATGCCTTCGGCGTTGAATATACTGCTGGAGGCATAGAAATAGATCCAATACTTATGGAAGAACAAACAAGTATAAACCTATTAATTAACACAGGTAAGGCTAGGTACAATATTAATATTAAAAAACCAAAAGGCTTCTACAGAATCCATGATTCAGAATACTCCATAGAGGTTGATGGGATGAAGGTGGCAAGTAATATAATAGAGAATTTTGAAGATGGAAAAGAACATAAGGTAGTGATAAGATTTAAATAAGCAAATGTAAATCTTACTAGGCAAAATATAAAAGAGTGGCGGTGAAGTTGTGATTAAGGGGAGAAAGATTAACTTTTTTCTTGGAGGTCTTACACTAGCAGTTTTATTATTAGGTATGTATATATACTATACATATTTTCATAGTGGAATATCAAAGAGCTTTGAGAACAATTTAATAAAGTTAATTAAGAATGATGTCAATTTCCAGTTTGACATTCATATGGGGAAGACCCAAATATTAAGTAAGGATTTCTTAAAGGAAATTGAAAATAATGATAAAACACTCAATATTATAGGAGATGGATTTAAGTATAATATTTATACAGCTGATTTAAAAGGAAAAGACAAGAGAGACTTGTATGTTTCAGTAAAAAAAGTCAAAGATAGTTCTCCTATAAGTGCAGTTCTATCGAAGAACTCAGAGGAAAAATACGATGTTGAAGCCTTTATAATAGGTAAGGAAAGTAATGAGATTGGCTATAAAGTGAATGTATCCTTGGAACTAGGCAGTAGCTATAGCAACAAGCAGGTTAATGCATATAGATATGACGACCAAAATGAGCAATACTTCTTTATAAGTAAGCTGTTAGCCAGTGAAGAGGGGACAGTAGCCTTTAATATCTATAGATATGGGAAGTACTTTATAGCTTCTGAGGATGCTCCAAGATATGATGAAAAGCATGTTAAGTTAATATATGAAGAAGAGTTTGATGAGGATGGACGTCCTAATAAAGACCGATGGAAGTATGATATTGGCGGCTCTGGATGGGGGAATGAGGAAAAGCAGTGTTATACTGATGAACTCACAAATGCTGCAGTCCAGGATGGAAAGCTGATTATTACTGCTAGGAAAGAGGAGTATGCCTTCAATGATTATACTTCTGCAAGACTTCTAAGCAAGGATGCATGGCTGTACGGGAGAATTGAAGTCAAAGCTAAGCTGCCTAAAGGGGTAGGGACTTGGCCGGCTATATGGATGATGCCCAAAGAGAATACCTATGGTAATTGGCCTGCCAGCGGCGAAATAGACATTATGGAGCATGTAGGCTTTGATCATGGAAATATTCATGCTACCATTCATACTCAAAAGTACTATTGGAAGGCTGGTACACAAAAATCGGGACAGATAAAAGTTGATAACGTAGATGGTGAGTTTCATGTATATTCTGTAGAATGGACACCATATAAGATGGACTTCTTTGTGGATGGAAAAAAATACTTTACCGCAGAATATGATTTAATCAATGACAAGGATGATGGGTGGAAAGCATGGCCCTTTGATAAACCCTTCTACTTAATAATGAACATAGCGGTTGGCGGAAGCTGGGGAGGTCAGCAGGGAATTGATGACAGCATATTCCCACAATCTATGGAAGTTGATTATGTAAGGGTTTATGATTTAGGAATAGAAAAACATAGCATAGAATAAAGAAAAGCTATGCCTAAAACTGAATGGAGGAATTATATGAGTAAGAAGACCCCTATGGATAGATGGTTCTTTGAAAATAATGATGGGGAGTTTACATTAATGAATCCTCACAAAAGCAGCGGGATATACTTCCCGCTGGCCAATGAAGAAGGCATGATGAGTTCAATAACCCCCTTGCTGGCAGGAGATATAAAAACCGGCCAAAACACTTTCCTAATGGAGCCTGTTTCTGTTAGAGATTTACACAACTCTCAGGTATCAAGAAACTTCTGGCTAAATATTGAAGGAAAAGAAGTATGGTCAGCAGTAGGAAACTCTCTGGTTCAAAGAACTCTGTGTTTTGAAGATGATGGTGAAGAAGAAGTAAAAATGGAAGCGGGCTTTCTCTGGCATAGAATAATTAGATCAAACTCAAGGCTTGGAGTAAAATCCGAAGTCACCAATTTTGTACCTGTGAATGAACATAAGGCAGAACTAATGAAGGTAACCATAACAAATAATAGGCCTGAGGCCCTGAAATTTACGCCTACTGCAGCAGTGCCCATTTATGGACGTTCAGCAGACAATTTAAGAGATCATAGGCATGTTACTTCGCTGTTACATAGAATTAATCTGGATGAATACGGTGTTATTGTAACGCCTACTTGTAAGCGTCAAACTGTCCACACATTTTATGAATATAAATCTTGTGAGATAATACCTCTAGAATAAAATTCCGGAGGTGTTTTTATTGACAAAATTAAATATGGAAGATTGGCAGCAGCTCATTGCTGATTATAGATCTAGCGGCCTTACCGGGCCGGTATGGTGTCAGCAAAAACAATTGAGTATACACAAATTACGCTATTGGATTAACAAATTCAACAAAGCAGAGTTTAAAGAAGAACCAAGACAGCAGTGGGTTTCAGTAAAAACAAATTTATCTATAACAACAACATCTATTACTGTAAAAGTCGGTAAGGCTGAAATTTCAGTTTCGCAAGACTTCGATAAAGAACTCTTTGCAGATGTTGTCCAATCCCTATTAACTTTATGTTAAACCTAAAGCAGACTTCTAATGTATTTTTGGCTGCTGGAAGTACTGATATGAGAAAATCTATTGACGGTCTCGCCATCATCGTTCAGATGAATTTTAAGTTAGATCCATTCTCTGATGCACTTTTTGTATTCTGCAACGCTAAACGCGACAAACTCAAGTTGCTCTATTGGGAGCGGAATGGATTCTGGCTTTACTATCGCCGTTTGGAAAAAGGTCGCTTTAAGTGGCCTAATAATTCTAAAGACAAAGTTATACATGTAACGGAGCGGGAGCTCCGCTGGCTTTTAGATGGACTGGATATTAACCAAAAGGGAGTACATCGTGATATTATGCAGAGAAAAATCATTTGATTTTTTGTGGATAACCCTAAAAAATTCAATCAAAAAGTGGATAATTTCCAACTCTTTAAAACTTCTAAAACCGTTGAAAACACTAGCTTTTTACGACTTTTTTTCTTGATAATTTTGTATGAAAAGTGTATAATATAAGTATGAGTAAAACAGAAGTAAAATCATTTAACTTAGAGAATTACAGTCGTAAAGAGCTAGAGGATGCCTTCATAAAACTCAGCATTGAAAAGGAGCAGGCTGAGCTTAGACTAAAATGGTATGAAGAGCAATACAAGCTCAACAAGCAGAGACTATTTGGTAAATCCAGTGAAAAGAATATAGATGGTCAGATTAACATGCCAATATTTAACGAGGCTGAAAGTGAGCGACAGCCTTTTACTGCTGAGCCTAATTTAGATGATTGTGCAAAGCAACAACAATCTTCATCCAAGGCTAAAAAGCTTAAAGGAAAACGTGAAAAAGATCTTTCAGATCTTCCTAAGCAAATAGTTGAATATAAGCTCTCAGCTGAAGAACAGGTTTGTTCTCAATGTGGCGGTCAACTCCATGAGGTGCGTTCCGAAATCCGCAGAGAGCTGGAGGTCATCCCGGCACAAATTATCGTAAAAGAAATCCACAGCATGATTTATTCCTGTCGGAAATGTGAAAAGGAAGATATAACTGTCCCAATGATTTCGGCGCCAACCCCTAAGCCTGTCATTAAGGGAAGTATAGCATCCCCTTCTATAATAGCATATATCATGACTAGGAAATATGTAGATGCTACTCCTCTTTATAGGCAGGAACAAGAATACAAGCGGCGTGGTTTACCAGTTAACCGTCAAAACATGGCTAACTGGATTATTCGGGCTGCACAAGATTGGCTGAATCCTTTGTACCTGCGTCTACGTAAATACCTTACGGACTATGATGTAGCTCATGCGGACGAAACAGAACTAGAAGTTCTCAATGAGCCGGGCCGTGAGGCCACAACAAGGTCTTATATGTGGATGTACCGTACAGGCAATGGGCATGAGCCTATTGTTCTATACGATTATCAGCCATCAAGGGCAGGAGATAATGCCAAAACCTTCTTAAATGGATTTAAGGGTTATCTTCATGTTGATGCCTATGACGGTTATGACAAACTTTTGAAAGATTCCAAAGCCGGCGGTGCCATGGAAGTTACTCTCGTAGCGTGCTTCGCACATGCAAGGAGGTATTTCACTGATACCTTAAAGGCAGTGACTGATAAAGAAAGCTACATGTATACCTCTGCTTATCAAGGAGTCAAATATATTGATGAAATGTTTAAGCTTGAGGAAGAACTATCAAGTTTGTCATCTGAAGACCGGTATGATGAACGCCTTAGCAAACTTAAACCAATGCTAGAGGCTTATTTCTCATGGATTGAAAAGGAACACGCTCTTGCACTACCCAAATCAAGTTACGGGAAAGCTGTCAATTACTCATTCAATCAGAAGGATAAACTGATGAGTATACTCAAAGATGGCAGGCTGGAACTTAGCAATAACCGCGCCGAAAGGGCAATAAAGCCATTTGTCATTGGGAGAAAAAATTGGCTGTTCGCCAATACTCCGCAGGGAGCAAAGGCAAGTGCAGTTACTTATAGTATTATTGAAACTGCAAAGGAAAATGATCTTAATCCTTTTGAATACTTAAAGTACTTATTTGAGCAGTTTCCAAATGTTGATATAAATGATTCTGAAGTTTTAGATTCTTTATTGCCTTGGTCATCTACCTTACCTAAATACTGTAAATCAAAACAAGTATAGCAGAGTCCCCATCTGAATAATAGGTGGGGACTATTTTACGCTTACGCCTACTTTGAGTTTTGATGAGAGGGGGCATAAGAGTAACAATATTTCATACTCTGTTCAGGCTGTGCAGGGAGATGGAACAGCTCCGGTAGGTTTTTTTCCAATAGAAGAAGAGTTTATTGGTGAAGGAGGAAGTCTGCTTTGGCCGGAAGCGGTGGTGAAGAATTTAGACTGCTACTATAAAAAAGGTGCTTATGCAGAGGGACGCGAAGCTATTGGTGCCATTAGATTTGAAGAATGTGTTCTAAAATCAGGGGAGAGTATTTCCTATATAGTAATAATGGCAATAAGTGAGAATATAGACATAACTAAAGAGTACATTGAAGCTTATGGAAGCACTTTAAAGTTTGACAATGAGTTTATAAAAAATAAAGAGTTTTGGAATAGAAAACTGTCCAATTTAAGCTTTAAGTCCTCAGATAGTAATTTCGATTTGTGGATGAAGTGGGTAGAACTTCAGCCTATATTGAGAAGGATATATGGATGTTCATTTTTACCCCATCATGACTATGGTAGAGGGGGCAGAGGCTGGAGAGATTTATGGCAAGACTGTTTGGCCCTTTTATTACTGGAGCCTGAACAGGTTAGGGAACTTTTATACAACAATTATGCAGGAGTTAGAGTTGATGGAAGTAACGCCACCATTATAGGCTCAAAGCCGGGAGAATTTATTGCGGATAGAAACAATATTTCACGAACTTGGATGGATCATGGTGCATGGCCATATATAACTGCAAAGTTGTATTTAGACTTAAGTGGTGATCTTGAATTTCTACTTGCAGAACAGACTTATTTTAAGGACAAGCAGTGCTGCCGCTCCAGTAAGATAGATGAAAGATGGGATGAGGCTTACGGAAATAAGCAGAAGGATGAAACGGGAAAAATCTATAAGGGAAGCATACTTGAGCATATGCTGATTCAACAGATAACAGCTTTCTATAATGTTGGGGAGCATAATAATATTAGGCTGGAGGGGGCAGACTGGAACGATGCCTTTGATATGGCACCAGATAAAGGAGAAAGTGTCGCCTTTACAGCATTATATGGAAGTAACCTTCTGGACTTGAGCAAACTATTATTAAAGCTTAAGGAAAAATTAGATATCTGTGAGATAGAACTGGCAAAAGAGATGCTCCTTTTGATTGACTCCTTTTATGGACTAGTTGATTATAACTCAGTTTCTGAGAAAAAGCAGCTGCTAAATACGTATTTTGAACTCTGTAAGCATAATGTATCTGGTGAAAAGGTGAAAATAGAAGTGGATAAACTTTCAATGGACCTTGAAAGAAAAGCCTTATGGATAATGGGACATATCAGAGAAAATGAGTGGATACAAGATTCAGAAGGCTTTCAATGGTTTAACGGCTATTATGACAATGAAAGTAAAGCCTTGGAAGGGGGCTTTCCAAGTGGAACTAGGATGACTTTAACCGGTCAGGTATTGCCAGTAATGAGTGGCACAGCTGAAAAGGAACAGGTTGAGAGAATCATTTCTTCTGTTAACAGGTATTTAAAAGACACAAATGTTGGAGGCATAAGGCTAAACACTAATTTTAATGAAGTTAAATTAAATATGGGCAGGGGGTTTGGCTTTGCCTATGGACATAAAGAAAATGGGGCCATGTTCAGCCATATGACCATAATGTATATAAACGCTTTATACAAAAGAGGTTATGCTAAGGAAGGCTTCGAAATTCTTGATATGATATATAAGCATTGTATTGACTTTGAAAAAAGCAGGATCCTGCCGGGTATTCCGGAATATATTAATGAACAGGGCCGTGGAATGTATCATTATCTTACCGGTGCAGCAAGTTGGCTGTTACTTACATTACTGAGTGAGGTTTATGGGGTAAAAGGTTCTCTGGGAGATCTAATGCTTCAACCAAAATTAATGAAGGCTCAATTTGATGGTAACTCAACTGCATCTGTGTTAACCATATTTAGGGATAAAAAAATATTCGTAGAATATAAAAATGAAAGCATGTTAGAATATGGTGAATATAAAATTGGGGGAGCTACTTTAGATGGAAGGAACCTAATGCTGAACCTGGTTGACGATGCTCTTGTTATAGACAAAGAGATTGTAGACAAGCTTTCCGGCGATGAGGATCATAGGTTGGTTATCCAATTAGTACAAATTGATAGTTAGGAAAATGAGTAAAAGAAAGAGCTGTCAAAATATATAAAGTTACAGCTCTTTTTTGTGTCGTTAGCTATTGGAATGAGCTTGTGGAAATTATTAAGGAAATCTGGCAAAGCTTGTACATTCATCCCTGAATTTTTCTATGACATAGTTACGGAACAGCTTTGCTGCCTTTGATATATATTTTGAATTTTTCCAGTAAACGTAGGTATCCCGCTTTATTGGACCTTCACTGGTTTGAAGAAATGAGACTCTGTCATCAAAGGTATTCTTCCAAGAAAACTCGGGGAATAGTGCAATTCCCAAATTCATTGCAACATACTCTCTTAAATAAAAGGGATCGTCACATTGTATTGCAATATGAGGATTAAAACCGCTGTTATGGCATAATGACAAAAGTAATTTATGTAAACTTCTGTTGGTTTGCATTGATATAAAGCGTTCATCGGAGAGGTCCTTCATACTTACAACCTTTCTTTCTGCCAGAGGGTGCTTTTTAGATACTGTAATCAAAATATTTTCTGTAATCAGCAATTCTTTATCTAAATCCTTCAGACCATAGGTTTGATCACTGATACAAATATCAAATCTATCATAGGTCACATCTGAATATTCGTGATATATAGAGAAATTCACATTAGGATAAAGATTTTTAAATTCAGAAATACATTTGGTTACAAGTCGACGGTTAGTTTGGACGAGTATACTCAAATCACCACTTACCTCTTCCTTATTATCCTTAAGTGCACAGACTACATCATCTAAATGCCTTAAGGCACTCTCTACACCACTTTGAAAAATTTTGCCCTTTTCGTTTAAGATTACCTTATTACCTTTTCTGTCAAATAAATTGACACCTAATTCTGTCTCCAGTTTTTTTATGGTCTCTGATATTGAGGATTGAGGCACCATAAATTTTTTGGCAGTGTGAGAAAAATTTTCGGTTGTAGCTGCATCTGCAAAATATCTCAATTGTAAAAGCTCCATTTTATCACCTTATACTATTTATTTAACTTACTATATGTGCAAGCATATACTAATTATACTCTATTTCATTCTGTAAAATATAGAAATAAAGTTATATTATAGTATTAAGGGGGGGTTGTTATGTCTCAATTATTCGAGGCTGCTATGGTGATAAGTTTTGGTATTTCATGGCCGGCATCAATTGTAAAAACCTATACGTCACGGACTGCAAAAGGAAAAAGTCTCTTTTTTCTCTGTATGATCTTATTTGGATACGGATGTGGGATTATATCAAAATTGATATCCGGTAAGATTACTTATGTTTTTATATTTTATGTTCTAAATTTTCTTATGGTGTCAATGGATATGTTGTTATATTTCCGCAACAGGCGCATTGATTCAGTATCTACTGGCGTATAACAACTTGGAATTTTGGAGGTAATAATTTGAGAGAATTATTAAATATAGTCTATGATGAAAATCACTCAAACATATGCAAACTTGATATGCACTTACCGGATGAACCCTCCCCTTGTCCAGTGTTTATTTTCTTTCACGGCGGCGGGTTAGAAGGGGGTTGTAAGGAAGAACCACAGGAATTAAAAAATATCACGTTGGAAGGTATAGCATTAGTGTCCGTGGAGTACAGGATGTATCCTGAAGCAAAATTTCCGGAATTTATTGAAGATGCCGCAAAAGCAATCTATTTTATAAAGAAATATAATGAAGCTAACAACTCATTTAATGAATTTTATGTAGGAGGTTCGTCGGCAGGTGGATATTTAGCGTTGATGAACTATTTTGATCACCGCTATCTTAGCAAATATGGTATTGATCCAAACTATATTAAAGGATGGATTTTCGATGCTGGTCAGCCTACTGCACATTTTAATGTTTTGCGGGAAAGAGGTTTGGATACTAGGTTAATAAGAGTTGATGAAACTGCCCCCATATATTTTATAGATAAAGACATGGTTTCTGACAAGCAAAGCAGACTGATGTTTATTGTTGCCGAAAACGACATTCCAAATCGCCTGGAACAGACAAAACTGATGCTTAAAACCATGGAGCAATTTAATTATGATATGTCAAAGATACATTTTAACCTTATGATGGGATGTACGCACTGTTCTTATTCAATTAATAATATTGTATCTGATTTTATTTTAGGGGGATGTAGCACTAAGTAATTGGTGCACAGCTCCTTTTTCATATTCTTACTTTTTATATTAACCATTTTAAATTTTCTGGCCAATTCATCAAAAAAACCTTCCGTTTCCTCTAAACTAGGTATTAAGAATGGTTGTTTTAAGGATACATGTTGAGGCAGACTTGCCATCTGAAAGCCCTAATTTCAGGTCCTGTGGGCATCAAGCATTAATATATTATGCGGCAGTCTATTAGTTTTTGGGAATTTATTGTATAATATAATTTTATAATGACCCCTTGACAATATACCGGGCATTTAATATATTAAAACTACAGGCATTGAAGAGAAGAGTAGTTATTATTGAAGCTAACAGAGAGTTCTTGGTGGTGAGAGAGAACAGTGGAGATTTTAACGAAACAAGCCTCGGAGCCTCATACGGATCTTGCCCTGTAAGCAAGTGATGCTATGACGTTAGTTCACGTTACAGAACTAGAGTATAATTTTGTACTCGATAAGATCAGTATGGTGACATACTGATGAATTAGGGTGGTACCGCGAACATTCGCCCCTGCAAGTTATTGTGGGAGGCGTTTTTTTATGTTTAAAAAGCAAATTATATACAATATAAATAATTATTAAAGAGGTGTGTTTATGGAAGAAAGAAAAATGGAAAGACCGGTATTTCCTAAGAGAGCTGTTATCACAGCGGGAATGCCTTATGGAAATAAAGAATTGCATTTTGGGCACATTGGCGGAGTATATGTACATGCAGATACTTATGCAAGATTCTTAAGGGATAGAATCGGAGAAGAAAATGTTATTTTTGTTTCCGGAACTGATTGTTACGGTTCACCTATCTTAGCAAGTTATAACAAGGCTGTAGAAGAAAATGGTTATAAAGGGTCAATTGAAGATTATGTACGTGAAAATCATGAAAAGCAGAAGGAAGTATTGGATAAGTACCAGATGAGTCTTAATCTTTATGCAGCTTCCGCTTTAGGTAGAGCAGGTGAGATACACAAGGAAGTATCTGAGAAGATATTTAATAAGTTATATGAAGGCGGCTTCTTGACAAAGCTGGCATCTCCACAATTTTATGACCCAGAAAAGAAGGTATTGCTAAACGGCAGACAAGTAGTTGGAAAATGTCCTATCGAAGGCTGTGCTTCCGATAAAGGATATGCCGATGAATGTTCTTTGGGACATCAGTATATGCCAAGTGAGTTGATAGATCCAAGGAGTACACTGTCAGGAAAGGTACCGGAACTGGTAGACGTTACAAACTGGTACTTTAAACTTGATGAATACAACGAATTGCTGAATAAGCAAGTAAACTATTTAAGAACCAAAACTAACTGGCGTAAGTATTTATTAAATACCATAGAAGAATTCCTAAAGGCTCCTATTATCTATGTAAAAAGAAATCTTTTAGAGGGAATTGAAAACTTGGATGAACTCCTGCCGGAGCATACAGTTATAGATGAGAAGAATAAGTCATCACTATCCTTTGTGTTTAAGAATTTACAGGACAGAGATGCGGCAAGAGAAGTATTTGATAAACTGGGTATTCGTTTTAGAACCGGAAAAACCCTGGTACCCTTCAGATTATCAGGAAATGTTGAATGGGGTATTCCAGTACCGGAAAAAGAAGATCTCAAAGACTTGACCTTCTGGGTGTGGCCGGAATCTCTTTGGGCACCGGTGTCCTTCACAAAAACTTACCTTGAGTCCCTAGGAAAAGACTCTGAGGAATGGAAAAACTGGTGGCTCTCACAAGATGCAAAGGTATATCAGTTCATCGGAGAAGATAATATATACTTCTACGGAATTGCTGAGATGGCAATGTTATTGGCTCTGCTGGGTATTCACAGCGACGATACGGTTGATTTTGAGAAGGTTCCACTACCTCATTTGATTTCAAATAATCACCTGTTATTCATGGATAAAAAGGCAAGCAGCAGCAGTGATATCAAACCACCTATGGCGGGTGAACTGTTGAATTTCTACACTGCTGAACAGTTGAGAATGCATTTCTTAAGTTTGGGATTGGTAAAGAAGAGTGCTAGCTTTATGCCACAAGTATACATGAAGGAAGAGGATAGGCAAGGTCCGGATACTGTATTAAAGGACGGTAACTTGTTGACCAATGTATTTAACAGACTGGTTCGTTCATGTTTTTATACATCACAAAAGTATTTTGACGGAATCATACCTGTAGGAGAGGTTGATAGCAAAATATTAGAGGAATCCAAAGAAGCTATCCTGACCTACGAAAGACATATGTATAACCATGAGTTCCATAGTCTGACCTACGTACTGGATACTTATATCCGTAATATGAATAAGCATTGGGTTAATAATATGAAGCAAGCTGAAGCTAATAATGATGAGGCACTTCGTAAGCAAATACTGATAGACGCCTTCCATGCTGTAAGAACAACGCTGATTTTAGTTCATCCTATTTCTCCAAACAGCTGTGAGTTGGTAAGAGAATATCTAAATGTAAATAAAGATATATGGAACTGGGATTATATTTTTGAACCTATATACAAGTTTATTGATAATCCTTCTGAGCATAAGGTTAAATTTATAGAACCACGTTTTGATTTCTTTAAAAGACATGAAAGTCAACTTAATAACTAGTTAGATCGTCTAATTGCATACGATGTTTTTAAAAAAGAAGGATCTCTTCCCTAATGAGTATAAATCATTAGACGCAACAGTGAAACAAACAAGTTCAAGCTATTCAAAATCCTTCATTGAATAGCTTGTTTCAGTTGTCTAAATATGAGTTATTATAATAAAACAGCAGAGGCTTGAGGCCTGACTTTCTTAATAACTGTTAAGTTGATGATATTGGGTATACTTCTACTGGATTATTGAAATGATGATATAATAAGCATATTTAAAGTATACAAAGGAGTATCTAAGAGCAAGGGGACAATTGACTGGATGGTGCCTCTAGTGTATTATATTGAAGATTGGTATTCTGTTTGTAAAAATCTATTAACAGAAACAAAGGTGGTGATATTTTGGAAAACAAACTGGTTTCCCAGGGTAAAGAGATGATGATAGAAACTGAAATTATTTCACCAACTTTACTTAGATGCCATCTATTTAAGGGAAGCGTAGAATATGAAAATGGACAGAGCCTAAGAGAAAGGTATGTAATAAACTATGAAATCGAGTATATTACCTCTGGTGGCGGGGGGATGTGGATAAACAACAGCTATTACAACCTTGCAAAGGGGGATATTATTTTCAGAAGACCTGGGGATTATACTCAGGCAATAATGCCCTATGACTGTTACTGTGTGTTCTTCACTCTTAAGCCAGATGATAGGTATACTTCAAGCACCTATGATATCTATGGAGACTTTGAACCTGAAGATTATTACACAAATGAGATTATTGATAAAATACCTGTTCAATTTCATACAATAAATGGTGATAAATACTTGACTTTATTCGACTCTATATTAGGAGACTTTATTAACCCTACCATATGTTCCAAGCTTACTATCAAGAGCAATTTATTGCAGCTCATTACTGATATATATACAGATGCTACCAATCCTTTCAATAAACCTGGAAGCATGGAAGATTTAAGATACAATGAATTAAAGGAGGTAGTGGATTTTATCAACACGCACTATGATGAAGATATTTCACTTAAGCTCCTTTCTCAGAAGGTAAACCTGAGCCCAAACTACTTTCATAGGCTGTTTCACAAGATAATCGGAGTTACACCTAATGAGTATATAAATAAAATTAGAATAGAAAAGTCTAAGGAGATGCTCCTTAAAACCAGATACTCTATATCTGAAATTGCTTTAAGGTGTGGTTTTGACAGCCTTTCATATTTTAGCTATCTATTTAAGAAAAAAACTGAATTATCACCTTTGGAGTTTAGAAAAATGCACCAACTTTATAGATAATATATAAAAATAAAATCAATTTTATAACACAGGTTCTTAAATATGAGGGGCCTGTGTTTTTTATAATTCATAATAATAATTTATGAAAAATAAATATATTTTTGTTTGAAGGAAAGTGAATTTTAGTGTAAAATAGATATTATAGGATAAAATAGAAAAAATTACAAAGGGGATAAGAATTATGGAACAGAAAAAAATAAATGTAGTAATCGTGGACGACAATAAGGAATTTTGTAATATTCTTAAGGATTATTTGTCAGCTGAAGATGATATTAATATTTATGGTATAGCACACGACGGTGTAACAGCCATAAAATTAATAGAAGAAACAGTTCCAGATATAGTGGTATTGGATATAATTATGCCTCGTCTAGACGGAATAGGTGTATTGGAACGCTTAAAAGTAACAAGATTTACAAAACAGCCTAAGGTCATCATTTTATCAGCAGTTGGACAAGACCAGATTACACAAAGAGCAATTTCCCTGGGCGCTGAATATTATGTGGTTAAACCCTTTGATATGAAGATGTTCATAAATAGAATAAAGCAGATACATAGTGAAGCACAGGGGTGGAAAGAAACTGAAGTGTTGCCTGAAACTCCTATGAAAAGAGAAAAAGTAGACATTTTTTCAGATAAATTTAATGACTTGGAACAGCAAATAACTGATATTATACATAAAATAGGTATTCCTGCTCATATTAAAGGCTATAAGTTTATTAGAGAAGCTATAAGTATGAGTGTAAATGACATGCAGATTCTGTCTTGTATCACAAAAATATTATATCCATCCATTGCAGAGAAATATCACACTACACCAAGTAGAGTAGAAAGATCCATAAGACATGCCATTGAAGTAGCATGGAGCAGAGGACAAGTTGATGTACTTAACGAGATTTTTGGACATACAATTAATAGCATAAAAGGAAAACCAACAAACGGCGAATTTATTGCTCTCTTAGCCGATAGAATTAGACTGAAAAACAGAGCTTCATAGGACTATTTAATTAAACAGAAACACTGTTAGTGTGAAACTTTAGACCTGAGGACTGGGAAGGCCTATATGAATACTTATGTCATGAACTCTTAACCTGGGAGATAGGCTTTATCTTCAATACCCAATATTACCGAAGAAGTTACGGCACAGAGGCTTGCAAAAGAATTTTACATTATGATGCTGCTGGAAATTCTATCAGGCATGATGTCCATCAGTATGCCATATTGTCTGAAGAGTGGGAAAATGAACATTAACTAAGAATACGCAGTGAAGAGTTAACTTTTTACTGCGTATTTTAATTTTTCATTCATAATTAACAAAGAATAAACAAAGACTAAACATAAGCTAAACATAATTAACAATAACATATGGTATTATTAACGTGTAAAGAATAAAAAGTAATTTAGGAGGAGAGAATAAATGGTTAAGTCAAAAATGAAAGTATTAAAGGCTATATGCACAGTGGTTCTATCAACAACTTTATTGATGGGATGTGCAGGCGGAAATGCTGCTGACAAAGAAAATACCACTGGTGACAATACAACTGGGAAAGAAAATACAGCAGTTGAGACTAAGAAACTTTCCGGAGAAATAAAGATTGATGGTTCATCAACAGTGTTCCCAATATCACAGGCCATGGCTGAAGAGTTTAATGCAGTAAATAAAGATGTAAAAATAACTGTTGGAGAATCCGGTACCGGTGGCGGAATGAAGAAATTCATAAATAAAGAAATTGATATTGCCGATGCCTCTAGACCTATAAAACAGGACGAAAAAGATGCAGCAGCTAAAAATGGCGTTGAGTTCATAGAGTTAAAAGTAGCCTTTGACGGACTAACAGTAGTAATAAATAAAGAAAATACGTGGGCTACTGATATGACAGTAGAAGAATTAAATATGATGTGGAAGGAAGGCAGTACTGTCAAGAAGTGGAGTGATGTAAGGGCAGAGTGGCCAGCGGAAGAAATCAAATTCTATGCTCCTGGAACAGCATCCGGTACCTTTGAGTATTTTACAGAAGCTGTAAACAAGAAGGCGAAATCTGGTAGAGCTCAAGATGTGACAACAAGTGAAAATGACAATGTGCTTGTACAGGGTGTTGCAGGGGATAAGAATGGTATTTCTTATTTCGGATATGCTTACTATGAAGAAAATAAATCAAAGATTTCTGCCGTTAAGATTAACGGAGTAAGTCCATCTTTTGAAACAATTAAAGATGGAACATATAAGCCATTGTCAAGACCACTATATATATATAAATAAGGAAGCTCTTAAAAGAGAAGAAGTAAAGGAGTTTGTGAAATTTTACTTGGAGAACGCAACTGAAATAGTACCAGAAGTTAAGTATGTAGGACTGCCTGAAGAAGAATATACAAAGCAGTTAGATTTATTAAAATAGTTAATGTATAACATTCAAGCGTCAAGGGATAAATTCTTGACGCTTATTTGCACTCAAAATATGTATTTGGGGGATAAAGATGAAAGCTAAAAAAGTGAATTTTGTTAAAAACAAAAATAATAGAACCTGGAATTTAAATTCTATCTATAAAATTATTAAACCAAATTTTTCAATGAGAATACAAATGTTTATGGTTTTTAGCTTAGTCTCAATATTACCGGTTGTTTTAATGGGAATTTTTATATTCAATAAGATAAATAGTGACATAAATCAATCACAAAAATCAATGATGCAAGCCTATGCAAAAATGGTCAGGAATAATGTTAATACAATAATTAATGATTCAAAATACATACTAAAAAGTTTATCTTCACAAAGTGATTTGGTTGTCCTTATGGAAGATGTAAATAATGATGGAGAAATATCAGAGTTTATTAGGCTGAATAAGGTTACTTTAAGCTTAGAAAATGCTGTTAGCGGTTCGGAAAAATTATATGAAACTATTTTTATATCTGATCTTAGCGGAAAGATAATAGCTGATGGATCAAAGCATAATGAAAAATACCTAAGTATGAATATATCCAACAATGATTACTATACCGAGATAAAAGAGGGAAAAACCTTTGTTGTAGGTGAGCCTATAGTATCGGAGGTAACAAAAAATTACGTGTTACCGGTAGCTACTTCAATCGAAACCAGAGCCAGTAAACTGGGTGTAATGGTAATTATGTTTAATTTATCAATGTTTACCAGCGAATTAGATAATATAAAAATTGGACAAGAAGGTTTTCCATACATAGTAAGCCGAAATGGTAATGCCGTTTATTATAATAAAAAAGAAAAACTCTTAAGTAAAGTTGATAATGAGTTAATAACTGAACAGTTGAAAAGACTTCAGTCAGGAGAGCACAGCATAGAAGGGGTGGATTTTTATAATTTTGAAGGTATAGAAAGTGTAGGAGCATACACTAGCATTGACAGTACTAACTGGATAGTTGTTACTTCAATGCCTAGAAAAGAGTTTCTAAAGGGAATACAAAGTGTTGGAACATACATTTTTATCGTAGTAATTTCCATAACTGCCTTAGCTCTAATTGTATCGTTAATGTATTCCAAATATGTTACAAAGCCTGTAAATAGCCTTGGTATACTGATGAAGGAAGTGGCTTGTGGGAATATAGAGGTTAAAGCAGATTTTAACAGCAATAAGGAAATTAAAGAATTAAGCAACAATTTTAATGATATGACAAATAAATTGAGAGACCTGATTAATAAAATTATTTCATTGTCAAAAGAAGTATCAAATGCTGCAAATAACTTTGTTCACATATCTAAAGAAGCTCTTGAGGGTTCTGCATTAATTACTGATTCAATACAGTATATTGTAAGTGGAACAATAGAGCAGACTAGCGCTGTACAAAAAGGCGTAATTGAAATTGAAAAAATAACAAATAATATATCTATAATAAATGAACAATCAACTGTTATGAAAGAAGCATCATCTAAAACTGATGAGATAGTGAAAAATGGCTTAAAGAAAGTGTTATTGTTAGATGAAAAAGCAGAGGAAAGTGAAGTAGTTTCAAATGCAGTTTGTGTTCAAGTAAGTGAGCTTATGGCATGTATTAATGATATAAATGATATGCTTGACGTAATCAAAAGCATTTCTAAGCAAACTAATCTATTATCACTAAATGCAGCTATAGAAGCGGCCAGGGCAGGGGAAGCCGGCAGAGGTTTTACAGTAGTTGCGGAAGAAGTTAAAAAACTGTCTGAAATTTCTGCAGCTAAGACTGAAGAGATTAGCAGTATAATAAAGTCCTTAGAGTGTAATGCAAAAAATGTATACTCAATTACAAATAAAAATAAATCAATTATTGATGAGCAGAATTTATTAGTAAAAGAGACAGAACATGCATTAAAAAATATATATGTAGAAATAAATAAAGTAAAGAGTATGATAAATAATACAACTGAAGAGATAGAAAACATCAATGGAGAAAAAGACGAGATTAAAAAGTTGATGGAAAGTATTTATAATATTACGAACAATACAGAAGCAAAATCTGCGCTAGCATGCACCACAGCAGAAAAGGGACTGGAAAATATGATAAAAATAAAAGAAAATTGTGATTTATTAAACAAGCTATCCAGTGACCTAAACTCAAGTTTGAGAGTTTTTAGCACTGGTGTTTAACATAAATTTAACACAAGTTAACATTTAATTTAACGAAGTTATAATACAATAGACTTGAGCGACACGGGTTATGAATGTTTGACATTTGTAATACTGTGTTACTGACATATATTGTGTATTGGAGGTTTATTATGTCTAAGAAAAGAAAACGGATTAAGATAGGCGAGTTTATAGTGGAAAAGATATTATTTCTATTCGCAGTAATCTCCATAATAACTACAGCGGCTATTGTAGTAAGTTTGTTAGGAGAAAGCATTAGTTTTTTTAGAGAAATTTCCATAGTAGAATTTTTCACTTCGACGGTTTGGACTCCCTTAATGGAACCACAAAATTTCGGGGTAATACCGTTATTAGTGGGAACTATGATTATTGCTATAGGCGCTAGTTTAGTGGCCATACCAATAGGATTAGGTACTTCAATTTATTTAAGTGAATACGCTCCAAAGAAAGTAAGAAAAATACTTAAACCAGTACTGGAGATATTAGCAGGTATACCCTCCATTGTCTATGGATTTTTTGCATTAACATATATTACTCCTTTGATAAAAGAGTTGTTTCCAAGTACTGAGGTATTTAATGCTGCCAGTGCCTGTATCGCTGTTGGGATAATGATAATACCAATGGTTTCATCTCTTAGTGAAGATGCCATGATGGCTGTACCAAACTCTATCAGAAATGGCGCCTATGCTTTAGGATCTACAAAGCTTGAGGTAGCAACGAAAATTGTTGTACCCGGTGCTTCTTCAGGTATAATAGCATCTTTTGTGCTAGCGATATCAAGAGCCATAGGTGAAACTATGATAGTTGCAATCGCAGCAGGTGCAAATCCTCAACTCACATTTAATCCCTTGAAAAGCATTCAAACCATGACAGCTTTTATTGTAAATATAAGTAAAGGAGATGTATCTCATGGCAGTATTGAGTTCAAAACTTTATATGCAGTAGGTACTACTCTGTTTGTTATAACATTCCTTCTTAATATCCTGGCTAAGTCCGTTATTAAGAAAAATGTGGAGGTAGCATAATGGATCAAAGAACATTAAAGAACATTAAATGGCGTAAACTTAAAAATAACATATTTAAAATGGTTTTCTTACTGTGCACACTCTTTGGAGTATTCTTTTTAGTGTTATTAATTAAACAGATATTATCAGCTGGTCTTAAAAACTTGAATTGGGAATTTTTAACCCGTTATGCCTCTATGAGGGCATCTAAGGCTGGACTATACCCTGCAATAGTAGGAAGCTTATGGTTAATTATACTAACTGCAGTAATTGCTTTGCCCATAGGTGTTGGCACAGCAATATATTTAGAAGAGTACGCAAAGAAGAATACCTTTAACAAAATTCTTCAGATTAACATATCAAATTTGGCAGGTATACCTTCTGTTATTTATGGATTATTGGGATTAACAGTATTTGTGAAATCATTTGGAATGGGAACAAGTATTTTGGCTGGAGCATTAACATTAGCATTACTCATTTTACCTGTAATAATTATTGCTTCACAAGAGGCAATTAAAAGCGTTCCAGATACTTTGAGGCAAGGATCCTTGGCTCTTGGTGTCACCAAATGGCAGACAGTTAAGGGAGTTGTTTTACCTTATTCACTTCCAGGAATATTGACTGGCAGTATTTTAGCAGTATCTCGAGCTTTAGGAGAAGCTGCACCATTAGTAGTAGTAGGCGCAGCAACATACATCACCTTTATACCTGATAGCATAAATAGTTCTTTTACTGCAATGCCGATTCAAATTTATGATTGGATATCTAGACCTGAGATGGAATTCCAAGATCTTGCATCAACTGGAATTATAGTACTAATGGCAGTATTACTAACGGCAAATACTATTGCTATTTTGTTTAGAAATAAGTATCAGAAAAGATTCGATTAAGGGATGGAGGAAATCTTATGTCACTGGGCATGAATGTGAAAAACTTAAACTTTTATTATGGAGCAAATAAAGTTTTAAAAGATATAAATATGGAAATTCGACCCAATAAAATTACTGCACTCATAGGACCTTCGGGATGCGGTAAATCCACCTTTCTAAGAACACTTAACAGGATGAATGACTTAATTCCAGATACCCGTACTGAAGGTGAAATATTTATGGAAGACAGGAATATTTTAAGCAAAGAGGAAGATGTAGTTGAATTAAGAAAAAAAGTTGGTATGGTTTTTCAAAAACCAAATCCTTTTCCCAAAAGTATTTATGAAAATGTAATTTATGGACCAAAGCGACATGGAATTAAGGATAAAAAAACTCTTGACGAGCTGGTAGAGAAAAGCTTAGAAGGCGCTGCCCTTTGGAAAGAAGTGAGAGATAAGCTGCATAAGTCAGCCTATGATTTATCAGGTGGACAACAACAGAGACTATGTATTGCAAGGGTTCTTGCTGTTAAACCTCAAATCATCTTGATGGATGAGCCCACCTCAGCCTTAGACCCACTATCTACTCTTAAGATAGAAGAGCTGATGGAGGAATTAAAGAAAAAGTACACGGTGGTTACTGTTACTCATAATATGCAGCAGGCTGGTAGAGTTGCAGATTATACAGCATTTTTCTTAAATGGTAACTTGGTAGAAATGAATTTAACAGAAAATATTTTTTATAATCCAAAGGATAAGAGAACAGAAGACTATATTTCAGGAAGATTCGGCTAATTTTAGAGCACTAAGTTATGGAGGCGCGAGATATGAGTATTATAGAAGTTAACAATTTAAACTTATACTATGGTAATAGCCATGCTCTAAAAAGTATTGGGATAAATATAGAGAAGAATGCTGTTACTGCATTGATAGGACCTTCAGGTTGTGGGAAGTCAACCTTTCTAAGAACTTTGAACAGAATGAATGATCTTATTGAGAATGTAAAGATCAGTGGAGAGGTGTTTTACGAGTCAAGAGATATCTATAAGCAATATGATATAATGGAGTTAAGAAAAAAGATTGGAATGGTATTTCAGAAACCTAATCCTTTTCCTATGTCTATATACGACAACATAGCATATGGACCAAGAATTCATGGAATCAGGCAAAAAAGTGTACTTGATGAAATAGTAGAGAAGAGCTTAAAGGGTTCTGCTTTATGGGATGAGGTAAAAGACAGATTAAGAGATAGTGCTTATGGACTTTCAGGTGGACAACAGCAAAGATTATGTATATCTAGAGTCCTGGCGGTAGAACCGGAAGTATTGCTTATGGATGAACCTACATCAGCCTTAGATCCCATAGCTACCAGCAAGATTGAAGAATTAATGGATTCATTAAAGGAAAAATATACAGTGGTAATTGTAACTCACAATATGCAGCAGGCCGGTAGAATTTCTGACTATACAGCTTTCTTCTTAAATGGAGAAATTATTGAGTTTGGGAAAACACAGGATGTATTCTATAAGCCTAGAGATAAAAGGACAGAAGATTATATTACAGGAAGATTTGGCTAATAAAAGGCGTTCCTTAATTTAGATGAGAGGTGATTAATATGACAAGGGTAGGATTTGATGCAAATCTTCAAATGTTACACAATGAAATTGCGAGAATGGGAGGTATCGTTGAAAAGCAAATACATCAATGTATTGAAGCTTTAGTTAAGCAGGATGAGACTTTAGCAGATACTGTTATCGCCAATGATGACTTAGTGGATAATCTTCAAAAGGATATAGAAGATAAATCCATAAAGTTAATAGCCATGCAGCAACCTTTAGCAACAGATTTAAGAAACATCTTTACTTCAATAAAGGTAGCAACGGATCTAGAAAGAATGGCTGACCATGCTGTGGATATCGCAAAAATTGCAAAAAGGCTAAAGAACGAAGAGTATATTAAGGAATTGGTTGATATTCCTAGAATGGCTGAAATAGTACAAAAGCTAATTAGAGAAGCTTTAAATTCATATGTTGAGGCTAATTTAAAGAAGGCCTATGAAGCATGTAAGATAGACGATGGAATTGATGCTATATATAAGGAGGTTTTCACGGAACTATTAGCTTATATGACAAAGGAAGCAAAAAATATTAACCAAGCTGCACAATTTTTGTTTGTTTGCAAGTACTTAGAGAGAGTGGCAGATCACGCTACAAATATATGTGAATCTACCATATATCTGGTAACCGGGGAACAGAAGGATTTAAATGATTAAAGAGTAGTTGAATATGTAAACTGGCTGTAGCATTAGAGATTAAAAATAACTAATGCTCAGCCTTATTTTTATAAGATAAAGACAATGTAAGAGTAATCAGCTGACATAGTATACTCTGTCTGGTGTGTCATTATAAGAAATAATGAGATATTTAAAGATATATTTAGAAATATTGATGTAATTTTTGCAGAAATAGTTTTCCTAAACAAATTAAATTTTAAAACATGATAATATAAGTAAGTCGCCGACAGGAAGCGACAAATTATTAAATGAACACATATTAAGACATGCAAAAAAGGCTTGTTAACAATATGAAGTTCAGATGATAATATAATGAAACATCGATTTTGAAGTAATATGAGTACAGGGTAAGACAAAACTCAAATATTACCAAGAAAAAAGATGTTGACACTGCGAAATAATCGTGGTAATATGAACAAGCTGTCAGACGACAGCGAAATAATAACAAGTTGGTCTTTGAAAATTGAACAGAGGTTAAATGATAATTTCTTTACAGAATAAATCATGGTCAGCGATTTCTTTGACAGACTAAAGTCTGAAAAACAAATTTAGCGATAAGCTAGAGTTCAAACTTTTAAATTGAGAGTTTGATCCTGGCTCAGGACGAACGCTGGCGGCGTGCCTAACACATGCAAGTCGAGCGGGGGACTTCGGTCCCCAGCGGCGGACGGGTGAGTAACACGTGGGTAACCTGCCTCATAGAGGGGGATAGCCTCCCGAAAGGGAGATTAATACCGCATAATAAGCAGCTATCGCATGATGGCAACTTTAAAGGAGCAATCCGCTATGAGATGGGCCCGCGGCGCATTAGCTAGTTGGTGAGGTAACGGCTCACCAAGGCCACGATGCGTAGCCGACCTGAGAGGGTGATCGGCCACATTGGAACTGAGACACGGTCCAGACTCCTACGGGAGGCAGCAGTGGGGAATATTGCACAATGGGCGAAAGCCTGATGCAGCAACGCCGCGTGGAGGATGAAGGCCTTCGGGTTGTAAACTCTTGTCTTCTGGGACGATAATGACGGTACCAGAGGAGGAAGCCACGGCTAACTACGTGCCAGCAGCCGCGGTAATACGTAGGTGGCGAGCGTTGTCCGGATTTACTGGGCGTAAAGGATGCGTAGGCGGATATTTAAGTGAGATGTGAAATACCCGGGCTTAACTTGGGTGCTGCATTTCAAACTGGATATCTAGAGTGCGGGAGAGGAAAGTGGAATTCCTAGTGTAGCGGTGAAATGCGTAGAGATTAGGAAGAACACCAGTGGCGAAGGCGACTTTCTGGACCGTAACTGACGCTGAGGCATGAAAGCGTGGGGAGCAAACAGGATTAGATACCCTGGTAGTCCACGCCGTAAACGATGAATACTAGGTGTAGGAGGGTCCAACCTTCTGTGCCGCCGTTAACACATTAAGTATTCCGCCTGGGGAGTACGGTCGCAAGATTAAAACTCAAAGGAATTGACGGGGGCCCGCACAAGCAGCGGAGCATGTGGTTTAATTCGAAGCAACGCGAAGAACCTTACCTAGACTTGACATCTCCTGAATTACCGGTAATGCGGGAAGCCCTTCGGGGCAGGAAGACAGGTGGTGCATGGTTGTCGTCAGCTCGTGTCGTGAGATGTTGGGTTAAGTCCCGCAACGAGCGCAACCCTTATTGTTAGTTGCTACCATTAAGTTGAGCACTCTAGCAAGACTGCCGGGGTTAACTCGGAGGAAGGTGGGGATGACGTCAAATCATCATGCCCCTTATGTCTAGGGCTACACACGTGCTACAATGGCGAGTACAACGAGAGGCAAAGCCGCGAGGCGGAGCAAAACTATAAAACTCGTCCCAGTTCGGATTGCAGGCTGAAACTCGCCTGCATGAAGCCGGAGTTGCTAGTAATCGCGAATCAGCATGTCGCGGTGAATACGTTCCCGGGCCTTGTACACACCGCCCGTCACACCATGAGAGTTGGCAATACCCGAAGTCCGTAGTCTAACCGCAAGGAGGACGCGGCCGAAGGTAGGGTCAGCGATTGGGGTGAAGTCGTAACAAGGTAGCCGTAGGAGAACCTGCGGCTGGATCACCTCCTTTCTATGGAGAACCTGCTCTAAAGATATCCAAGAGATACTTAGAGCGTATGTCTGACCAATCTCTGTTCAATTTTGAAAGACTAACGTCTTTCAGGTGGAAGAAATTACAGGTTGACGCCAACGCGTCAGCGGTGTAAAATAGTATTCCGTTGTTCTTTGAAAATTGCACATAAGAAATTAAGCAGATATCCAACTACAGCTAATAATTTAAACATGCCTGAAAACCCGTTGAAGATTCGGGATTTTCAAACAAGTTTAAATCAAGTTTCCGTAGGATATCTGGAGTAAAGCTAAGAATAATATCAATTATTGTTCTTTATAACAAAGTTGTACAGCTGAATGGACTCGCCATTCACTGACAACGAGTCTCAGGAGAAGCAGGCAGTAATGCGTCGCTTATCGTGAGACGATGTAAGGTCAAGTTATAAAGGGCGCATGGTGAATGCCTTGGCATCAGGAGCCGAAGAAGGACGTGATAAGCTGCGATAAGCTTCGGGTAGGCGCAAATAGCCTGTGATCCGGAGATCTCCGAATGAGGAAACTCACATGGGTAACCCCATGTATCCTTAAGTGAATCCATAGCTTAAGGAAGGTAAACCCAGGGAACTGAAACATCTAAGTACCTGGAGGAAGAGAAAGAAAAATCGATTCCGTCAGTAGCGGCGAGCGAAAGCGGAAGAGCCCAAACCAGAAACTTGTTTCTGGGGTTGCGGACAGATCATAACTCACTGAGATGGTTAACTGAATATTTCTGGAAAGTTAAGCCGCAGAGTGTAACAGCCACGTAAGTGAAAGCTGTCAAAGTGAAGATCTGATCCAGAGTACCACGAGACACGTGAAACCTTGTGGGAAGCAGGGAGGACCACCTCCCAAGGCTAAATACTACCTGATGACCGATAGCGAAGGAGTACCGTGAGGGAAAGGTGAAAAGAACCCCGGGAGGGGAGTGAAATAGAACCTGAAACCGTGTGCCTACAACCGGTCAAAGCACTATATTCTGGGCGGGACTCACCTTCAGGTGTGTCCCCCGTCCTTAATCAGTGTGATGACGTGCTTTTTGTAGAACGATCCAGCGAGTTACGGCATGTAGCAAGGTTAAGTACTTAAGGTACGGAGCCGAAGGGAAACCGAGTCTGAACAGGGCGGATAGTTGCATGCTGTAGACCCGAAACCGGGTGACCTATCCATGGACAGGGTGAAGCGGAAGTAAAATTCCGTGGAGGCCCGAACCACGTTGGTGTTGAAAAACCATGGGATGAGCTGTGGATAGCGGAGAAATTCCAATCGAACCCGGAGATAGCTGGTTCTCCTCGAAATAGCTTTAGGGCTAGCGTCGGATAATTGAGTAATGGAGGTAGAGCACTGAATGGGCTAGGGGGCATTGCGCTTACTGAACCCTATCAAACTCCGAATGCCATATACTTGTATACCGGCAGTCAGACTGCGAGTGATAAGATCCGTAGTCAAAAGGGAAAAAGCCCAGACCGTCAGCTAAGGTCCCTAAGTGTAAGTTAAGTGGAAAAGGATGTGGGATTTCTAAGACAACTAGGATGTTGGCTTAGAAGCAGCCACTCATTTAAAGAGTGCGTAATAGCTCACTAGTCGAGAGATCCTGCGCCGAAGATGTCCGGGGCTCAAACTTACCACCGAAGCTACGGGTTGACGCTTGCGCGTCAGCGGTAGAGGAGCATCCTGTACGGGCTGAAGTCATACCGAAAGGAGTGGTGGACTGTACAGGAGAGAGAATGCTGGAATAAGTAGCGAGAAAAGAGTGAGAATCTCTTTGGTCGAAAACCTAAGGTTTCCTGGGGAAGGCTCGTCCTCCCAGGGTTAGTCGGGACCTAAGCCGAGGCCGAGAGGCGTAGGCGATGGACAATCGGTTGATATTCCGATACCACTATGACGCGTTATTACCGATGGGGTGACGCAGGAGGATAGGATGTGCCCACTATTGGATGTGGGTCTAAGCATCTAGGCAGAACAGATAGGCAAATCCGTCTGTTCAATGCTGAGGTGTGATGGGGAGCGAAATTTAGTAGCGAAGTATCTGATTCCACGCTGCCAAGAAAAGCCTCTAGGGAGTGAAGTAGTGCCCGTACCGCAAACCGACACAGGTAGGTGAGGAGAGAATCCTAAGACCAGCGGAAGAATTGCAGTTAAGGAACTCGGCAAATTGACCCCGTAACTTCGGGAGAAGGGGTGCCTACGCGAGTAGGCCGCAGAGAATAGGCCCAAGCAACTGTTTAGCAAAAACACAGGTCTCTGCTAAAGCGTAAGCTGATGTATAGGGGCTGACGCCTGCCCGGTGCTGGAAGGTTAAGGGGATTGCTTAGCGCAAGCGAAGGCATGAACTTAAGCCCCAGTAAACGGCGGCCGTAACTATAACGGTCCTAAGGTAGCGAAATTCCTTGTCGGGTAAGTTCCGACCCGCACGAATGGCGTAATGATTTGGGCACTGTCTCAACTGCAAATCCGGCGAAATTGTAGTGCAAGTGAAGATGCTTGCTACCCGCGATTGGACGGAAAGACCCCGTAGAGCTTTACTGTAGCTTAGCATTGAGTTTCGGTATTATCTGTACAGGATAGGTGGGAGACTTGGAAGCAAGGGCGTCAGCCTTTGTGGAGTCGACCTTGGGATACCACCCTGATGATACTGAGATTCTAACCGGACACCATGAAGCTGGTGACGGGACATTGTTAGGTGGGCAGTTTGACTGGGGCGGTCGCCTCCTAAAAAGTAACGGAGGCGCTCAAAGGTTCCCTCAGAACGGTTGGAAATCGTTCGTAGAGTGTAAAGGCAGAAGGGAGCCTGACTGCGACACCCACAAGTGGAGCAGGGACGAAAGTCGGACTTAGTGATCCGGTGGTACCTCGTGGGAGGGCCATCGCTCAACGGATAAAAGCTACCTCGGGGATAACAGGCTGATCTCCCCCAAGAGTCCACATCGACGGGGAGGTTTGGCACCTCGATGTCGGCTCGTCGCATCCTGGGGCTGAAGTAGGTCCCAAGGGTTGGGCTGTTCGCCCATTAAAGCGGCACGCGAGCTGGGTTCAGAACGTCGTGAGACAGTTCGGTCCCTATCCGTCGCGGGCGTAGGAAATTTGAGAGGAGCTGTCCTTAGTACGAGAGGACCGGGATGGACTGACCTCTGGTGTACCAGTTGTTCTGCCAGGAGCACCGCTGGGTAGCTATGTCGGGACGGGATAAACGCTGAAAGCATCTAAGCGTGAAGCCCACCTCAAGATAAGATTTCCCATGACGTAAGTCAGTAAGACCCCTTGAAGAACACAAGGTTGATAGGCTAGAGGTGTAAGCACAGCAATGTGTGCAGCTGACTAGTACTAATAGGTCGAGGACTTGACCTAAAACACATTCTTATGTGCAATTTTCAGAGAACAAACTTCTCTGATATCTGGTGATGATAGCGTGAGAGTTACACCCGTTCCCATTCCGAACACGATGGTTAAGACTCACAGCGCCGATGGTACTGCTCGGGAGACTGAGTGGAAGAGTAGGACGTTGCCAGGTTACGAAAAGCATCAAGCGTAAGCTTGATGCTTTTTTGTGTCCTAAAAATAAGCTGTAGAGGTGCATAGATAGAGTATAATTTAATTGATGTAATATCTGTATTTGTAAAATTATGCTATTTACCGGCGGGTATTAAGAAGATAAAATCATCATAGATTCTTTCCTGAAAGTTCAAGTAATCTTTTCTATCGTCCATTAGAACAAGACCGTGACCAATTTCTATACCTATGAATTGATCCAGATCAGGGTGGTTCTCTAAACCTATTTCTCCTGCAACAGGGATGCTCATTAAGTAATTACAAGGTTGTGAAATTTACATAATTTCAATTACTATATAATCAAAAAATTAAAAAAATTACCCTATAAATGCATACCCTGGCATGGTATAATGTCTTTATTATAGTCCAAGTGGAGGTGCGGTTATGAAGAATAAATTTAGAAATATATTTTATGCAGCAGCAGGTATTGTACTTCTAGGGGTACTCTCTGGCTGCAGCAGTAAAAGGCCGGAAGAAGTAAGAGAGACGCCTGCAATAAAAGGTGAAGAGAAGGCAGCTAATACTAAAAGGAGTTTTAGCAATATAACTCCGGAAGAGGCTAAAAAGAGATTGGACAGCGAAGACGGGATTATACTGCTGGATGTCAGAACAAAACAAGAGTATGACAGTGGACATATAGAGGACGCTCTTCTAATTCCGGTAGATGTGCTGCAAGTTGAGGCGGAGGATTCGTTGAAGGATAAAAATGCACACATTTTTATTTACTGCAGAAGCGGCAACAGAAGTGTTACAGCGGCTAATATACTTTTCAGGAATCTTATCTGACCAAGGCATAAGATTCTCTAAGCTTTCGCTACCTTCTATATCTATCTTCAATAGATTATCAAATAGATAAACTAAATACCTTTCTACAACTAATTTATTAGCCTTGGCAGTTTCAATAATGCTGTAAATATTAGAACTATGTGTGGCACCTTTAGCAGTATTAGCAAAAAGGAAGTTCTTACGGGCGATAACGAAAGGTTTAACAGCTCTTTCCCCTGCATTATTGTCTACCTCTAAAGAACCATCTAGCAGTACATTCTTTTAAAGTTATCTATAATTGGAGCTAATTTTTCAGCTCTTATTTTAAATCTAATATCATAATAAATCATCCTTACTTGAATAAGCTTCTCTAAGCTCTTTTTCAAGTTTATAAATTTGCTCACAATAATTAAACCCGTTTATCAATGAGAAGACATGATATTTAGGTGCTTAATCTTTGACGCTTACGTTTAAACAGAATTTGCGGATCTGCAGTACTGCTTCAAGTGTTCCACTTATAAGTCTCTAACCATAGAGTTTAACAGTACTATGCCTTAGTACAAGTCAAAAAATATTGACAGCATCGTACTTTTCTTATTCTTTAAAATTTTTGTTAAACTATTTTTACAATATAAAAGAAACTTATAACATAAAAAACCTACTCCACCCCCAATTGCATTAGCAATAATATCATCAATATCGAATGTACGCCAACTAGTAAATGTTAGGACCATTTCAATGACCTGAAATATCTCTATACAGATAGATAAAAAAAGACTAGTTAGTATTATTTTTTTTATATTATACTTTTTTTCATATATTAAGGGAAAGAACAGTCCCATGGGTATAAAAAGAATAATATTATATCCAAAACTTTTGATTATTTCAGTTAACACAATTATTAACGCTTGATTTAAACTACGACCATTTTCACACAAGACTCTTAGTTTATCAATCCCGTTTGAAAAGAACTCGAAAGGGATAAGGTTGTACCTTATTCTATTAAAATCCAACTTAAACATGAAATTGATTGGTAATAGTGTAATTGCCAATACAAGCAATATATACATAAAAAACATAGTTTTTTTAATGATTAGACTATTAATTGTTTTCATTCTCATACTATCATCCTTTATAGAATTATTGTTCCTGTAAATATTAATTATTATAGGAAAATACTACAAGTTATCAACCTACACATGCTCACAATACTGAATGCTCAATGGCTTTTCAGCATGTATAATTTGATAGTAGGATTTGTTTCTATATACTAGAAAACACTAAAGTCTCCGGATTGATAGTAACCAGTTGCAAAATTAAATACTACATAGTAATCTTTGTTTGGTGTAACAGAAAAAGAAATACCTTGTGTTCCTCTATTAGTTTGTATGCTTTGTGTAGCGGTTCTATTTCCAGAACTATCTACTAGATAGATGAAAATATTAGCATGAGCATTAGACAATGGGTTCGTCCTATTTATTGCATCAGTCTGATTATCGTACATACCAAAATCGGCTTCTGCTGTTATGTAGCTTTTTGATGTACGAACCCATTTATCTGTATATAGATATCCTGTTGCCCATGTAATACTACCATTATATCTACCAAGTACGATGGTTTGTGCTGAAGAGGATGGCGGTTTAGTCCCCATTGGTCTAATTCCTCCACCAGGCTCTGTTAGTAAGCTTGGTGTTTGAGTTGCTACTCCTGTACCTTCACCAGAAATTGAACTTAGACTGATGATTTCGGTTTGTAGGGTTGGATCGTTTTGTTCTGCAAGAACCGAGGTTGTGACCATACAAGTCACAATTAGTGTTATGCCAAGCATAGTTTAGATTTTTTTCCTTAGTTTTCTCATTTTTAATACCTCCTGAAAATATAAAATATTGTATCATATATTATTTTATCATACAAAAAGATAGAAAAATGTAATATTATGTAATCCTGTATTATTTTTATAATTGTACTATATATTCGGAGATTTCGAAAAAGTGATTATACATAGTTAGTATAAAGATGTTCTTGTACTTTTTCTCTCTTAGCATAGCTATTCTCGGAAATGTTAGTTGCGCTACTAAAAGTGATCAAATATTTATATAAAAATGAATAATACTGAATAGTTAAATATTAATTAAACTTTTTACAAACCAACTGTTAAAGTATCGTCAGTTACATTAAGTACCAATTACTTTTCAGTACATACCCAGGATTCCTGCTTAATGGATGGAAGCATATAAAAAAGTATTAGTCTTCTGCAAATTGTGGACTTCCTTTTTATATAGGAGATACCATTAAGGATAGAGAAGATTTATGAATTCAAACACAGGAAAGTATGAAAGATAGATTCAACATTGATGTAAGAATTTTTAGTGAAGTTACTTCAGTAAACTCCAAGGAGAAAAAGGTAACTGTTAAAAATAAAAACGGTGAAAGTTATGAAGAAAGCTATGACTTTCCTGTATTGTTTCCAGGTGCTTCTGCAATATCTTTAAACCTTATATTTAGCGAAGAAGGTAAAATCTTTGAAGCTCAGTCCGTGGAATAGTGGACCCGGTTACTCAGGTAAAATTAGGACAAAATTAACAAAGGAAAGTTCTTTGGTTACTAAGGAAGTGGAATCGTAAAAAACCTAGAAAGAAATTTTCTTTCTAGGCTTTTAATATATTTATAGAGATCCTCTTCTCATACCTCTTCCGGCACCATTTCCCCGGCCTAAACCATTACCGCCACAACCATTTCCCATTGATCTGGAATTTTGACCGGCAGTAGTGCATGCTTCTGCATTAGAAGCTAGTGAAGCTTTTAATGCATCCGCCTGGTCTTTGGTAATACTGCCGTTTTCTACAGCAGCATCAATGACCTTATGTTTTTCCACCAGTATAGCTTCCTTAAACTTATCTGCAGATATTCCTTTTGCTGCTGCTATTTCGTAAGGGGTCTTTCCTGCACTAGTTCCTTCAGTAATCTCTGCATCTGTAAGGCCTAAGCTTTTAAGAGCAGAATTCATAATTTCGTAGCCTCTCATACCGGTAATTCTTCCAAGTCCAAGTCTCTGCTGAATCACAGCCACCGGCGCAGCTTCCTTAACCTCTGTATTGCCTGCCGCAGCATAGGCTGTTACTCCTAAACCAATAGATAATGTAAGTGCTAATGCTGCAATCAAACCTTTCTTTTTCATAAAATCATTCCTCCTTAAATTTGGTATAGCTTAATAATAAAGCATGAATTTGATGAATCTATAGTCTAACTTTGATGAAATTGTAAAGAATTTTTGATATATTTAATCACAAATTCATCACAAATATATCAAAGTAATCACATAAAAGAAAACTAAAATGATATCATAAGAATATAAAGATACGTAGGGGGAGTTTTATATGAAGGGAAGAATTCTCATTGTAGATGATGAAAAGAAACTTGCAGATGTAATGAGCTTGTATCTAAAAAAAGAAGGCTATGAGGTTGAATGCGCTTATAATGGAGATGAAGGAGAAGAATTAATTAAATTAAATACCTATGACCTGGTTATTTTGGATATTATGATGCCTGAAAAGGATGGCTGGTCACTGTTGAGAAGTATTAAGTCAAAGAGTAACATACCGGTTATTCTTACCACTGCCAGAGCTGAGGAGGAAGACAGGATCTTTGGTTTTGAACTGGGGGCCGATGATTATATGATTAAACCTGTCAGTCTCAGAGAACTTGTACTTAGGGTCAATTTGAGGATAAAAACCTCTTATAAAAAGGAAGAAAAGCTTACTCTCAATGGGCTGTCTATAGACGAAAGCAGGCGAGAGGTGATAGAAGAGGGGCGGGTTGTTGCGCTTACTCCCAAGGAGTTTGATCTCCTTCTTTTTCTATGTAAAAATCCTAATCATGTTTTTCAACGGGAGAAGCTTCTTGATAAGATTTGGGGGTATGATTTCATGGGAGACACAAGAACCGTTGATACGCACATTAAAAATTTAAGGGAAAAGCTTAATTACTGTAATAAAAATTTAAAAACTATATGGAGAGTAGGTTATAAGATGGAGGATAGTAATGGATAGAATTACAAAAAAACTATTTAAGTATTTTATTACTACTATTAGCGTTGTAATACTTATATCCCTGCTTCTAAGCAGTATCTTTCTTTCTAAGCTTTATATAAATTCACAGTACAATCAGCTAAGGGACAGCGCCTTAGAAATATATCAAAGTATTTCAGCAGGAAATTATCAAAATAACATGTCTATGGGACACTATGGAACCGGAGCTATATTAATAAGAGATGGAGAGGTAACATCTCTTGGCGGAAGCATGATGGGAATTATGCCTTTTTTAAGAATTATGGACTTTAAGGGTATGAAAGAACGGGGAAAGTATGCAAATCCATCGGGACAGGAATTTTTATATTACAGATTAACCACAGAATTTGGAGATATAGTACTGCTGCAAAGTAACAAGTATTCTGAGAGCTATCTGAATATAGTTTACATTGTTTTAATAGCAGTATTTTTTCTAGCCCTTTTAATCTCTCTTCCGTTGATATCATACTTTGGAAGGAAATTTACACGGCCCATATTAAAGCTGCAAAAGGCATCTTATGAAATTGCTAAGGGAAACTTTGAAGTAGATATACTGGTTCAAAGCAGAGATGAGATAGAAGAACTTTCAAAGAGCCTAAAAAATATGACCGACACCATAAAGAAAAATAATGAACTTCAGAGGGACTTTATAGCAAATGTATCTCATGATTTTAAAACACCCTTAAGTATTATAAGGAATTACAGTGAAGCAATTACTGATG
Source organism: Clostridium thermarum (assembly GCF_006351925.1). Classification (NCBI taxonomy): domain Bacteria; kingdom Bacillati; phylum Bacillota; class Clostridia; order Eubacteriales; family Clostridiaceae; genus Clostridium; species Clostridium thermarum. Next base: position 2,702,507 of record NZ_CP040924.1, on the reverse strand, counting down.
GAATAATAGATGCAGAAGAAATAAAAGTGTATTCTAAGGAAATTATTCATGAAGTGGATAGGTTAAATAGCCTGGTAATGGATATTCTTCAGCTTTCAAAATTTCAGGGCGGTGCTGTTTACAATATGAAGAAGGAGTATTTTTCTGTTAAAGAATTAGTAGAAAGCTGCAGTGGTAAATTACAGTTATCTGCTCAGAATAAGAATATTCAGGTTTTGGCTTATTCTATAGATGCAGAGATATATGGAGATTATAAATATCTGTACAGAGTTTTATACAACTTTATTGATAATGCCATTAAATTTAGCAATGAAGGAGAGAAAGTGGAAGTCAAAGCTGTAGAATATGGGACAGGTGTTAAAGTACTGGTAAAAGATTATGGACCTGGAATTGATAAAAGTGAATTAGAAAGCGTGTGGACAAAGTATCATAAACATTCAAAAAGTGGTGGATTAGGTCTTGGGTTGGCTATCTGCAGTGAGATATTAAAAACTCATGGCTTTCAATATGGTGTTGAAAGCATCCCGGAAAAGGGCACTGAATTCTACTTTATAGTACCTCAAAGCAACTACAAATTATGTTGACAAAAGGTAGAGTTGACATTAACATAAGAATATAAGTAATTACTAATATCTGAAGGGATATACTAGTGATTTTAAAGCAGAATGGAGGATAAGCATTGGCAGATATAAAGCATATGTCAGAACTGCTAAAGGTTTTGGCAAATGAGAACAGATTGGCAATAGTATGCTATCTTTTAGAGAGGCCCATGACGGTAAGTGAACTCCATGAAAAGTTGGCACATGTGACCCAACCGGCATTATCACAGCATTTAGCAATGCTAAAAGCCAATAAAATATTAGATTTTAAAAAAAGCGGCTTATCAATTACGTATTTCATACAGGATAAGAGAATTGAGGATGTTATTAAAACCTTGAAAAGAAACTATTGTGAATAAAAAGACGACCTGTTCCTAAAAATATTTGTGAGCAGGTCTTTTTTTACGGTCATTTTGATAGGACATAGAATTTCTATTATTTAATTCATTGACAAAATAATAAGTCTGTTATACTATAAGTATATAAGTAATTGCTAATATACTAATGTTAAATTATATGAGGAGTGATAATATGTTTTCATTTTTCAGAAGTAATGTACGATCTGTAGATGTCAATGATATAGCCACAATTTTAGGTAAAATAAACCTAATAGATGTAAGAGAAAACTATGAGTATAAAGATGGGCACGTGCCAACTGCTATAAATATACCAATGGATGATATTATAGAAGCGCCGGAGAAGATACTGGATAAATCAAAGGAATACCATATCATCTGTCAGTCAGGAGCAAGAAGCTCAAGAGTGTGTGATGTTTTAAAAGATAAAGGTTTTAATGTAATAAATGTATCTGGTGGAACCGGAAGATACAGAGGCAACTTAGACAGATAAATGGCTTTAAAGATATCTATCATATGAAGGGCTTAAAGGTATTAGTAGAGTATATAAAATTATTAAGACAACAGGGGGATGCCCTGTTGTCTTAATATTGCAGCCGTGTGAGCATACATGATGCTATAACACATGTCGCTTCGAGAATACCTTGAAATGTCAGATGAAAAATATGGCGGGATGGAGCAGCTGGTAGCTCGTTGGCTCATAATCCAAAGGTCGTAGGTTCAAGTCCTGCTGCCTCAACCAAATTACTTTTTCTACTTATTATGTATAGAAAAGAACATACGATTTTAAATTATCTTATACCAATAATTAACAATAAAAAGTATGTTGACAGTTAATAAGTATCATGGTAGCATAAAATTCTATCGTTTCTAAAGCAATTAATGAATAAGATATAAAATTACTCAAAAATAATTTAGAAAAGATGTTGACATGATGAATAAATCATGTTAAACTGATTAAGCTGTCGAAAAACAGCAAAAATAAATCAAGTTGGTCTTTGAAAATTGAACAGAGAAAAAGATAATTCTTTACAGAATAAATCATGGTCAGCGATTTCTTTGACAGACGGAAGTCTGAAAAATAAATTTAGCGATAAGCTAGAGTTCAAACTTTTAAATTGAGAGTTTGATCCTGGCTCAGGACGAACGCTGGCGGCGTGCCTAACACATGCAAGTCGAGCGGGGGACTTCGGTCCCCAGCGGCGGACGGGTGAGTAACACGTGGGTAACCTGCCTCATAGAGGGGGATAGCCTCCCGAAAGGGAGATTAATACCGCATAATAAGCAGCCATCGCATGATGGCAACTTTAAAGGAGCAATCCGCTATGAGATGGGCCCGCGGCGCATTAGCTAGTTGGTGAGGTAACGGCTCACCAAGGCCACGATGCGTAGCCGACCTGAGAGGGTGATCGGCCACATTGGAACTGAGACACGGTCCAGACTCCTACGGGAGGCAGCAGTGGGGAATATTGCACAATGGGCGAAAGCCTGATGCAGCAACGCCGCGTGGAGGATGAAGGCCTTCGGGTTGTAAACTCTTGTCTTCTGGGAC
>NZ_CP040924.1:12500-237500 GCF_006351925.1 Clostridium thermarum | reverse complement strand
CGCTATCATCACCAGATATTTAACAGCACTATTGCGCTATTACATTTATTAATTATAGTGGTATAATGATTAACTGTCAATATTTTTTTAATAATTTTTTGTACTTTTTTATAATGGCTTTTGTATGATAAATTATTTATTGAGGACATAATAATTAAAGCAATGGTTTATTAGGTTAATGGAGGTTAATTATGCAATTTATACTAACCCTCTTCTTTGTTATCTATGTTTTATTGACTATTACATTGATAATGCTTGAAAAAAAGCAACCAGAAAAGACTATAGCATGGCTATTAGTTTTTATCCTTCTACCTCCTGTAGGCATATTCTTATATCTTTTTCTAGGCCGTAACTGGAAAGTTTACAAACTCCGTGAAAGTTTTTCTCCTGATGTTCAGGAACTCATATTTAATGCTATGCATCGTTTAGAAGGCATGGAGTACTTCCACTTGATTGAACTTCTTGCAAACAACAGTGAATCACCTCTATATGTAAACAATGAAATTACAGTTCTAAAGAATGGCGATGAAAAATTCCACCACCTGAAAGAAGAATTAAAAAAGGCTAAGCATCATATTCATTTGGAATATTATATAGTTAAAAGCGACACTATTGGAAATGAAATAAAGAACATACTGATAGAGAAGGCCAGGCAAGGTGTAAAGGTAAGATTCATAATGGACAGGGTGGGTGCTATAAATATTAAGAAGAGTTATTTAAGGGAATTGGCTGAAGCCGGCGTAGATGTTGTTCAATATTCGTATTTCCTTGCCCCTCTGCTGAAAACTATAAATACTCAAATTAACTTTAGGAACCATAGGAAGATTGTAGTTATAGATGGGGAGGTTGGATTTATCGGCGGAATAAATATCGGGGATGAATACCTTGGCAAAGGAAAGCTTGGTTTTTGGCGGGACACCCATCTTATGGTTAAAGGTGACTTTGTTCTTGGCTTACAGGCAGTATTTATTGATGACTATATCACATTAAAAGACGCAAAGAAAAAAGTATCATTTCATGGGGAAGATTTTAGAGACTACTTCAAGGCTGTAGACAGAGAAGGCGGGAAGATAATGCAGCTAATAAGAAGTGGTCCTGACTCAAAATATCACTCTATAGAGCAAGGTATACTGAAAATGATAAGCTTAGCAAAGGATCATATTTATATAACCTCACCTTACTTTGTTCCCTCAGAAAGTATTCAAGAAGCTTTAAAAATTGCTGCCCTGGGAGGAATAAACGTAAAGATATTATTCCCTGGCCGCTATGATCATCTTCTCGTATACTATGCTTCAAGAACTTATTTGGCCGAATTGTCCAAGTGCGGAGTTGAAGTTTACTTATATAAAGATGATGCTTTTATCCATTCAAAGGTGGTGACCATTGATGGTAAACTATGTACCGTTGGTACTGCCAATATGGATAGGAGAAGCTTTGAACTGAACTATGAAATAAATGCAGTAATATACGATACCGAAATCACTAAGCAGCTTGAGGGGCAATTTACGGAGGACTTAGCACAAAGCAGAAGAGTTCATATTGAGGAATGGGACAATATCTCCCGTCCCCTGAGGGTTTGGGAGTCCTTCTGTAGAATTTTTTCTTCACTGCTTTGAGAATTGTGATGAAAGATTTTCTCTCAATTCTCAAAGCTTTTATTATTCCTCATTACTATAAAATCTGCGGAGTTTTTCCTTCTAAAATTCCACATCCTTATTGTTATATAACCGAAAATAACTTATTATAAATACTGCAGATGTTTGTAACCTGGATAGACTTGAGGTGTAGTATGATTAAGAAAAGTATTGTAAAAGATGTGGCGTCTCTTGCCTTACCTGCAGTAGGTGAGATGATACTATATATGATGATTGGTGTTTTTGATACCATGATGGTTGGACAATACGGGGGAAATTTAGCAGTAAGCAGTGTAGGTTTAAGCGCTGAAATAATAAATACCTTTAGCAATATTTTTATTTCCGTTGGTATTTCCGTAGCCGTTACCTCTCTGGTGGCACGCCGTATTGGGGCAAAGGAGCACAGTAATGCGGAGGAATACGCCTCCTTAGGCTTTATGGCAGGGATTATACTGGCTCTTTGCATATCTGCCTTATTATTTGCCTTTAGCGGCAAGATACTTTCTCTTGCCGGTGCTACTGATGAAGTAATAGCTGTAGGAACTGTATATATGAAAATTGTTTCCTTAGGAATATTTTTCAATATGATGATGAATATTATGAATGCAATACTGAGGGGTTCCGGCAATACAAAGGTCCCTTTGCTGGCATCTCTTGTAATTAACTTTATCAACATATTTTTAGACTGGGTCCTGATATTCGGTAAATTCGGAATGCCGGAGCTGGGAATAAAGGGAGCAGCCATCGCTACTGCTATAGCTCATATCAGCGGCTTTATCTTTATTAGCCTATACATAAGAAGCAAGTCAGCTATAAGTATTCGTCTAAAATACATAAATGGCTTTAGTGTTCATAAGATAAAAGATCTGCTTAAGCTTGCTATTCCCTCTTCCATGCAGGAGGCAGCCTTTAGCATCAGCAGGCTCTTAAGTACCTTTATTATAATGAGAACCGGAACTATAGCCTTTGCTTCTAATCAAATTGCCAATACGGTGGAATCTGTTTCTTTCATGCCCGGTTGGGGAGTTGCTATTGCAGCAACCACACTGGTAGGTCATAAAATAGGAGAAAAGGATTATAAAAAAGCTAAGGATTATGCCAATACTTCAATCTTTATAGGCGTTGTTATAATGCTTCTTTGCTCCCTTATATTCCTGCTCTTCCCCGGCTTCCTGATCAGGCTGTTTATAGGTGAAAGTGAAAAGGAAGTAATCGGTCTTGGAACTCTTTGCCTGAAGGTTGCATCAATTGAACAGCCATTTCTTGCAGTTTCCATGATTGCCGGTGGTGCCTTAAAGGGCTCAGGGGATACAAAGACCCCCTTTATGGTATCTCTTATTTCCTGTTGGGCAATAAGACTACCACTAATGTATTATTTAATATATATCCTGCGCTTGTCTGTAGTATTTGTCTGGCTCATTACTGCAATTCAATGGTCTTTTGATGGTATTCTGCTATTTATCTTGTTTAAAAGAAAATTCAAAAAAGGAGAGGTAAGTCTTGAATCCACTAGCCACTAACGGGTTATTAAACTTTATTGGAACTGGAAGCGCCTTTAATTACAAGCTGGGCAATAACTCTGCCTATATAAAAAGAAAGGATGCTATGGTTTTAATTGATTGCGGCGGCACCGTGTTCCACAGAATTCGGACCTTAGACTTATTGAAAGATGTGAAGAAGCTCTATGTACTAATTACACACATGCATCCCGATCATGTGGGGTCTCTGGGGGACCTGATATTTTATACCTATTACATGAAACAGATGAAGACAACCCTTATCTATCCGGATCTAGGTACCTTGACCCAGTTTCTAAATTTACTGGGGGTGACCTCAGAATTCTATGATACCCAAATTATTAAAGATGGAGTTGGTCTGGTGAATTCATTTCTTGACCTAAAGCTTGAATATGTTGTTCAGCAACATACCTCTCCCCTTAATTGCTACGGATACTTAATTACCCTAGATAAGTACAAATTATTTTACAGCGGAGATTCCAGCAGTATACCTGACAGGGTACTTCAAAGCCTGTCAAACAATGAGATAGACTTTCTCTATCAAGATACCTGTAGCTACGATGGCCCAGATATCCCACATCTATCACTGAATAGGCTGTCCCACATAATAGAGCCGGGCCTGCGCAATAAGGTTTACTGTATGCATTTGGATGATTCCTTTGATCCAAATAAGGCTAAAAGCTTAGGCTTTAACGTAGTGTAGATTCTTATTTAAGTGAGCAATGAGTAATTACTAATTACTCAGGTTGTTGAAAAAGTGGCTGACGCATTAGCAATTTTTAATCGCTAATGCGACAGCCACTTCCATATAATGTTTATCAACAGTCTGGGCTATTTGATATAGCTCCTTTTATTATCCCCTGCTGTTTATTTTGAGGAGTTCTTTTTGAAGATGGAATGTATTTTGAGTTTAATATAAAGTCTTGCTTCCTACTCCTTCTTTTTCTCTTGCTAAAACCTTGCTAAGTCCTTGCAATACCTTGCTTTAAACCTTATTTCTCTTTCACCTTTATGCTACTATCCTAACGACCTTAAACCTACTCCGTCAGAAGTTTATTTGAATTTAGAAGAAGTTTATTTTATTTTGCGGAGCTTTTTTTGAAGGTGACAATATAAACCGTAGTAAGCGCCACCAGCCCACCAGTGGTATCTATAAGAACGTCCACCGCCTTACCTGATCTCCCAGGCACAAAGAGTTGATGAAACTCATCAGTGCAAGCATATAAAAACACTCCAACCAGCGAGTAAATTAAAGCCCTTGTTAGACTATACTTTTCATTAAACACATTGAAAAATAAAATATAAAGTATAAAATACTCAGTAAAATGCGCTGTCTTTCTAATTGCGAAATCCGTAAAAGCCCCAAAGGCCCCATTTAAGTCTATACCTAATAAATCAAATATATAAACGATAAATTCATTATTTTCATTAGAAACATCCGCCGGCTGCTGAGAAAATAAGAATATAATAATCATCCATGCAATCAGTAACAGTACTTTCATTTTCCTTTTATTCATGCTTTGCTCCCTTTCGTGTTGAGAATACATAAGCGGTAAAGCCAAGCTTTTTCTATAGAATTATAGTTGGTTTTGTATTCCAAATTCCCTTGCTATAGTGGATAATGGTATGGTCACTGGAGAATTCCCCGGAATTTGCTATATTGCAAATGCACATTTCCTGCCACTTTGCCTTATCCTTATACAGCTCATTTATTCTGTTTTGGGCATTTACATAGGAATCAAAGTCCTTTAGTACAAAATACTCATCATTTTGATATAGCAAGGAATCATATATCATCTTAAACTCATTATAGGATACGTTGAAACTTCCGTTTATAAGACTATCTACTATTCTGGTAAGTCTGATGTCATTTCTGTATACCTCCATAGCAGAGTATCCGCCATTTCTGTAGTAGTTCAATACTTCGTAGTCTTTCATACCAAAGATTACTATATTGTCATCTCCGACCTCATCCCTTATTTCTATGTTGGCCCCGTCAAGGGTAGCTATTGTTACAGCACCGTTCATCATGAACTTCATATTGCCGGTACCTGAAGCCTCCTTTGTGGTTGTTGAGATCTGCTCGCTGACATCTGCAGCAGGGATTATCTTTTCTGCCAGTGACACCCTGTAGTTTTCCAGAAATACTACCTTAAGTTTGCCTTTTATAGAAGTATCCTTATTAACCTTGTCTGCTACAGTATTAATAAGCTTTATTATCTGCTTTGCAAGATAGTAGCTTGGAGATGCCTTAGCCCCAAAGATAAAGGTTCTTGGCACTATATCCAAATCAGGATTTTCCTTTAGTCTATTGTAAAGGTCCATTATGTGGAATACATTTAAGAGCTGTCTCTTGTATGCATGTAGTCTCTTTACTTGAACGTCAAATATAGAGTTTGGATCTATGTCTACATCGTAGTGTTCCTTCACATAGTTGGAGAAATCCACCTTATTATCATACTTCACTTGACTGATCTTGCGCTGGAAGGAAGCATCCTTGGAAAAGCCCATCAATCTTCTGAGGTCTGTTGGCACGTATATCCACTTGTTTCCTATAGCACTGCTAATAACTGATGCCAGTCTTGGATTTGCTTGGATCAGCCATCTTCTATGGGTGATACCATTTGTCTTGTTATTAAATTTATTTGGATAGTACTGATAGAAATTAGCTAATTCCTGCTTTTTAAGAATTTCCGTATGAAGCTTGGCAACTCCATTTACAGAATGGCTTCCTACTATAGCTAAGTGTGCCATTCTAATATTTCCGTAGCCTATGATGGCCATATTTCTTATTCTTTCCTCATCACCGGGATATCTTGCAGAGAGTTCTTCCACAAATCGTCTGTTAATTTCTTCCACTATCATATAGATTCTTGGAAGTATATTTCTAAACATATCTATTGGCCACTTTTCCAAGGCTTCGGACATTATTGTGTGGTTAGTATAGGCCATTGTATTTGTAGTTATTCTCCAGGCTTCGTCCCAGGATAAACCCTCAGCATCAACCAATATTCTCATTAATTCAGCTACAGCCACTGCAGGATGAGTGTCATTGATGTGTATGGCAATATACTCGTCAAACCTTTGAATAGGCACTCCCAGCTTCTTGAATCTTCTTATTATACTCTGAATACCTGCACTTACAAAGAAGTACTGCTGCTTAAGTCTTAAAATTCTACCTTCTTCTCTTGAATCATCCGGATATAATACTTGGGAAATTGCCTCTACCCAGGACTTATACTCAACTGCCTTTGTGTATTCACCCTTACTGAAGGAGCTAAAGTCAAATTCTCTGCCTACGGGCTCAGCACTCCAAAGTCTTAAAGTGTTTACCGTATTATTATGGTAGCCTACTATTGGAATATCATAGGGTACAGCAATAATTGGCTCATAATTGCGGTGATGGAAGGTAAGCTTATTGTTCTCAAAGGATGTTTCTACATATCCCCCAAACCGAACTTCTACAGCCTTATCTTCTTTACGGGTTTCCCATACGTTCCCGTCTCTCAGCCAATTATCCGGAATTTCTACCTGATATCCGTCTACAATTTTCTGCTCGAATAGTCCGTAGTTATACCTTATACCACAGCCATGGCCGGGTATTCCCAAGGACGCCATAGAATCCAGGAAACAGGCGGCTAATCTTCCAAGTCCACCGTTACCCAGTCCAGCATCTACTTCAACTTCTTCTAATTCCCCTAGATCAATTCCTAAATCCTTTAAGGCCCTTTCGCATTCATCCTTTATACCAAGATTTATAAGATTGCTCATAAGCAATCTTCCGATCAAAAACTCCATAGAAAAGTAGTATACTTGCTTTTCTTTTTTCTCGGTATACTGCTTTCTGGTCTTCATCCAATTCTCCGAGGCATATTCCTTCACTAGTGCACCTAATGCCTGATATTGATGAAGCGGTGAAGCATCCTGTACTTCTTCCGCAAACATTGAGGTCAATTTCTTTTTAAAATCTCTTTTTATAGTTTCCTTATCGATATACATCGTAGCCCCCCTATGTTCTATTCTAAAATAGAAATTCGGGGCATAAAGCCCCATCCAGAAAAATTATTAATTACCTTTTGACCATTTTACATTATACTTGTGTAAAGTTCAATATATTTGTATGCAGATCTGGTCCAGCTATTGTCTTCGTACATGGCTCTCCTTACCAGTTCATTCCACACATCTTTCCTATCATAGTAGAATTGCACCGCACGTCTTATGGTATAGAGCATGTCATGAGCATTATAATTGGTGAAGGAGAAGCCGTTTCCCTCTCCGGAAAATTCGTTATACGCCTGCACCGTATCCTTAAGACCACCGGTTTCTCTTACAATAGGAATAGTACCATATCTCAATGCTAATAGCTGGCCTATTCCACAGGGTTCAAACTTTGAAGGCATAAGGAACATATCTGAAGAAGCATATATCTTCTTGGCTAAACTGTTATTAAAGTAAATATGAGCCGAAACTTTAGACGGATACTTCCAGGCAAAATGCTTCATCATATTCTCATATTTGGGGTCTCCAGTTCCTAAAACAACCAATTGCAGTTCCATTTGAAGGACTTCTTCAATGACATGTTCCAAGAGGTCCAGCCCCTTTTGGTCTACCAGACGAGTTACCATACCAATCATAGGAATATTTCTGTTAACAGGAAGGTTAAGACTTTTCTGAAGCTCCTCCTTATTTCTCATCTTATTTTCTAAGTTTCCGCCATTATAATTAAAGAATAGCTCACTGTCTGTTACCGGGTTAAAGATCTCCGTATCTATGCCGTTAACGATACCCCATAAGTCCCAGCTTCTTGCCCTCAGTAATCCATCAAGGCCTTCCCCGTAGTAAGGGGTCTTTATTTCCTCAGCGTAGCTGCTGCTGACTGTAGATATTTTATCGGCCATAGTAATTCCTCCCTTCATGAAGGACACAGCATCATAATATTTCATCTTGTCTTCAGTGAAATACTCCCAGCCTAAGCCCAGTAAATCACCCAATATTTCCTTGGGGAATACCCCTTGATATTGAAGATTATGTATTGTATATACTGTTTTGATTCCTGAGAATTGTGCATCCCAGCTAAAGTGTGCCTTCAGTATAGGAATAACTGCACCGGTATGCCAATCATTACAGTGTATGATGTCTGGTGTAAAATCGTCCATGAATCTTATAGCTTCCAATATGGCTCTGCAAAAATATGCAAATCTCTCTCCGTCGTCGTAGTAGCCATAGGCATTTTCTCTTTTGAAGTAGTATTCATTATCTATGAAGTAAAAAGGTATGCCGTCATACTCCATATATTGAAGTCCCCCATATTGATTTCTCCAGCCTACCGGCACATTAAAGGTCGCAAGGGTGTGCATGGAATTTCTTAGCTGTTCAGCTATTGTCCCATACTTAGGTACTATTACCCTGGCATCTATTCCTGATTTTCTAAGCGCTTTGGGTAGAGCATATGCTACGTCTCCCAGGCCCCCAACTTTTATAAAAGGGTGGGCCTCTGATGCTGCAAACAATACTTTCATATAATCACTCCTATATATAAGATAATACAGTATAAAACCTAAGCCCTATACTGTATTTCTGTTCTCAATATTTTAACTTCTATAATACACTTACTTTTTCAATAACCAGAGGTATTTCCTCATCTCCTCTGAGTACTTTCTCATTACCTACGGTTATGTTTTTATCAGTAATGATATTAGTCAGTTCTGCACCTTCTCCGATGATAGAATTCTGCATGATGATGCAGTTCCTAACCACTGCACCCTTTTTAATCTTTACTCTTCTGAAGATCACTGAATTTTCTACTGTCCCCTCAATTATACATCCATTTGCTATCAAGGAGTTTGTAACCTTACAGCCTTCTGAATACTTTGTTGGTGCTTCATCCTTCACTTTAGTGTATATGAGTCCGTTGTTAAAGAATAATTCTTTACTAACCTTCACATCAAGACAGTCCATGTTAAATTTATAATAGGATTGCAAGGAGTTTATACATGCAACATAACCTTTGAATTCATATCCTCCTACCTTATATTCGTTCAGGGTTCTATAAATGGCATGCTTTACTTTTCTGCAAATACCTGTGGTTATGCACTTGTATATGAGCTCCACCAACACCTGCTTTTTCATTATGAACATTTCCATGGCAATATTATTGCTGTCGTGTACTCCAACATTCTTCCCCACACTGAGCACTCTATTGTCCTTATCCATATTGAGTACATCACAGTCCAAAAAGTTTACTGCGCAATTCTTTGCCTTCTTGTATATGATTGTTATATCATTTCCGGACTGTTCATGATACTTTACGGCTTCAATGTAGTCTATATTGCATATCATATAGGATGCAGAGAGTATTACGTTATTTTCCTTGCTCAATTGCAGATAATCGATATTGTTTCTGAACATCTCTACATCTTCTAATGACGGATTTCCATAACCAAAATTAAATACAAACATTCCTCCGTTTTTCCTATCCAGGTCCCAGGGCTTTCCTCCACCCAGGTGATCTATTAAAGATCGGGACTTACTTTTTGTAAATACACCTATATTCTGTATGCCTGCATTTACCATATTGGATATTACGAAGTCAATTATTCTATATCTTCCTGCCACCGGTATAGAAGCCACCGTTCTATTCCTTGTCAGATTTTTTATATTTTCTTCCTTTTCATTTAAGTTCAAAATTCCCATATAATCTTTTAACATATTGCCACCCCCAGCTACTCAATAACAGTATCTTTCTTAATATCCTGACCTTCACCGATCAAAGTAATTTTTGAAGAATTTCCAATTTTACATCCTTTTCTTATAGTAGCATCGGAGCCAATTATTGCCCTCTCTATGGTTACATTGTCACCTATCTTTGTATTGGGCAGTATTACGGAATCTATAATCTTGGAATTTTTACCTATATAAACACCATGGAATAGTACGGAATTCTTAACTTCACCAAAAACCACACAGCCTTCAACTACTATTGATTTTTTTACATCTGCCTGGGGCCCAACATATTGAGCAGGTCTGATGGGATTTGCAGAATATATCTTCCAGCTGTTGTCATGAATATTAAGTTCATTATCATCATTTATTAAATCCATATGAGCTTCCCATAAGCTTTCTACAGTACCAACATCCTTCCAATAGCCCTTAAAAGGATATGCTACAAGCTTCTTATTAGCAGCAAGCATATTGGGAATAATATTCTTTCCGAAGTCATTACTTGAGTTTTTATCCATCTCATCTTCTTTTAGATACTTCTTAAGAACCTTCCAGTTGAATATGTATATTCCCATAGATGCAAGATTGCTCTTTGGGCTTTTGGGTTTTTCCTCAAACTCATAGATGTTATTGTCAGAATCCGCATTCATTATTCCAAATCTGCTGGCTTCTTTTAATGGCACTTCAAGAACTGCTATGGTAGCATCAGCACCTTTTTCCTTATGATAGTCCAACATTTTTGAATAATCCATTTTATAAATATGGTCTCCGGATAATATAAGAACATATTCTGGGTCATATATGTCCACAAAACCGATATTTTGATAAATAGCATTAGCTGTTCCCTTATACCAGTTTCCACCCTCTTCATTCATATAAGGTGGCAATAAGCTTACTCCTCCGTTTCTCCTATCAAGATCCCATGGACTTCCTATGCCTATATGGGTATTTAATATTAATGGCTGATACTGGGTTAGTACTCCTACTGTATCTATGCCGGAGTTGGCGCAGTTACTGAGGGCAAAGTCTATTATTCTATACTTCCCTCCAAAAGGTACTGCAGGCTTTGCAACCTTTTTTGTCAAAATCCCTAACCTACTGCCCTGGCCTCCTGCCAGTATCATAGCAATCATATCTTTTTGGGCCATATTTAATCCCCCCACTATATATTTATTATAAATTTGAAATTTTTTTAATATTCAATTTAAGTATATTATACATTATTTGCAATAACTTTCATACTGTGTTTTTATAAAAGCACCTTCTTATATTATGCAAGCAATAATGATTGTATGAATGCTTTAAAGAAACCTATCTTCAGTAAACTACACTCCAATTATTATTGACCTCCCCGTTAATATTTCTTCTTTCAATTATATAATTGGCAATGAGCTCTGATACATCAGTAGGAATATCCTTTATCACGGGCTTATCCTTAAACATTTTATACTCGCCTCCTCCCGCAGCCCTGTAATTATTCATGACAACCTCGTATTCCTCTTCCATATCCAGCTGTTTACCACGATATTTCAAATCCTCTATCCTGTTTCCCTCTTCTTTGGATATATTTATTTTATATTCAATGCCCTCCCACATATCGTAGTTATAATGGTGAAAGGCATTAATCCCATCCTTACCTTTTACTCTGACTGCCTTTCCATCATATCTTTCAAAGTAGGTTGCACTTCTTTCCAGGGCGTCCTTAATGTCCCTTCCCTTGACCTTTAGTACCCTCAGGGTATTGGGATATATATAATTTGAAACAATATCCCTCATGGTAATTTTCTCTTTTATGCTCTTAACATCTTCTATAAATAATGAAGCACAGGATATAGAGGCCCCGGAGGCTTCCATCTGAACTTTATTTATTAATTCTACCAAGGGAGTTTCCCTAAGCCTAGCCTCTATGGGATTTGTAATTTTCATGCCACCTCTTATTGTCCCTATAGGTTTATCAAGCCATTGCTGAGTATCTCTCTCGTAATTACTTATAATAGCAACTACCCTTTGATCTACCGCTGCCTCCTTAACAGGCTCAACTCTGGAGCTTTTACTTTTAACCTTCCATTTGTCTTTACGCTGCATAGTTATATTTACAATTCCCAAGTACTTGCCATGGCTGCCCGGCTGGAGAACTAGAACATTATTAATCAGTTTATTCTCTATAACTCTATGCTGATGTCCTGTTAACAATACATCTATGCCTTCAACATTTTGACAAATCTCATAGGCCTCATTTTCCCCGGTTATCTTCCCTATGGGCTCACCACTTTCCAGATCTTTTTCAAAACCCCCATGATAGCAAACGATTACAATGTCTACGTGCTCAACCTCCCGCAAATGTCTCACCCACTTTTGTGTTGCAGTAACAGCATCTTCAAATATAAGACCTTGGATATTCCGATAATCTTCCCAACAGGGAATATATTGTGTGGTTACACCCAATACTCCTATTTTTATACCGTTTTTTACTTCCTTAATAAGATAGGGTTTACCGAAATAGCATTCCCTGTCCTGGGAGTTCAGAATATTGGCTGTAAGCCAAGGGAATTTAGCTTCCTGCTTTGCCCTGTTTAGAATTTCTGTTCCATAATTAAACTCATGATTACCTACTATTAAAGCATCATATTCTAGATAATTCAATATTTCTATAATAGGATTTGGTCCCTCATTATTAATCTTGCAGTAGTGATATGTAAGGGGAGTTCCCTGAATCAAGTCACCGTTATCGATCAATAAATCTATCCCCTTCTTTTCGCGGATTTTATTTACTAAGGCCGCTATCTTAGCCAATCCATGGGGCTTATAACTATTGTCATTATAACTTATAGGCAGTACATTTCCATGTATATCACTGGTCATTACTATTGTTAACCTGACACTGTCCTCCTGCTTCATGATACACCTCCTGATTCAGTGCCTTTACTATAACCTTTTCATGGCTACCGGCCCGTTCTGATAGTAGTCACTGCTAAGTACTTTTCTTCATTAGAATCCGTTGCTTATCTTTATAGGTTCTTTTAGGATACCCGGAATCTGTAACTATGGTTTTACCCTTTGACTCTTATGACGCTTTTTCAGCTTGTATACTACAAAGGCGATAATACAGCCTAAAAACAATACAAGGGCAACAGTGTTATAGGTAGATAGAAATTTATCTATTTTATCTAAATTATAACCAATTCCCTTGCCTATAAGGAAAAATATGAAGTTATGTACCAGAGATGAAATGCTTATAACTATTAGGGTTGCTAAAGGACTATACTTAAATATTCCTCCAAATACAATGGTTATAGAATTTAATCCCGGTATAAACTTGCTAATGAAAAATATAAAAATGCCATATTTCCATATAAGCTGCTTGACTTTGTCTTGTCTTTCCTTATGAAAATACTTTTCTACCAGCTTATAGTTTAATACTGCTTCACCATTCCTTAGGCCTAGTAAATACAGTGCATAACTTGATACAATGGTTCCAATTACATATGATGCAAGTATTGGTGCATTTCCGCCTTCCATTCCAAGACTTAAAAGGCATCCACTCAACACTAATATAGTATCTCCCGGGTAGGGGGGGAATATCATTTGAAGTACCCCCGAAACAAGTAATACAAAATATTCAACCCAAGGCGAAACATGAGTTATTTCCTTTAATGCTGCTTGAATGATGTCATTCATAAAATTAAATTACCCCTCTTTCAGCAAAACTCATGGGTCTGCTTTTTACATTTCATCTACAGTATTCCCCTTTTGTAAAAGTATAAAAGGTTTAGTTCATAATTACATATCAATTATATCATTACTATTTGATTTAATATACGAAAAAAGCCTAAGATGTAACACTCAGCCTTTTTATGTAAAGATTCCACTTATCATACTTTCCGGCAGTGGTTTGCTCAATAAATATCCCTGAACCCTATCACATTGCTGGGCTGATAAAATATCTAATTGTTCCGGAAGTTCTACACCTTCAGCCACCACATACAGATCCATAGTATGAGCCATATCAATTATGGACTTAGCCACTGCCTCCTCCTTGTCACTTAGAGATATTTCATCTATAAAGGACTTATCCATTTTTAGTGTAGTTATAGGCAGCTTCTTTAAGTAATTCAGTGAGGAATACCCTGTACCAAAATCATCTAAAGCAACATTAATACCCATAGCTCTAAGCTGACTGAGCATGCTGACACTATAGTCTATGGATTCCATAAGAATGCTCTCTGTGATCTCCAACTCTAGGTTTTGAGGAGAAATTCCGGTTTCTTTTATTATTTCTTTAATTTTATCAAGAAATTCCGGATGTTGCAATTGGACAGAGGAAATATTAACACTCAAGGTATCATAATTATATCCTAACCTTCTCCAAATCCTATCTCTGGTGCAGGCCTCCCTTAAGGCCCACTCTCCTATAGGTACTATAAGCCCGGTTTCTTCAGCAATAGGTATAAATTCTGAAGGTGCTATGGCTCCATACTTTTCCTCGTCAATTCTCAGCAGGGCTTCAAAGCCTACGATTCTATTGCTGGCAATATCATATTGGGGCTGATATACCAGATAGAAATCATTTTCTATAAGGGCCCTCCTAAGGATATCTTCTATTTTTAGTTTTCTCTCTAATATATCATACATTGAATTATCAAAGAGTTCATATCTGTTTTTTCCCTTTTCTTTTGCATGATTCATGGCTGTATCTGCACTCTTTAATATAAGCTTGGCAGAATTGCCATCCTTAGGGTATTCAGCTATTCCTATGCTGCCTGATATATAGATGCTCTTATCCGCCAGAGTGTACTTCTCACTGATCACATCTAAGATTCTATTGGCAAACTCTCTCACATCTTTATAAGCCTCTTCTGAATTTCTTAAAATAACATACTCATCTCCGCCAATTCGGTATAGCCTATCATCCTTATCCTTTATACTATTGAGCCTTTTTGCAAGCTCCTTTATCAGCAGGTCTCCATAGTCATGTCCAAGTGTATCATTGATATTTTTAAAATTATCCAAATCTATAAGCATAACTACACCGCTGTAACAACCCTCTTTAAAGTTTGATAGTTTCTCATCCAACTCACGAATATAAGACATTTTATTAGGCAGTTGAGTCAATACATCATAGTATACCATAAACTCTAATTTTTCTGCATTCTTTCGTTGAGCTTCTTCACTAATCTGCAGTTCCTCATACTGGGCCCTCAACTCTTCTTCTGTGGCTGAAAGTTGCTCATATAAGGCAGAAAGTTCATCGTAGCTTAGATTCAGCTTTCCTACCATCATATTAAAGCTATTAGAAAGCATACCCAGTTCATCCTTGGAGTCAATATGGCATTGAACTGTTAAGTCCCCTTCTTCAACCATTTTCATATTATACATTAAATTTTCTATAGGTTTAGTAATAGACCGTGATATTCTTATGCTGATAAAAGCACCTCCAATAACAAGCATAATTGTGGCCACATTAATGATGTAGAAGGAAATAGAGGCTGGCTCCTTGATTTCAGCCATGTCTTCAGTGGCTACTGCCACCCACTTTAGTCCGGGAATAACTTTATATGCCATGAATTTTTCCTTGTCCTCATATTGGTATTTATCTACCCTGCTTTGTTGAATATCACTATTATCAAGCTCACTAAGCACTTCAATCAATTTAGCATTTTCAGTCTTAATGCCGATTTTTTCAGGATCAGGATGTCCAATAATGATACCCTCCGAGTCCACAAAGTAGAAATATCCGCTGTTATCGAATTTGCTTTTCAGTACTTTTTCGGCCAGGGAACTTAAATTTATGATCTTTCCCACTGCACCAAGAATATCCCAATTTCTATCATATACAGGTTCAGTAATGACCAAAATGTTATTGAAATACAATTTCCCTTGAAATATGGTACTTTTACCACCATAGACCATTACAGAGGACCTTTCTATATCCCACATTGCTTCTTGCCCGGCTAATTCATACCCGTTATCTAAATCTACTAATACCTTTCCTGAGCTGTCTGTTAAAAATATATCCTGTACCAAGTTATAATCCATTACACCGCTAGCAAAAGATTCCTCAGCCCTTAAAATAAGCTCTATGTCAATAGTACTTTCACTGCTATTTCCGTCTTTGTGATTCAATATATCTTTAACTACACTTTCTTTTGTAATTAATCTAGTCTGCAGTCTTTCATTTTCAATGGCATCCATTATATAATTAGCCTGAATTTCTGCTAAAGCCTTCATTTTTCTTTCGCTTTCATCCACTAATATCTTATCTAAATATGAATAAATAATCCTGCCTAATACTATTAACGGTATAGATACCAATAGTATAATGTCCGCTGGAAGACGTTTTTTTATATGCAAAATCACACCTCAAATCTATGAAATAAATAATTTCTGCAAAAATCTACAAAATAATCTAAATATTATTTTATTATTACAAATTTTATTTTAATTGTTTTTCCAAAGTTTTGCAACTTATATAAAATATATAATTCAATTAATTTTACAATAAAAAAAGTGGCTTTCGCCACGCCCCCTTTGGGGAATAATTTATATAAAACGTTTCCACTTTAGGAGCATATGCGTCAGCATACTCCTAAAACTTTTTTTAAAACTCGTAAGTTATCCCGTGTACACCCTCGTATTTTGCGGGTCTCATTATTCCTCCGCAAGACCCACAGCTAAATGTTGGTGGCTCATTAATATCTCCATCATCAACTATATCAAAATATTGTACAATATCTTCAGGAATAAGTTCCTCAGTTCCACAGTTTGTACATATATACAAGATTCCATCGTTAACTTCATTTTGCTTTTTCTCAGCAACTGCCTTTTGAGTGGTAACTTCCCCTTTAGCATAGACATAAAATCCTGAATTATAGTTGCTATAAATCTTGTTTATTAAGTTTTTTAACTCCTTCTTATTGGTTTTGACTTTCATTTTTAACTCATCTAATAAAAGTTTTTGCCATCTTTTTCTTAGAGATTCATAGTGAAAGTAATTTATATTCCTCCATGCAGTCTTTTTGCCAGCACTACCCTCTGTAACAAGAGCGTGTACATGAGGATTCCACTTTAAGTCTCTTCCGAAAGTATGAATCACTGCCACTATACCTGGAGTAAAACTCTCACTTTTATTTAGTTCTATCATCCAAGTCTTTATAGCGTTAGCGACACATTCTGTTAAAATTGATAATAGCTTTCTATTCTGCCCAAAGTACACTCTAAGTTGCTCTGGAATAGTAAAAACCATATGCCTATGTTTTGTTTTTATAAACTTTCCTTTATCCAAATCTCCACAATACATTATTTTGTTTACCTCTTGTTAAACAACCTTTCTGATCTTGTGACCATAAAGTCTTGTAAATCCCCCCCAGTGGTCTTTGAAGATTCTCTTTATAATATCGCTTTTCAACAATATCACCCAATAAATTATTGTAATAAAAAGTCTGCCAAATTTCACTAACATTATTTTACTTAACCCGTCAGGGCAGAAAAACAGAGCCCTCCCGGGCTCTGAAAAATTATAATTTCCTATACAAGAACGAAAAGAAGCTGCACCAGGTATCGATTACTGTACTACAAATGGCTATAGCTGTTATGACTATAACCGGAACAATACTTTTTATATTCCCCGACACCATGATGTCTATCTTTACCCAAGATCCTGAAGTAATTAAAGCCGGCGCCTCAGTCCTAAGGATTGTAGCTGTTTCTGAGCCCATGTTCGGTGCCCTCATTATCTTGGAAGGTATTTTTAACGGTGTGGGGGATACGAAGGCCTCCTTCTTTCCATCGGTGGTGAGCATGTGGGGTATCCGCATAGTGTCTACCTACATATGCGTTTCCCTCTTAGGCTTTGGCCTTAATTCAGTATGGATTTGTATGGTGGCAGATAATGTGCTGCGCTTTATTTTGCTGTTGATTCGATTTATCAGCGGACGGTGGAAAAGAAAGCTGCAGTTTAATTAAAAATTAAGAGTTAAGAGTTAAAAATTATGGTAGGAATTCAGCGGAGCTGAACTCCTACCAACTTTATAATTTAAAGTTTTTTTGTAGTTAAGTGGAGAAAAATCATCCATAATTATTCATTATAAATTCAATACAATTTGATCAAAGGTTACACCTGGGTTAAACCATTATTCTAATTGTACTTTTCAACTTCCTCTATAGTAGGCAATGCGGCTATAGCTCCCATTTTTGTGCATACTATAGCTCCAACTTTGTTACCAAAAGCAATTATTTCCTTGAGCTTTTTAAAATTATTTACCAAATTTTTAGGATCTTCTATCTTAGAAATTTGATAAAGTGACGCTCCTACGAAGGCATCTCCTGCTCCAGTAGAATCTATTGTTTTAATTTTTATGCTTCCTATAGTAGCCTTCTCTTTTCTATTAGATATAAAGGTCCCTTCTTTTCCCAAGGTAACCGCCACTACCTTGGCTCCTAAATCATGGAAAACCTCCACTCCTGCTTCAATATCTTCTTTTCGGGATATTGTTTTCACCTCTTCATCGCTTACTTTTACAAAGTCCGCATACTTCAAGCATTGCCTGCTAACCTCTATAAACTCCTGCATTCTTCCCTTCCATAAATCAACTCTAAAATTTGGATCAAAGGAGATAAATATTCCTTTACTTCTTGCAAGTTTCATTACCTTAAGATAGGTGTCCTTTGAAGGTCCGCCAAGTAATGCAGTAGCAGAACCAAAATGAATTATCTTGGAAGCAATAATCTTATTCTCATCTAACTCATTATAATATAACAATTCATCTGCTCCCCTATTAAAGACGAAATCTCTCTCGCCATCTGACTTTAGAGAAACAAAAGCAAGTGTTGTCTTTGAATTATTGTCTAAAATAAGCATAGACGTGTCTACTTGAGCCTCATCCAAGGTTTTCTTTAGAAATCTCCCAAAAGGGTCTGTCCCAACTTTTCCTGCAAAGAGAGCTTCTCCTCCAAGCTTAGCTATAGCTGCTGTAACATTAGCAGGTGCCCCTCCGGCTTTTTTTATGAAATTTACCCCCTCCGTTAAATCCACATTTATGTCTGAACAAATAAAGTCAATTAACAATTCTCCAATACATAATATTTTATTGCACATAACAAATCCTCCCTAGAATAAGCTCTTCATACTATTTAATCATAAAAAAGGCAGTACCTCTACTACCTTTTTTATAATGAACATCAATTTATATTCCACTTAGACTTTCTATTTGGAATTCTCTAATTTCTGTTTTATTATCAGAATATACCTTAACCATACTAAATTCCTCTGTTGGGAAAATAATCTCTGTCATTACATACTCTCCACCGTTAAAAAACACTTCTACAGAAGACTTGTCCACAAATATTTCCATGTCTAATTTGTCTAGTCTTCTTTCCAGCTTTGCCTTGTGAAGTTTATTTAATATTGGTGCATAATCCACTTTCCCAGAATTGCTTCTATCAACGTAAAGATACCATTTAGCTAAGTTATAGCCAATCCTTATGTTTTCACCCACTCTATTGCTAAATTCAATTCCAACGTCACTAACTTCATCGATGTCTACTTTCATTTTTATTCTGCTGCTTGATAGTTCTTTCCCCACTTTAATATCACTGTTAATTTTGACATCAGCAGTTGTAGCTATTGTGTGTTCAAATTTCCTTTGTAAAGCTTCAATAGGTTCACTAGTAACTATTATATCCCCTTGAATATTTTTCAATTTCAGTTCTCGAGGAATAGTCATTGCTCCACGCCAATTCTCAGTTGGCACCTTATCTGCATAAGACCAATTACTCATCCATCCAATAGAGATAACCTTATTCTGTATATTAAACCAAGTAACCCCAGCATAGTTATCAGTTCCATAATCAATCCATTTCTCATCCTTTTGGTCGCTTATAAAAGTCAACTTGCCATCTGCTTCTTTAAAATCTCCAATAAAGTATTGAGTTGCAGACCCACCATTTGGTCCTCCTGGGTTGATACTTACTATCAGTACCCATTTTTTATTATTTTTATCCCCATCTACTTCAAGTTCAAAAAGATCCGGACATTCCCAAACACCATTATGACTTCCGCTGCCATGTCCAAATTCGCTTTCTTTCTCCCAATCTTTTAGGTTACGAGAGGACCAAAAATCTATGTGGTCTTGTACCGCTAGAGACATAATCCATTTCTGGCTATCTTCATGCCATATCACTTTTGGGTCTCTAAAGTCATTCGGGATATTGCCACCTTGAACGTTTTTAATTACTGGATTCCCACTATATTTGGTCCAGGTTCTCCCTTTATCAGTACTATAGGCCATACATTGCTGCTGTCTTGGATTTGTACTAGTATAAAAAGCTATTAAAGTATTCGCACCAAAACCAGCACAATTATTCTTATCTACAACTGCACTACCAGAGAAAATCATTCCCAATCCGTCATCATCCGGCACTATTGCCTTAGGATATTCTTCCCAGTGAACAAGATCTGTGGAAATGGCATGTCCCCAGGACATATTCTGGAAAACTCTATCATAATTATCATGTTGATAGAACAAATGATATTCTCCATCAAAATATACTAAACCATTTGGGTCATTCATCCAACCTTTCCTTGGAGTATAATGAAAGCTTGGACGATATTTTTCTACTATTGTCATTTCTACACATCCCTCTTTATAATTTAAATTTATGAATTATTACATTAAGCCTTTCTGCCAACTCTGACTGCTCAACTGCTGTCTTTGATATTTCATCTAAGGCCCTTGTTGTTTCATTAATACTGCAAAATATTCCTTCTGATTTTCTTGCATCTTCCATTGAGCTTGCAGCTACTTCTTGCATGACCGCTTCTATTTGATTCATTGTGGCAACTATATCAGTAGTGGACGCAGCAATAGTATCACTAACTTGTTTAATTTCATTCGAATCCTTAAGGTACTGCGTGCTGGCATTGGCAAAATACTCATAATTAGGTTTAGTACTAGACATCATAAAATTCAGCATTTCCTCAGCGGTATGTGATAAATTATTAAAAGCATGTTGAACCTGTTCTACCACTGTTTGAATTTTATTGGTGGTCTTTGCTGATTCATCCGCCAACTTCTTAACTTCATTTGCCACAACAGCAAATCCCCTTCCATTCTCTCCTGCTCTAGCAGCTTCTATTGATGCATTAAGAGACAACAAATTTGTCTGCGAAGCAATAATTCCTATAGTCTCTGCCATCCTTCTTACTTCAGATACTATTTGACCTTCACTAATTGCCTCCATTATCTTCTTTCTATTAATTACAAAAAGTTCATCAGCTGTTTTTATAGATTGATGGCTTTTATCTTTGATTACTAAAGCTCTTTCTTCGATTTCCATTGATGTACATTTACCTAATTGAGCCTTTTGCGCCAAACTCCCTAATGTAGAATTTGATTTCATTATGGACGTGCTTACTTCTTCTGTTAAAGTTCCTAATTTTTTAGTATCTTCAACAATAACTAGGCTATCTGAATTTATCTCTTCCATCTTTGCTGTTATTTCTTCAATGGTTGCAGACAACTCCTCGCTAGCAGCACTCATATACTCTGACATCATGGCCATTTCTTCCAAAATTGTTTTAAAACTATGGCTTGTATCATTTAATGCTATTAATATTTGAGCAAACTCATCCTTACCTTCGATTTCAATCTTAGTGCTAAGATCGTTATTCTTAAGTGAATTTGTAAATGCAAGAATCTTCTTAATGTTAGAACTCAAATTGGTAGATATCATTAATGATATGCCTATAGATAAGATTATTGTAATTCCTAACAAAATAGAAAAACCTACAATACTTCTCTCATATGTTATATTATTTTCTACAGCAACAAGTTCGGCATGTTTTTCATGATACTCAATTAAAGTGTCTACTATATTATTGTTAGAATTTCCGGAATTCTTTACCGGTATAGAATATGCACTTAACAATCTCTTAGGATCTTTTGATGCTTCAAAGAGTCTCTGCCTATGTTCTTTATATGTGTTATAACTATCTAGCATAACTTGTATTTGTTTTTGATTAGCTGTTTCTTTGGAAATAGTAACGAACTCCTCTAATAAAGCATCAAGATTTTTCGCATCTCTTTCCATCAACATTATTACTTCTGATTTATTATTCTCTGTTAGACCCGTGACTCTATTAATATCTGATAAATAAGCTGCTCTTATTGAATGCAATAAATTAATACTTCTAAGATTATCCTCGTACATTAATTTAGCTTGAAGGTTCATCTTTCTCATATTATTAATTCCCATAAGGCTCATTACTAAACTGCATATAATTATTATAGAAAAACTGAAAAATAGTTTATATTTTAGTTTCATAGAGTTTATAAGGAAGAACTTCACTTTTCTTTTTTTAGTTTGATTTATTGCCGACTCATTCTTGATAGTAGGTTTAATTTCTGCCAAGATATTATGCAATAGTGACTTTAGTGAACTTGTTTTCATTCCTATCCTCCAATTACTTACGTATAATTTCTAAATCTTTTCTGCTATTTCTTCCAGCTACTGCGTAGTTTATGAAACTCTAATTTTTCTACCCTTACATCTCCCCCTATAGAAAATAATTCTAAATCTTTACTATTAGGATCGGGAAAAATCAGATTGGTCATTACTACTTCTCCATCATTTGCAAAAAGTTCAATAGAAGAAGCATCAATAAATATGTGCATTTTTACCTTATTATCCAATGGATTCAATTCTGCAGTGAATTTACGTTTGAAATTTTCATTAAAGGATACATTTCCTGAATTTGCTCTATTTACAGATATATTTTTTAACTTTGTGTTATAAGAAACCACCGTTTCTTCACTGTCAGATTTCCTTAACTTAAAACCAAATTCTTCTGCGGTACCCAGTTCAAACTCAGCTATAATTTCGTAGCTGTCTCCGGAATACTTTTTCAGGATATTTTTTTCCGGTGTTATAGTTTCATCTTTAATAGTTTTTGAACCGTATCTCAAGGACTTCAATTCTTCTACCGGAGTTTGTACAAGTCTTATACCCTCAGGAAAGCTCTTAAGACTCACTTTACGAGGTATAGACATTTGACCCCTCCAAACTCCAGTAGGTATAACGTTTGCGTATTTCCAATTATTCATCCAAGCAAGCCAATAGTAGCTTCCGTCTGTTGCTTTTGCATTAGACCAGCTTTGCGATGCGTAAAAATCCGCTCCATAGTCTAACCATAGAACAGTGTTCTTTGGATTATCATTTATGAATTCAGTTCCATCAAAATGTCCTATAAAGTATTGTCCTCCAGAACCTCCTGCTACAGCACGATCCCCTAAATCTACCTTTAACACCCATTTCATCTTTGACATATCTCCATCCACAGGAAGCTCGAATAGTTCCGGACATTCCCATACACCACCACGCGCACCTACATAAGGACCAAACTTACTTAGATACTGCCAGTTTTTTAAATCACTGGAGTTATAAAATTCAACTCTGTCTCCAACAGCAAGAACCATTACCCACTTTTGAGTTTCCTCATGCCAAAACACTTTAGGATCTCTAAAATCTATAGAATAGTCACTTTTCAACACCGGATTGCCTTCATACTTATCAAAGGTTTTTCCACTATCTTTACTAAAGGCTATACTTTGGGTCTGACCCTCTTTATGGTTGGTATATATAGCCACGATTCCTGAACCGTTGTCAAAAAATCCTGAGCTATTGTTATGGTCAATAACAGCACTTCCAGAAAATATTGTACCTAAATCATCGGGCTCTAAAGCTATAGGTAAGTGCTTCCATGTAACCATATCCGTGCTTATGGCATGTCCCCAATGCATAGGGCCCCAAATGGTGTCTTCTGGGTTGTGTTGATAAAATAAATGATACTTTCCTTCATAATAGACCATTCCATTTGGATCATTCATCCACTTTTCCTCCGGTGAGAAGTGGTATTGTGGTCTATACTTTTCTTTGTAGTAGTTATCTTCTTTAGCGCAACCAGTTACCCCTATCACTAGTACTGTCATTAATGATATAGCATGTTTAAATTTTTTTTGCATAATCAGACCTCCTATAAAACATTGGAGTATATTAATTATCTTTATCCTTGTAATGTTTATAGCTTTTTGAAAAAGAGTAAGTATATCTGTATCTTAGAAGAGACTTCTATACTTACTCCTTTAATTTAAATAACCCTATAAATTGTATACAGAAATATTACTTATAATAGTTGTCAAAAGCTTCCTGCTTAATTTCTAAAAATCTTTTCAGTCCAAGGTTCTCAAGTTCAGCCAAATAGTCATCCCATTCTTCTTCAACTCCACCTTTAGACATCCACTCTACTGTTTTTCTATCTGTAAATTGATTTATAAGTGGTTCAAGCTGTGATAACTCATCTGCTTGGTCAATAGTCAAAAATACTCTTGGATACACATTTTCAAAGCTCATAAATGGAACTAGCTTCTTAATTCTTTCAAGTCTTCTTGCAGCATCATCTGGCTTAGTAACTTCATTGCCATAGTATGTATCCAGTATAGCCAACGGACCACCAACAGAAGTCTTTCCTCTTAATTCTCCCGGTGCAGTATCTCCTAGATCTAAGTGCTTTAACTTTCCATCAACTAATTCAAATATATTTTGTTGATTTGGGTCACCATAGGTACCCCAGTTATTTTGGGCTGATTGAAGTGGCTCATACATTTTATCAAACCATTTTGCAGTTAATTCAAGGTTTTGGTTTGCACTTGTAATTACCGCTCTTGATCTATCCAATCCAAAACCGTTACATCTTGCAAGGTTAGCCATACCATTGGGCCCCTTTAATGGAGGCATCAATTCATACTTGTCATTATTACCGGTAACATTATCTTTATCCCATGTGAAATACACGCCAAAACGGTCATCCTTACCCTTAGCAGTAAAAGTTGGCCAATCTTGAGTATAAGCTTCCGGATCAATTAAACCTTTTTTGTTTAAGTTGTGCATCCACTTCATTGCTTCTTTGTATCCTTCATCAGCACGGGTATAAACTACTTTCTTATCGTTTGTAACTACAATGTGATCCCAGTTATCACCAAGTCCAAAGGCGCCAAATAGATATTGTGGTCCTTCATTACCATTGTTTGCTATGAAAGATAATGGAATTTCATCCTTTTTCCCATTACCATTAGGGTCTTGATCTCTAAAAGCTATTAATACTTTTTCGAATTCTTCAATAGTTGTTGGCATTTCCAAGCCTAACTTATTTAGCCACTCAATGTTAATAAATGCCATATCGGATATAGAATGAATACTTTCTTTACCGGAACCTAACTCTTCAATCCACGGAAAACTATACATATGTCCATCCGGAGCAGTTGAGAAAGCTTTATATTCTGGATACTTATCATATATTGCCTTTAAGTTAGGCATGTATTTTTCAACCAAATCTTCTACAGGAATAATAACTCCGTCTTTTGCATACTTAAGAAGATCATAATCGCTCATTCCAGCATTAAAAAATGCGTCTGGCAGATCGCCACTGGCAAGCAATAGATTCTTTTTATCTCCAAATTGATCGTCTGTATAATTTATCCAGTCAATATGGACATTGGTATCTTCCTCAAGTCTTTTAAATATTAATTTATCATTAGGATCTGCTGGTGCTTGAATTGAACTGCTAGTAACCATTTTTAAACTTACCTTTTCTTTTAATGGGAACTGTACATTTGAAAGTCCATAGCCCGGAGATGAGTTTGCTCCTTTTGCTTTAGTTGTTCCACTGGGTGTATCAGATTTACCTGATTCATTATTAGTGGAACCAGAGCCACATCCTGCTACTAACATGCTTGTAGCAATTACAACACTTAAAAGTTTGCTAATCTTTTTCATTTTTTACCTCCTAATAAATATATTTTTTATTAACCTTTGATGGATCCTATCATCACACCTTTTTCAAAGTATTTTTGGAAGAAAGGATACATTAAGATTAATGGTAAACTTGAAACTACAATGGTTGAATATTTTAAAAGCTCAGCAACTTCAGCCTGATAAGCAATGGCTTGGATGTCTGATATCATTCCAGGTGACGGCTGATTCATAATTAGTATTTTTCTAAGCACAAGTTGTAAAGGCGCCATTTTTTGATCATTTAAATAAATCATGGCATCAAACCAAGAATTCCATCGGCCAACAAACCCCCACAAGCTTAATACAGCTATTATAGGTTTGCTAAGAGGTAACAATATCTTAAAAAAATATTGCATATCTGTAGCTCCGTCAACCGTTGCAGCCTCTCTCAGTTCCTGTGGAATTCCTTGATAATAGGTTCTAATTAAAATTATGTTCCACGCACTTACTGCTCCCGGTAAAACTAAAGCCCAAACTGTATTTAGTAACTTGAGGTTTTTTATTGTCATATAGGTTGGAATGAGTCCTCCACCGAAGAACATGGTGATAACGAAGTAAATCATAATGTACTTTTTACCAACAAAGTCTTTTCTAGTTAATGGATAGGCTGCAAATAAACATACAGTAACTGAAATAAAAGTACCAAATGTTGAATAGTACAATGAATTTAGAAATCCTCTCCAAATAGAATCATCTTCAAAAATACGCTCATATCCGTTTATAGTCCAATCCTTAGGATTAAAACTCAAACCATGATTTCTTAGCATTGTAGGGTCCATGAAGGAGCCTATCAATACATATATCAGAGGCAAGAGCACTGATAGCACAATTAATGCTAAGATAACTCCATTAGAAATTAACAGGATCTTATCCCCTGTAGACTCTCTTTTGAACATTTAACCTAACCCCCTTCCGTCATTATAGTCCTTGTCCGTCATTTAAGCGTTTTGCAATTCTGTCAGCAGTGATAAGCAAGATTAAATTAATTACAGTATTGAATAATCCTATGGCTGCTCCATAACTCCAATCTGCTCTTTCCATACCTATCTGATAAGTGTAAGTTGAGATAACAAGTGAAGTAGGACTGTTCCCAGCTTTATATAACAACAGCGCCTTTTCACCTCCGGCATTCATTATGCCTCCCATTGCAAATATGAGCTGTATAACCATAATAGGTTTAATTGTCGGTAAATCTATGTGGATGATTTGTTTAAATATACTTGCACCATCAATAACAGCAGCATCAACTAAATCTTGAGAAACATTTGAAAGCGCAGCCATATATATGATGGACGCCCATCCAGCGCTTTGCCATATACCACTTGCGATAAAGATTGTTCTGAAATACTTGGGCTCAAGCATGAAATTAATTGGTTTCCCCCCAAATGCAGTAACAATTTTATTAACAATACCTACTGGTGATAGAAACAAGAAGATCATACCTGAAATAACTACTACTGAAATAAAATTTGGGGCATACAAAACAAGTTGAACATTTTTCTTAATAAATTTGCTTTTTAATCTATTTAGCATAAGAGCTAAAATTATTGGCGCCGGGAACCCCCACAGCAAACCATAAAAACTAAGCTTCAAAGTATTGGTAAATACCTCAAGAAATTTAGGCGAATCTATAAATCTTTCAAAATATTTAAACCCAACCCAAGGGCTATCTATAATACCTTTTAATACATTAAAATCTTTGAAGGCTATTACAATACCATACATCGGTAAGTAGGCAAATATAAATAATAGAATTATTGCAGGTAAAATAAAAAGATATAATTGATAATTTTCTTTTATATACCTTAAATTTTTCAATAGTTTAGAATTGTTATCATTGCTAGATGCTTTTATCGAAGTCATCTTACTCCTCCCCCAGTAAAAACTTATTTATGGTTTTATTATTAGTCTAATCGTTATAAGTATACCCCCCTGATAAATTCTTTAAATGATTACTTTTTCTATTTATAACTTGCACAATTGCACACATAGTAATTGTTATTTGTTCACTATGTGTTGATTACATTTTATCAAACCCCAATATTATTGTCAACGATTTCTTTTTATTTTTTGTTTATTGTTATCAAATTATATTGTTACATTTGTTTACTTAAAGCCTGTTCATTTGTCACTTTTTAGTATTAATTACCGTAATTTATATTTATTTGTATTCAAATAATTTTAATTTATATATAGATTATCCCAATCTCACCTCACACTTCCGTCTATAACTATTTGTGCTTTTGATTACTTTTTAGTAAACATTTTGTTGTTAGAAATGATCAATCTAATCTATGCTGATTAATATCTTTCTTTATTTTTTCATTTTCTTCTTGAAATTCAAAATAAACTGTTGTACATTTACATTAGTATGCATATATTGCATAGTTAAATATTAAACAATTATGTATTATGGATTGAGTCAGAATATTGGCATTAGAAATATGAATTTTAAGATTAGATTTATAAGGATAATAAATCTGTGAAAAATGACACATAGTCTATGGAGGCAAAAATGCTATGAATAAAGAAAAGGTAACAATACAAGACATTGCACATGCATTAGGTTTGTCTAGGAATACTGTATCAAAAGCTTTAAATGGTCATAAGTCTATACCCGAGGCAACGAGAAGTAAAGTTATAGAGAAAGCGATAAGCTTAAAATATAGACATTATGCATTAATGGACACTAAAAATTTGACACAAAAGCGAAATTGTAACATCGCCTTGATAACACACCATATGCCTTACGCCAATCATTTTGGTAATGCGCTTTTAAATGAACTAGAGAGAAAAATCAGCGCTGAAGGATTCACTCTTTCAATTTATGTGGTTAGGGATACGGAAATTGACTCTTTGATCTTTCCTAACAATTTCGATGAGAAAAAGGTAGATGGAATTATATGTATAGAGTTGTTTAACAAAAAATATACCGAGCTGATTTGTAAACTTAATTTACCTACCATTCTCATTGACTGCGTTTATGATATATCCTTCACTGAACTTAATGCAGATATAATATTAATGGAAAACGAGCACAGCACCTATGCTTTGACAAAAAAATTAATAGCTGATGGGCATACCAATATTGGTTTTATTGGCGACTTTAAGCATTGCAAAAGTTTTAATGAGAGATGGTTAGGCTATAACAGAGCATTATTTGAATGTAAACTTCAGCTAGATTTATCTTCTTGTATATTAGAAGATGACGACAAATACCCCTATAACGATTATATATGGATAGCAGAGCAAATAGAAAAGATGAAAGTACTACCTTCAGCCTTTATCTGCGCAAATGATTTTATTGCTGTTACTGTTATGCAGGCATTGAAACACAAAGGCATTGAGGTCCCAAATGAAGTTTCTATTTGCGGCTTCGACAATGCTCTCGAATCACGGATTATAGATCCCCAACTAACCACTGTCCATATATATAGAAAAGAGATGGGATTAATGGCAGCTGAAATGTTACTTTCAAGATTAGAAAATCCTTCAAAACCATTTCAAATTACCTATGTAAAAACTGATCCAATCTTTAGAGAATCCACTGCAAGTTATATCAAATAAAAGGATATTAACTTACTTATGTAGTATAAGAAAACTCATTGAGACAACAATGACAAATTGCTGGTTCAATGAGTTTATATAATTAATTCGGGAGCCTCCATGGGGCCGTCGCACTAACTAAAAAAAGAGCGGCAGTTCTTTTTTATAAAACTATAAATCCCCCACTTCAAAAAGTGAGGGATTTATGGTGAAATATTAGTATGCAAAAACATAACATTTTACAAAAAATTATACACTTAATCAAAGATATTTTCAATTAAAACTTCCATTCGATATGGATTGTATAATCCCAGTAAATGATTCAGTAAGTTTGCTAAGTCAGTTTGTGGAGGAGATGGATTTAGAAGATTTATATTAGACTTATTCCCGAGAACCGAGGGAAAATCAAGCAACGCCACGACAGATGCTGAAGATTGTACTTTATGCTTACATGAACCATATCTATTCATCACGTGCTATGGAAACAGCATGCCGCCGTGATATCAACTTTATGTACCTTCTTGAAAATTAAGCAAAGCCAGATCATTCAACCTTTGCCAGAGTAAGCGTCAAACTGTCCACACATTTTATGAATATAAATCTTGTGAGATAATACCTCTAGAATAAAATTCCGGAGGTGTTTTTATTGACAAAATTAAATATGGAAGATTGGCAGCAGCTCATTGCTGATTATAGATCTAGCGGCCTTACCGGGCCGGTATGGTGTCAGCAAAAACAATTGAGTATACACAAATTACGCTATTGGATTAACAAATTCAACAAAGCAGAGTTTAAAGAAGAACCAAGACAGCAGTGGGTTTCAGTAAAAACAAATTTATCTATAACAACAACATCTATTACTGTAAAAGTCGGTAAGGCTGAAATTTCAGTTTCGCAAGACTTCGATAAAGAACTCTTTGCAGATGTTGTCCAATCCCTATTAACTTTATGTTAAACCTAAAGCAGACTTCTAATGTATTTTTGGCTGCTGGAAGTACTGATATGAGAAAATCTATTGACGGTCTCGCCATCATCGTTCAGATGAATTTTAAGTTAGATCC
The DNA here is from genome assembly GCF_006351925.1 of Clostridium thermarum. Taxonomy (NCBI): domain Bacteria; kingdom Bacillati; phylum Bacillota; class Clostridia; order Eubacteriales; family Clostridiaceae; genus Clostridium; species Clostridium thermarum. The sequence goes on along the minus strand of NZ_CP040924.1, from coordinate 207,176 downwards.
ATTCTCTGATGCACTTTTTGTATTCTGCAACGCTAAACGCGACAAACTCAAGTTGCTCTATTGGGAGCGGAATGGATTCTGGCTTTACTATCGCCGTTTGGAAAAAGGTCGCTTTAAGTGGCCTAATAATTCTAAAGACAAAGTTATACATGTAACGGAGCGGGAGCTCCGCTGGCTTTTAGATGGACTGGATATTAACCAAAAGGGAGTACATCGTGATATTATGCAGAGAAAAATCATTTGATTTTTTGTGGATAACCCTAAAAAATTCAATCAAAAAGTGGATAATTTCCAACTCTTTAAAACTTCTAAAACCGTTGAAAACACTAGCTTTTTACGACTTTTTTTCTTGATAATTTTGTATGAAAAGTGTATAATATAAGTATGAGTAAAACAGAAGTAAAATCATTTAACTTAGAGAATTACAGTCGTAAAGAGCTAGAGGATGCCTTCATAAAACTCAGCATTGAAAAGGAGCAGGCTGAGCTTAGACTAAAATGGTATGAAGAGCAATACAAGCTCAACAAGCAGAGACTATTTGGTAAATCCAGTGAAAAGAATATAGATGGTCAGATTAACATGCCAATATTTAACGAGGCTGAAAGTGAGCGACAGCCTTTTACTGCTGAGCCTAATTTAGATGATTGTGCAAAGCAACAACAATCTTCATCCAAGGCTAAAAAGCTTAAAGGAAAACGTGAAAAAGATCTTTCAGATCTTCCTAAGCAAATAGTTGAATATAAGCTCTCAGCTGAAGAACAGGTTTGTTCTCAATGTGGCGGTCAACTCCATGAGGTGCGTTCCGAAATCCGCAGAGAGCTGGAGGTCATCCCGGCACAAATTATCGTAAAAGAAATCCACAGCATGATTTATTCCTGTCGGAAATGTGAAAAGGAAGATATAACTGTCCCAATGATTTCGGCGCCAACCCCTAAGCCTGTCATTAAGGGAAGTATAGCATCCCCTTCTATAATAGCATATATCATGACTAGGAAATATGTAGATGCTACTCCTCTTTATAGGCAGGAACAAGAATACAAGCGGCGTGGTTTACCAGTTAACCGTCAAAACATGGCTAACTGGATTATTCGGGCTGCACAAGATTGGCTGAATCCTTTGTACCTGCGTCTACGTAAATACCTTACGGACTATGATGTAGCTCATGCGGACGAAACAGAACTAGAAGTTCTCAATGAGCCGGGCCGTGAGGCCACAACAAGGTCTTATATGTGGATGTACCGTACAGGCAATGGGCATGAGCCTATTGTTCTATACGATTATCAGCCATCAAGGGCAGGAGATAATGCCAAAACCTTCTTAAATGGATTTAAGGGTTATCTTCATGTTGATGCCTATGACGGTTATGACAAACTTTTGAAAGATTCCAAAGCCGGCGGTGCCATGGAAGTTACTCTCGTAGCGTGCTTCGCACATGCAAGGAGGTATTTCACTGATACCTTAAAGGCAGTGACTGATAAAGAAAGCTACATGTATACCTCTGCTTATCAAGGAGTCAAATATATTGATGAAATGTTTAAGCTTGAGGAAGAACTATCAAGTTTGTCATCTGAAGACCGGTATGATGAACGCCTTAGCAAACTTAAACCAATGCTAGAGGCTTATTTCTCATGGATTGAAAAGGAACACGCTCTTGCACTACCCAAATCAAGTTACGGGAAAGCTGTCAATTACTCATTCAATCAGAAGGATAAACTGATGAGTATACTCAAAGATGGCAGGCTGGAACTTAGCAATAACCGCGCCGAAAGGGCAATAAAGCCATTTGTCATTGGGAGAAAAAATTGGCTGTTCGCCAATACTCCGCAGGGAGCAAAGGCAAGTGCAGTTACTTATAGTATTATTGAAACTGCAAAGGAAAATGATCTTAATCCTTTTGAATACTTAAAGTACTTATTTGAGCAGTTTCCAAATGTTGATATAAATGATTCTGAAGTTTTAGATTCTTTATTGCCTTGGTCATCTACCTTACCTAAATACTGTAAATCAAAACAAGTATAGCAGAGTCCCCATCTGAATAATAGGTGGGGACTATTTTACGCTTACTTATGTACCTTCTTGAAAATTAAGCAAAGCCAGATCATTCAACCTTTGCCAGATTTAGAAGTTTACACTTTCCGCCTTGTGCTGAAAGAATTATGGCAGAAATGACAAAATTTCTATATAACCTCAATGAAATATCTGGTGAGTCCATATTTATTGATGGCACTAAAATTGAAGCTTGCGCTAATAAATATACCTTTGTGTGGAAAAAAGCTGTAACTAAGAACCTGGAAAAATTACTAACTAAGATGGCAGACTTAGTAGCAGAATGCGAAGAACTATACGGAATAAAGATTGCATATCAGAATGAGGTAAAGATGAAGCATATAAAAAAGCTTCGAAAAAAACTGTATGCATTGAAGCATGAGGAAAACATAGAGTTCGTGCATGGGCCAGGAAGAAAAAAACTCCGTTGCAGCGTTCTATTGAGAAGCTCGAAGAATATCTCAATAAGTTAAAAGAATACACTGAAAAAATACATATTTGCGGTGAACGTAACAGCTATTCAAAAACTGATAAGGATGCAACTTTCATGAGGTTGAAAGAGGATGCCATGAAAAATGGCCAGTTAAAGCCGGCTTATAATTTGCAGCACGGAGTGGATTCTGAATATATAGTATGGCTCACCGTGGGCGATCAGCCCACAGATACCAATACACTTATTCCTTTTCTTAAAAGTATGGAGGAAACTTTGGATTTTAGATAAAAAAATCCCCTAACGGGGACTCTCAATAGAGTGGCTAACGCCACTCTATTGCTTTTCAATGTCACCGGTAAAATAAAAGTCTGCATTACAACGAGGGCATACCAAAATAGGCATTCCCAAATCTTCACATTTAGAGTCTTCCTCAAGAATCTCATCCATGTATGCAATCTCATCTACCACAAAGGCTGGGGCCCACTCTTCGAAACAGCACTTGCAGCATTGATATTTGTACACAATTTCTTTCTCTATTGGATTGAGTTCGTAATAATATTCGTCTATTGGATCCATCTGGTTTATCCTCCTTATAGGTTGATTCCCTTATATCATATATCAAACCATAGTCATCATGCCAGATTTTCCATAATTCCATTTCTTTTTTACACTTTCTGCATTCTAATGGATTTCTATCAAAAGTCTCTATTATTCTCTGCTTCCACCTCTTTTTTTCTTGTTTCTTTTTTCTATTTAGAATATCTGAAATCTTTAACTGTTTAACAAACTTATACAAGTGTATTATTTCTTTAGCCAAAGCATTTTTCTTCCTTGAATATAGACCATACCTTCTAACGCACTTAAAGCCTTTTTTATGAATTTGTTGTACCAGCTTTCCAATGAACGTTAATACATCCAATGTAACTTTTATATGTTCACCGGTATCATGGTCTTCGTACCAAAAGGTTACATTCTCACCATCATAGCTTTCAATTCTATACTCTGCTATCGCAGCTCTTGCAAGATATCTCCCTATGTATTTAGTGGCTTTTTTCATATCTGTAAGGGCTCTGTCTGCATTAACATAAAAACCATCTTTATATACCCTGTACAAGGTACTAATTAATTTTCTAGTTTTATAATCCTTAAAATATTTCTTTATGATATCTAAAACAATTTTTTGCCAAGACTTCCTTAGGTATTCATATGGTATATATTCTACCGGCTTCCACCAGCTATATTTATTGTTAATAGCCCCTTCCGTAACAAGTGCATGCACATGAGGATTCCATTTTAAGTCTCGTCCAAAAGTATGAATTACCGCTATTACACCCACCTCATAACTCTTGCCCTTATGTTTTTTGTACCAATAGTCAATTACTTGATAGACTCCGTCCATCAGGTCTTTAAGCATCTCTCTTCTTTTATAAAAATAATTTCTAAGTTCCTCAGGTATAGTAAATACGCTATGTCTATGTACTACATTTAGCATATTCTCTTGCTGCTTTTCTACCCATTTCAGCGTGTATAGCCTTCCACATTTCACACAGAACTTACTTTTACAAGTGAACCCTGCTTTAATACTCTCTCCACAATTGAAACACATGTACTCAGCGTAACCTTTATTAATTTCTCCACAATGAAGAGATTTTTCAACGACATTAAAGATATGCTCTCGCATATCTTTAGGCAATCTATATGATAACTTATCTTTGAATTCATACCATTTATGTTCCAGAATCATTTTTATGGTTATCTTATTCATAGCAATCACCTAGATAAATACAGATACACTTAAATAATCGAAGTTATCCACAATTTCTTAAATACATAATTTCCTATAGAGCAAAAAAGCATCAAGCCTACGCTTGATGCTTTTCGTAACCTGGCAACGTCCTACTCTTCCACTCAGTCTCCCGAGCAGTACCATCGGCGCTGTGAGTCTTAACCATCGTGTTCGGAATGGGAACGGGTGTAACCCTCACGCTATCATCACCAGATATCAGAGAAGTTTGTTCTCTGAAAATTGCACATAAGAATGTGTTTTAGGTCAAGTCCTCGACCTATTAGTACTAGTCAGCTGCACACATTACTGTGCTTACACCTCTAGCCTATCAACCTTGTGTTCTTCAAGGGGTCTTACTGACTTACGTCATGGGAAATCTTATCTTGAGGTGGGCTTCACGCTTAGATGCTTTCAGCGTTTATCCCGTCCCGACATAGCTACCCAGCGGTGCTCCTGGCAGAACAACTGGTACACCAGAGGTCAGTCCATCCCGGTCCTCTCGTACTAAGGACAGCTCCTCTCAAATTTCCTACGCCCGCGACGGATAGGGACCGAACTGTCTCACGACGTTCTGAACCCAGCTCGCGTGCCGCTTTAATGGGCGAACAGCCCAACCCTTGGGACCTACTTCAGCCCCAGGATGCGACGAGCCGACATCGAGGTGCCAAACCTCCCCGTCGATGTGGACTCTTGGGGGAGATCAGCCTGTTATCCCCGAGGTAGCTTTTATCCGTTGAGCGATGGCCCTCCCACGAGGTACCACCGGATCACTAAGTCCGACTTTCGTCCCTGCTCCACTTGTGGGTGTCGCAGTCAGGCTCCCTTCTGCCTTTACACTCTACGAACGATTTCCAACCGTTCTGAGGGAACCTTTGAGCGCCTCCGTTACTTTTTAGGAGGCGACCGCCCCAGTCAAACTGCCCACCTAACAATGTCCCGTCACCAGCTTCATGGTGTCCGGTTAGAATCTCAGTATCATCAGGGTGGTATCCCAAGGTTGACTCCACAAAGGCTGACGCCCTTGCTTCCAAGTCTCCCACCTATCCTGTACAGATAATACCGAAACTCAATGCTAAGCTACAGTAAAGCTCTACGGGGTCTTTCCGTCCAATCGCGGGTAGCAAGCATCTTCACTTGCACTACAATTTCGCCGGATTTGCAGTTGAGACAGTGCCCAAATCATTACGCCATTCGTGCGGGTCGGAACTTACCCGACAAGGAATTTCGCTACCTTAGGACCGTTATAGTTACGGCCGCCGTTTACTGGGGCTTAAGTTCATGCCTTCGCTTGCGCTAAGCAATCCCCTTAACCTTCCAGCACCGGGCAGGCGTCAGCCCCTATACATCAGCTTACGCTTTAGCAGAGACCTGTGTTTTTGCTAAACAGTTGCTTGGGCCTATTCTCTGCGGCCTACTCGCGTAGGCACCCCTTCTCCCGAAGTTACGGGGTCAATTTGCCGAGTTCCTTAACTGCAATTCTTCCGCTGGTCTTAGGATTCTCTCCTCACCTACCTGTGTCGGTTTGCGGTACGGGCACTACTTCACTCCCTAGAGGCTTTTCTTGGCAGCGTGGAATCAGATACTTCGCTACTAAATTTCGCTCCCCATCACACCTCAGCATTGAACAGACGGATTTGCCTATCTGTTCTGCCTAGATGCTTAGACCCACATCCAATAGTGGGCACATCCTATCCTCCTGCGTCACCCCATCGGTAATAACGCGTCATAGTGGTATCGGAATATCAACCGATTGTCCATCGCCTACGCCTCTCGGCCTCGGCTTAGGTCCCGACTAACCCTGGGAGGACGAGCCTTCCCCAGGAAACCTTAGGTTTTCGACCAAAGAGATTCTCACTCTTTTCTCGCTACTTATTCCAGCATTCTCTCTCCTGTACAGTCCACCACTCCTTTCGGTATGACTTCAGCCCGTACAGGATGCTCCTCTACCGCTGACGCGCAAGCGTCAACCCGTAGCTTCGGTGGTAAGTTTGAGCCCCGGACATCTTCGGCGCAGGATCTCTCGACTAGTGAGCTATTACGCACTCTTTAAATGAGTGGCTGCTTCTAAGCCAACATCCTAGTTGTCTTAGAAATCCCACATCCTTTTCCACTTAACTTACACTTAGGGACCTTAGCTGACGGTCTGGGCTTTTTCCCTTTTGACTACGGATCTTATCACTCGCAGTCTGACTGCCGGTATACAAGTATATGGCATTCGGAGTTTGATAGGGTTCAGTAAGCGCAATGCCCCCTAGCCCATTCAGTGCTCTACCTCCATTACTCAATTATCCGACGCTAGCCCTAAAGCTATTTCGAGGAGAACCAGCTATCTCCGAGTTCGATTGGAATTTCTCCGCTATCCACAGCTCATCCCATGGTTTTTCAACACCAACGTGGTTCGGGCCTCCACGGAATTTTACTTCCGCTTCACCCTGTCCATGGATAGGTCACCCGGTTTCGGGTCTACAGCATGCAACTATCCGCCCTGTTCAGACTCGGTTTCCCTTCGGCTCCGTACCTTAAGTACTTAACCTTGCTACATGCCGTAACTCGCTGGATCGTTCTACAAAAAGCACGTCATCACACAGATTAAGGACGGGGGACACACCTAAAGGTGAGTCCCGCCCAGAATATAGTGCTCTGACCGGTTGTAGGCACACGGTTTCAGGTTCTATTTCACTCCCCTCCCGGGGTTCTTTTCACCTTTCCCTCACGGTACTTCTTCGCTATCGGTCATCAGGTAGTATTTAGCCTTGGGAGGTGGTCCTCCCTGCTTCCCACAAGGTTTCACGTGTCTCGTGGTACTCTGGATCAGATCTTCACTTTGACAGCTTTCACTTACGTGGCTGTTACACTCTGCGGCTTAACTTTCCAGAAATATTCAGTTAACCATCTCAGTGAGTTATGATCTGTCCGCAACCCCAGAAACAAGTTTCTGGTTTGGGCTCTTCCGCTTTCGCTCGCCGCTACTGACGGAATCGATTTTTCTTTCTCTTCCTCCAGGTACTTAGATGTTTCAGTTCCCTGGGTTTACCTTCCTTAAGCTATGGATTCACTTAAGGATACATGGGGTTACCCATGTGAGTTTCCTCATTCGGAGATCTCCGGATCACAGGCTATTTGCGCCTACCCGAAGCTTATCGCAGCTTATCACGTCCTTCTTCGGCTCCTGATGCCAAGGCATTCACCATGCGCCCTTTATAACTTGACCTTACTCGTCTCACGATAAGCGGCGCACTGCGTTGTTGCCGTCGTCGCTCCGGTCCTCATTGGCCTATCCAGCCAACTCCGGTCCTCACTCCTAGGCGCCTAGCATTGCTTGCTTCTCCTGAGACTCGTTGTCAGTGAATGGCGAGTCCATTCAGCTAAACAACTTTGTTATAAAGAACAATAATTGATATTATTCTTAGCTTTACTCCAGATATCCTACGGAAACTTAATTTAAACTTGTTTGAAAATCCCGAATCTTCAACGGGTTTTCAGGCATGTTTAAATTATTAGCTGTAGTTGGATATCTGCTTAATTTCTTATGTGCAATTTTCAAAGAACAACGGAATACTATTTTACACCGCTGACGCGTTGGCGTCAACCTGTAATTTCTTCCACTTGAAAGACGTTAGTCTTTCAAAATTGAACAGAGATTGGTCAGACCTGCGCTCTAAGTATCTCTTGGATATCTTTAGAGCAGGTTCTCCATAGAAAGGAGGTGATCCAGCCGCAGGTTCTCCTACGGCTACCTTGTTACGACTTCACCCCAATCGCTGACCCTACCTTCGGCCGCGTCCTCCTTGCGGTTAGACTACGGACTTCGGGTATTGCCAACTCTCATGGTGTGACGGGCGGTGTGTACAAGGCCCGGGAACGTATTCACCGCGACATGCTGATTCGCGATTACTAGCAACTCCGGCTTCATGCAGGCGAGTTTCAGCCTGCAATCCGAACTGGGACGAGTTTTATAGTTTTGCTCCGCCTCGCGGCTTTGCCTCTCGTTGTACTCGCCATTGTAGCACGTGTGTAGCCCTAGACATAAGGGGCATGATGATTTGACGTCATCCCCACCTTCCTCCGAGTTAACCCCGGCAGTCTTGCTAGAGTGCTCAACTTAATGGTAGCAACTAACAATAAGGGTTGCGCTCGTTGCGGGACTTAACCCAACATCTCACGACACGAGCTGACGACAACCATGCACCACCTGTCTTCCTGCCCCGAAGGGCTTCCCGCATTACCGGTAATTCAGGAGATGTCAAGTCTAGGTAAGGTTCTTCGCGTTGCTTCGAATTAAACCACATGCTCCGCTGCTTGTGCGGGCCCCCGTCAATTCCTTTGAGTTTTAATCTTGCGACCGTACTCCCCAGGCGGAATACTTAATGTGTTAACGGCGGCACAGAAGGTTGGACCCTCCTACACCTAGTATTCATCGTTTACGGCGTGGACTACCAGGGTATCTAATCCTGTTTGCTCCCCACGCTTTCATGCCTCAGCGTCAGTTACGGTCCAGAAAGTCGCCTTCGCCACTGGTGTTCTTCCTAATCTCTACGCATTTCACCGCTACACTAGGAATTCCACTTTCCTCTCCCGCACTCTAGATATCCAGTTTGAAATGCAGCACCCAAGTTAAGCCCGGGTATTTCACATCTCACTTAAATATCCGCCTACGCATCCTTTACGCCCAGTAAATCCGGACAACGCTCGCCACCTACGTATTACCGCGGCTGCTGGCACGTAGTTAGCCGTGGCTTCCTCCTCTGGTACCGTCATTATCGTCCCAGAAGACAAGAGTTTACAACCCGAAGGCCTTCATCCTCCACGCGGCGTTGCTGCATCAGGCTTTCGCCCATTGTGCAATATTCCCCACTGCTGCCTCCCGTAGGAGTCTGGACCGTGTCTCAGTTCCAATGTGGCCGATCACCCTCTCAGGTCGGCTACGCATCGTGGCCTTGGTGAGCCGTTACCTCACCAACTAGCTAATGCGCCGCGGGCCCATCTCATAGCGGATTGCTCCTTTAAAGTTGCCATCATGCGATGGCTGCTTATTATGCGGTATTAATCTCCCTTTCGGGAGGCTATCCCCCTCTATGAGGCAGGTTACCCACGTGTTACTCACCCGTCCGCCGCTGGGGACCGAAGTCCCCCGCTCGACTTGCATGTGTTAGGCACGCCGCCAGCGTTCGTCCTGAGCCAGGATCAAACTCTCAATTTAAAAGTTTGAACTCTAGCTTATCGCTAAATTTGTTTTTCAGACTTTCGTCTGTCAAAGAAATCGCTGACCATGATTTATTCTTGTAAAAGAATTATCTTTATCTCTGTTCAATTTTCAAAGACCAACTTGTTATTATTTCGCTGTCGTCTGACAGCTTTTATATATTAACACGTTTTGTTTATCGTGTCAACATACTTCTTTTATTTTTTGTCGTTTCATTTAATGCTTTACCGAAGCGACTTGATTATAATAACATGAAGTCGTAACAGAGTCAATAGAAAACTTATAGGTAAATTATGCCACTGAACCATTGTCTCATATAAAGTAAGTGTATGGTAATCAATGAGTAATGAGTAATGAGTAATGAGTAATGAGTAATTAGCAATGAGTAATTTAGGATGAAATTAAGCGGAACTGAATTTCTATAAATTATTTTGCCTAAGCGTTAGCGCCAATTGACTAAATTAAAATATAAAATTGAAGATTTTTCGTAGCACAGCTGAGAAAAATCCTCCACAATTACTAAATACTCATTACTAATTATTAATTATATAAAAAGTCTTATGATCTCTCCATGCTCCGTTAATAAATAAATACTCTTTATTTATGCCCACTTCCTTAAAGCCACAAGACAGCAGTACTCTTTGAGATTTTATATTATCTACCAGTGTAGATGCCTCTATTCTGTGTAAGTCCATTTCATTAAAAGCATATCCTAAAACCAGCTTCAAGGCTTCTTTCATATAGCCTTTTCCTTGAAAGTCCTTATCTATAGAATAGCCCACAATACCGTTTCTAAATATGCCCATTACAATGTTGCTCAATTGAATCTTACCAATGAGTTTATTGTCCTTATAAATTCCAAAACTTAAAGCTATGCCGTTTAAATACTGCTTATAGCTCTCCATTAATATTCTTTTTTGAACCTCCGTAGTATAGAAGGTTTCCTCTCTGGCAGGTTCAAAATCTTGGAGATAGGTTTTGTTTCTTATATAGTAATCTGTCATATCTTCTGCATCTTCAGGAGTGAGAATCTTCAGTTCGATATTGTTTCCCTTGAGCCTTAATACATTTGTCCTTTGGTTGTTCTCAAACTCCTCCGCATTAATTCCAAATAGCAGCTCATTCTTATAATAACCATTTGAAATAATGCTCTCCTCCAGGACCCCCTCAAGCATAAACCCTAAATCCGTGAAGGGTCTTATATTAGCTTCTTCACTTATGAGTATATTTACTTTAAAAGCATTGGTAGATGAAAATATTTTTCTTAAAAGGATTTGAAGGGCCTCTCTCAGAACATCGTAATTGCCTGCATCGTAGTAATTAACCCTGAAAATACAGCTTCTGTTCTTTGCCTGATAATCTATTAAAAAGAATCTTCCGGCGGTGATTCCATTATGATCCTTTATTATATATTCCCCTTCTCTTCCAGTTACGTTTTCAACGGTTACTAGCTTTTGTACCATATTGCTTCTCTCCCATGCAGTTAAGACTCAATTAAAATAATCTAAATAAAATGATATAACTATTGAGAATTATATTCAAGCAAAAACGTATATATTGATAAAAATTGCTAATTATGATTATATAGAAATATATTTTTCAGAAAGGTACGTGTTTATATGAATAAACAAAGCATAAATAAAATTAAGCTTTTCCTCATGGGTTTGGATAGCAGATTTAGTGAAAACAGTGCGATTTTCAAGGGCATATATGTGACTTACACAGCCGGCTTAAAGGAATTTAAGGGTGCCGGTCACTTCGATGGTGGTAAAATACGTTTCAACTTTGGCGGCAAAACTGAGCTCATTGATATGAACTCACTCTGTAATAAGCTAGCTGAAAATTGTGAGCAATATGATTCCATATCAATACTTTACAGAGAGAGGGGTACGGACCTTCTTATTTCCGGTGATAATAAAAATGTTAAGATGACCACAACGGAGGTTAAGGATGAGGATCTGGATGAGCCCAGGAAAGCTGACACTCATATAAGCGAAACCTCTACACTTTTAAACAGGGACTATTACATAAAACCGGGTAAGGCCGATGCCCTGTTAAAGGAAATCGGCATAATGAGCAAGGAAGGTAAAATTAAGAACGATAAAATAAGAAAGTATAATCAAATAGATCATTATGTGGAATTGCTGGAGGGTATTCTGGATAAGCTCCCTGCTAATGAAACAATAAACATCATAGATTGCGGTTGCGGAAAGTCTTATCTCACTTTTGTTTTAAATTATTACCTTACAGAAATAAAAAAGAAAAAGTGCCACTTTATAGGCCTTGATTATTCTTCAGGAGTAATAGCAGCCTCCAAGAAGATGGCTGAAAATCTCGGTTACAGAAACATGGAATTCCACGCCATGGATATTAAGGACTTCATAACAAATAAAAAGATACACGTTGTCATATCTCTCCACGCCTGCAATACCGCCACAGATATGGCTTTGGCCTTCGGTGTAAGGATAAACTCCGATGTGATCATAGCGGTACCTTGCTGCCAGAGAGAACTTTTAACTCAGTACTCCTACGAACCTTTTAAGGGAATACTAAAGCACGGCATACTTAAGGCCAGAATGGCAGATGTACTTACAGATGGTATGAGAGCCCTGATGTTAGAAGCTAAGGGCTATGATGTATCCGTTGTAGAATATATATCTCCTTTGGAAACACCAAAGAACCTGATGATCAGAGCCATCAAAACCGGTAAAGAAAACCAAGCAGCCATGGATGAGTACGTAAGCTTGATGTCTCAGTTGAACGTATACCCTTCCCTCTACCAATACCTTAACGAAATTAAGGAAATTCAGCCCTGAATGCTGAATTTCCACCATAATTGCTCATTACTAATTACTAATTATTAATTGATCCCGATTATGTCTTTAATCACTTCTCCGCCAATTATCATTCCTGCTACAGGCGGAACGAAGGATATGCTTCCCGGAATTTGTCTTCGGATTGTACATTTTTTTGTACCCCCGGTGCAAATACAGCCGGTTTTGCAGGTTACAACCTCTTCTTCCTTGGGTTTTCTTGGAACCTCTTCTGAGTATAAAACCTTTAAATTTTCTATTCCTCTTTTTCTGAGTTCATATCTCATGACCTTGGCTAAAGGACATACCTTAGTCTTATATATGTCTGCCACTTTGAATTGGGTAGGGTCAAGCTTGTTTCCTGTACCCATACAGCTTATAATCCTGATATTGTGTTGCTTACACCATACTATCAGTGCAATCTTAGATGTTACTGTATCAATGGCATCAATTACATAATCCGTATCTTCAGTAATTATGTCACTGATATTGTCTTCGGTCACAAAGGTTTCGAAGGTGGTTACTTCACACTTTGGATTTATCAGAAGTACTCTTTCCTTCATTACCTCTACCTTGCTCTTGCTTATAGTCTTCATAGTTGCATGTATCTGCCTGTTTATGTTAGTGAGACACAGGGTATCGTCATCTATGAGAACCAACTTGCCAACGCCGGACCTTGCCAATGCTTCCACTGCAAAGCTTCCTACTCCGCCTATTCCAAACACAACAACCTTGCTGTTTCTTAGTTTTTCTAATGCTTCTTTACCTATCAATAACTCAGTTCTTGACAGTGAATGCTGGGCCATTCTATCTCTCCTTTTTCATCAATAAGTTTTTTAAGATCTGTCGTAGTATATTTTCTATCTACTATTTAGGATAATTAAGGTTCTTTTCACTAAGGTTATCTAATACCTCATTCAAAAACTTCTTAGCCAGATATTTTGCCATTGGCAGGTTCATGTCTAAGTAGTTTCCACAGTCCCTTGGGGAAGCCCCTGGTATTTCGCCCTCATAGCCTGCAATGAACTCAAACATTTCTCTTATTAAACCCACCACTTCCCTGGACTCATAGTCTGCACCCAGAAGCAGATAAAAACCGGTTCGACATCCCATAGGTCCAAAGTAAACTATTTTGCCGCCAAAGTCACTGTGGTTTCTCAGAAATGTAGCTCCCAGGTGCTCTATGGCATGTATTTCAGCAGTATTCATAACTGGTTCATAATTAGGTCTTGTCATTCTTATGTCAAATGTGGTAATAACAGCGTCATTGATATTATCTTTACGGGATACATAAATCCCAGGCAACAGCTCTAAATGGTTAATAGTAAAGCTAGTTATTTTTTCCATCTCATTCCCTCCATTTAGTTTTATAAATAAAATATGCATCTATATATGATGATAGTACCAAAGTATAATCATCCCATTCTCTTTGCAATATTCATGTATAAACAATATCATCAATATAATTTTATTTCAAGAACTATAGATATCCAAATGCAAATTTCTGACCTACTCCAGGTATCTGACACCATTATTTTATTTTCTGAATATTATATAGTGTCTATTAACATTTAAGCATAGGAGAAAGCGCTTATTTTATTCTTTTGTAATATGAGGTGTGTATTATGGCTGTCTTATCGTTGCCGGCAATACAAAATACTTTTATATCCAGGCTATACCCTAAAAGATGCTATGGTAAATCACCGGTTCTATTTATCGGAAAAAGCCCCGTGCACAACAGCATCTGCAGGTGCTTATTAAAATTCGACATAAAATCTATCCCAAGCTCCGCAAGGATTAACAGCTCCTTTCTAAAGTTATATTTATACAGGAACGCTGCTCCTACCACTAAAAAAATAGCATCACTGCATAACCTGCTGGCTCCTTTTAATGAAAACAGAGTAAATTACTCAAATCAACCTGATTTCCAGCAGACTCCGTCAGCAGTTATAAGCATATCTGATCAGTTGAACACATTTATATATTGGGACATAACAGAATTGGTAACTGATTGGCATAAAAGAAAAGTTTCTGACTACGGATTAGTTCTTACAGGGTTGGAATCTTGCTATTCATTGGTAGGTTTCCTTAGCAATTACTCTATGGATTGTTTACTCCATCCGGCACTGCTTGTGGATTATTCACCGGATGCCAATATCATCCAATATCCGCCGGAAGTGGTTACTAGTTCCGATACTTGGAGCTTTACCAAAAGTCTTCCTCTGGGAGGAGGAGTTGGGACCTTTGGAATACAAAATAAATGCACATGCAATAGTGCCTATGTAAAGTTACAAATCAGCCCAGACGGTGTAAACTGGATTGATGATTTTCCCACTTACATGTCAATTACTGAATTTGCTCCGGGAGATAATGCTGTATTAACCACTTCAGGACATATGGCCTATGTAAGAGCTGCCTATAAATCCGTTAAGTCTGGAGAACCTTCAAAGTTAACGATCTATGTTTCCATAAAAAAAGCCTTTTATTAATGTGACCATGCTTTTCAAGGTAGTCACTTGAATAGCATGGTCATACCCATCCTTGTACTATAATTTTCAAAATAGTACTGTTACTTCCCGATGATTTATAACATAACCGGGTATACTTTGCAAATATCATGGGAACAAAAGCCTTCATTTCACCGGGTTTTATAGCAACCTGCTCTCCATCATCTATATATAGAGAGTTATTTGGACTTATTTGGAGCTTCACTGTAGCACAGTCTCCCCCTTCGTTCACGGCAAAAAAAGTGATTATGGAATACTGTGACGTGTTTACTTCTTTAGAATTACAGTAATTTGCCGAAGTGGTAACCTTGTAGGAACTTTCCTTAAACTGTTTCCCCGCATCTCCTGTATATATAATGTTCTTTTTTGTAAGCATACAGACCCTACCTCTGCCAATTAGTTTATATTAAATCCCCCTTATATATTCTATGTTGCTAAAGGCACAGTGTGTTATAAATACGACCATGTATTTATTTTATTTTCTAATCTGTAAACACTCTTCGATTTATTTCTGCATATAATGTACTGAATGGATAAATCTTTTTTCATTTCTAATGATTAAGGAGTGATCAACTTTGGCAAATAGTATAGTATTCCAGCATTCTGCTGAGCAACTAAAGACCGCTGTATATGGTTATGACGGTACTGATTTTCAGCCCATTAAGGTCAATACTGACGGTGAATTACAGGTTAGTGTCGGTACTATAAGCAGCCTGGGAACCGTTAATTATGTAGTTAATCTTGGCACATTAAATACTGTTGGCACTTTGAACAATGTAACCAATCTTGGTACCTTGAACACAGTAGTTAATGTTGGTACCTTGAGTACTGTTGGTACTTTAAACAATGTAACTAATCTTGGTACCTTAAACACAGTAGTTAATGTTGGTACCTTGAGTACTGTTGGTACCGTAAACAACGTAACCAACCTTGGCACATTAAATACTGTAGTTAACCTGGGTACCTTAAATAGTATCGTTGGTACTGTGAACGTAAACTTAGCAGATAGAACCTTTACCTCTACTACCTTTACAGTTGCAGTTGCCGGTAACAGTTCAACCTATGTATCTCTGATAGATGTATCCAAGCATCAAGACACCTCTTGGTATCTAAGAAATATAACTGCCCCGGCAAACAGGCAGGAGATAAGGGTACAATTAGCGGTAACCCCAAGCGACAATATAACCTTATATCCTCGTGTACTAATCAATGAGACTGCTACCATAAATGAAAATCCAAAGGTTATAACCAATGATTACTACATGAGATATATAACAGCACAGGTTTCCAATGAAACTACTACAAGTCAAACCGTTGTTATAGTCTTTAACGGAAGATATTAACAAAATCATTAGGAGTTCCTGCAAAGAACTCCTAATCTTATGAATAGGACGGTGTTATTATGAGCAATGAAATAAGTCTTTGCATGATAGTGAAAAATGAAGAAAATAATCTGGCCAGATGTCTTAACAGTATCACTGATCTTGTAGATGAAATAATTATTGTTGATACCGGGTCTACAGACAGAACCGTAGAAATTGCCAAAAGTTTTGGGGCAAAAGTTTACCATTATCAGTGGACAAACAGCTTTAGTGCAGCTAGAAATGAATCATTAAAGTATGCCACTAAGGATTGGATCTTAATACTGGATGCCGACGATGAATTTTGCAGTGAAGATAAGGACCTCTTTAAGGAATTAGTCAATAAATCTTTGGATGAGAATAATCTATACTTTTTTGAAACCCTGAATTATTGCGGTAGCTTTCCGGATATTAATAATATAAGCATAAATCTAAATCCCAGGCTGTTCAAAAACAACTTTGACTATACTTATGCAGGCACTGTCCACAATCAGCTGATCAATACTAAAAACAAGATTAAGGACGTAAAATATCCCATAAGAATTTATCATTATGGTTATTTAGATACCACCATTAAGGAGAAGGATAAGAGAAAAAGGAATATCTCCCTGCTGGAAGATCAATTAAAAGAAGATCCTAATAACAAATACGCTCACTTCAATATAGGTAATGAATACTTTGCTTTAGGGAATATGTCGAAAGCTTTGGAGCATTATTATAAATCCTATGAGGACTTCAACCCTTCTGTGGGCTATGGCTTTATTCTTATCATAAGAATACTATTGGCAAATCACAATATAGGCCAATATGATAGGGCTTTACAATTTGCAGATATTGGACTTAAATATTATCCGCGTTTTACGGACTTATACTTTTTTAAGGCCATCATATACACCGGCTTAAGGCGCTATACTCTGGCTATAAAAGCTCTGAAAAAATGCCTGGAGCTGGGAGAAGCCCCTGCAGAACTGAAATTTTTATATGGTACCGGAACCTTTAAAGCCGCTTATGAATTGGGCAATATCTATTTGAAGCTCAAGGATTATGCTACAGCTTTTGAATACTTCGTAAAAGCCATCAAGTTTAATCCAAACTTCATAGCAGCTTTAAACCCTATAGCCCATATCCTTAAGGAAGAAAATACACCTATGGATAGCTTCAAAAAAGTTTTAGAGAGCTTCTTCAACAACAATTCCGCATCGGATGCTGCTATTGCAAATTTATTCTATGCTGAAGGCTGCTATGATACAGCCCTGGAATATATCAGAAAGTGTGAAGACGCCGGGTATACTCCGGAGGACATCAGGTTTTTAAAAACAAAGGCCCTGGCAAAAGCCCTCCTGCATGAAGACTGCATCAATAACAACACCATAAAAGAAGATAGCAACCTTTATGTTCACAATTCCATGTATAGGCTATTAAGTTTATTGATAACTGAAAAGTATGATAAAGCCATAGATCTTATAAACAGTTTTGATAATAATGCCCTATCAACCAATGACAAGTGGATGCTGTTGGTTTATACCCAATTAGTAAATCTCTACATGAAAAAGCCTGCCCAAATACTGTCAGAGGATGAAAATGAAAAGCAATATACACCAATAATCTTTGAAATCTTGGAGATACTCCTGATAAATAAGCGTTTTGACGAATTTGAGATGGCCTTAGAATTGCTAAACCTAATCAGCGATAAGTCTGTCCTTCTTCATCTTGGAAAGCTGTATAATAAACATGGCTTTAAGGCTATGGCAAAGAAGGAGATAATACGGTCTATCAAGGAGTTTGACATATACGATTGGGATGGGCTGGAGATATTGATTCAATAAATCTAATGTCAGCTTTTCGTAATGTAGTTGAAAAAAAGCCTCCTTAATTGTCCATTGTCAATTGCCAATTAAGGAGGCTTCCTCTATAGAAAACTTGACTTAACTAGTTATTATGCTACTATATAATTTAGTATTAAAAGCTAAACTACTGGAGGTAGGTTTTTTTATGATAATAGGAATAATCGGTGCTATGGATGAGGAAGTTAGAAAACTTAAGGATGAAATGAAAATAGAAAGTAAGATGTCTAAAGCAAAAATGGACTTCTTCGCCGGAAAGCTATGGAATAGAGATGTTGTGGTAGTAACCTGCGGTATCGGCAAGGTTAATGCTGCGGTTTGTGCTCAGATCTTAGTGGATGATTTTAAGGTTGATAGGGTTATAAATGTAGGTGTTGCCGGCGGAATTGGTGAAGATATCGTTCCCGGTGACGTGGTTATAGCCTCAAATTTAGTGCAGCATGATATGGATACTACAGCCTTTGGAGACAAGGTTGGTCAAATTCCAAGGATGGATACCTTTGACTTTAAATGCGATTCCTCTATGATTGAGGCTGCTAAACAAGCATGCGGTAACATAAAAAAACACAATAGCTTTGTTGGCAGAATCGTCTCCGGTGATCAATTTATTGCAGATGTAGAAAAGGTACGCTGGTTGAAGTCGGAATTTGATGCCATGGCCTGCGAAATGGAAGGTGGAAGCATAGCCCATGTATGCTACTTAAATTCCGTCCCCTTTGTTGTAATACGTTCCATTTCAGATAATGCAAATACGGGAGCACATATGGACTTTGAAAAATTTGTGCCTATAGCCGTAGATAATTCTATACATATTCTAAAAGGCATGCTAGCCATCATATAATTAACAATGAACCTTTGATGTTAATGGACAGCTAAACCCCCTTTTGTGGACAATGCGCAAAATGTGGTAGATAGAGCCAGTAAGGCCGTTGCAGCCCTTGACAAGCTGACTTCTTTAAATAAATCCATGAAAAAGCCGGGGGCTCTTAGTATTTTCAATAAGCACTCCCGGTATATTGTAATAGTCTTCTATTCTTCCTCTTCTTCTTGAGTATCCTGCTCATATTCATCAAATTCCTTAATTACAGGCTTCATTTCTTCACCAATTATCTTCTCAGACTTGACTCCTCTGTAATAAATCTTCAAAGTATAGCTTTTGTTTTTAGCTAATCCATTAAAGGAAACTTCTCCTTCCCTATTTGTATACCCAATTGCTAATGTTTTTAGCTTCTGATTTTCTCTGACCTCATATAAATTCACTTCTGCTTCCCGTGCAGGTCGTCCATTCCAATCCTTAACGTTCACCGTGATCCTTCTCTTATCCGGCCTATCTTCCTCACTTTTAGTAACAGCTACATATCTCAGCATTGGTACAGTCATTCCAATCCCCCCAAATACTTTCTCTGACTCGTCATAAGTAATCCACACTATAAAATATGCAACCTTCAGCTAATAAGTTCAAGTTTATGAATAATATGGAATTTTAATTAATATATATAATGAGAAGTACTTATAACGAGGTTGTTAGTAGTGTTACGTAATTTTATAAGTGTAACAGGGATCACACCGGAAAGTAAACTTCCAAAAGAGATTAAAGGAGAGTTACTCCAGCATTCAGATATAGACTATATATTTATTCCGGGCAGCAAACCTAAAGCAAAGGAAGTGACCCACGTAGGAATACAGGTTGAAATAAAAGATCAGAGAATAATTAAAGCTCCTACTGGTACTATTGTCATTGTGGATGGAGTGAAAAAACTCAAGTTATCTTACGTACCCTTAGGTCATTCCAAAAGAAACATCCAATTGGAACTTGAGCTCCCATATAATACTTTTATTGAACTTCCCGAAGGTGTAGAAAAACTAAAGGGTATTGATCTGTATGTAGCAGACGCCTGCTTTGAGCTGGTAGAAGGACGAAAGATTTATAGTTATGTATTTTATATGCTAAATATAGATTTTCTTAACATAACAACCTTAGATGCCCCCGAAGAAGAGGAACCTATGGAAGAAACTACTGCTAAAGAGGAAGGTGAGGTACCTGAGAGGGAAGAATATAAGGAAAATAATGCTCCCGGTGAACCCCTTTTAAGCCAGTTAAGAAAGGCCTTATCCCCTTACATTGGAGATGACTTTGAAGACCAAGAAAGTGATGTAAAAGTTGAAGATGAACCTGATAACAGTTAAAGTAGGGGGTATATAACTCCCTATTTTATTCCCTTCATCTCTATTGCAGTAATTGCTAATTCAAGATACTTTGAATGTTCAAAGGTAGACACAATACACATATGATTATCTCCAATACACTTATTATCTGGCATTTTGAACCCATCACTTTGGTAATCTCTTTTTAAAAACTTAGCCTGTTCCCAGTCATATAATACATTGATTCATAGTAATTGCCCCTAATCTTTAGCATTCATATCTAATATTTTAACCATAACTTCAATCTATATGCCTTTAAGACTTATACACTAAAAGCTCAGAACCGTAGCTCTGAGCTTTCTATAATAAAATTTGCTGTTATAAAATGCTACTATTATTATCTCTCATCATGTTCTTCTTCATCGTGCTTTCGTACTGGTCTCTCCGGTCTGTAGAAGAATACCTTTAGTACATACTCCTTAAATGGCTCTACACCGAATAAAAATTGGCCACATTCATCTGTAAAAGTAAATGTAACCGGTATTAATTCACAGTCATTATGACGGTTTTTTACAAAGAGTTTTACCAATGCATCTTCTACAGGCCTTCCATTTGGAAGTAATACAACTCCGTGAATTGCTGACCTATATTCTTTTTCCAATACAATTTCCAAGTCCTTTTCTTCATTTGGGTATACTCTATTGCGTCCATCAAGATCTATTCTCTTTAATTTGTATCCCATTATCTTCACCTCCTTTACTTATGTAAGAAGGAGGTGTAACCATAATTTTCAACTCCACAACATTGCTTCCCTGTAGTTTTATTACTTGGTCGTCAAAGCTAACTTCTTTATCTTCAGCAACGCTCTCAATATCGATACTGGCTATATTTACTTCTTCAATTTCCTCTTCTTTAGTTTTCTCTTCTTCCAAATGTTCTTCCTGCTGTATCTTTTCTTCTTCTTTTTCTGTGTCCAAATTATTATTTTTATCAGAAGTATTATTTTGTGAACATATTTCCTTTAAAAAATCTAATATTATCCTAATTTCTTCTTTATTCTTATCAGGATCTGAATAATATTTAATAACAGCATCTGCTACTTCATAGGGACAGGTTTTAAAAACCTCATGAACCTTTATTATATGCTTTCCTTGGGGCTTACCCATTACTTTATCCTTCAAGTATTCAATCTTTATATTTCCTTTGAAGCACAATTCCTCCAACCAGCTCATATTTTCTAAATCCTCCGTAAAACCACTGTAAACTCTCTTATATTAAACATACTATGCCTGTAAGCTTCATAACGTACAATATTTTTATTGATTAAATTTTACTTATTTTTGCATTAAAAAACAATTTATTACATTTCCATCCATCAGGACTTTTTTACAGCAACTTTATACACAAGTATCCCAGTATTTTCATATTATAGTATTGACCTATGGTTTTTTATTATACTAATGAAAGGAGAAATAACATGTCTAGATATCCAGATTATAACAGAGATAATGAGAGAATAAGTGATCGTTGTACAACATGGTCTGATGATTACAGTAATTATAACCCCATACCAAGCCGTCCAGAACGATCGGATAGACCGTGCCCACCATGGAATGATCACTTTGAACATGATAAACACTGCCATCCAAGATGCTGTTATGGGGCTACCGGTGCTACAGGCGCCACTGGTGCTACTGGTGCTACCGGCGCCACTGGTGCTACTGGTGCTACTGGCGCCACTGGTGCTACCGGTGCCACTGGTGCTACCGGTGCCACTGGTGCTACTGGTGCCACTGGTGCCACTGGACCAGCCGGAGGCCCTCAGGGACCTCAAGGTGAACAAGGTCCTCAAGGCCCTCAGGGTGATCAAGGTGTCCAGGGTACTGTAGGCCCGCAAGGTCCTCAGGGTAACCAGGGTGATCAGGGTGCAGTAGGCCCGCAAGGTCCTCAGGGTAACCAAGGTGATCAGGGTCCCGTAGGCCCGCAAGGTCCTCAGGGTAACCAGGGTGATCAGGGTGCAGTAGGTGCTCAAGGTCCTCAGGGTAACCAGGGTGATCAAGGTGTCCAGGGTACTGTAGGCCCGCAAGGTCCTCAGGGCAACCAGGGTGATCAGGGTGCAGTAGGTCCCCAAGGTCCCCAGGGCAACCAAGGTGATCAAGGTGTCCAGGGTACTGTAGGCCCGCAAGGTCCTCAGGGTAACCAGGGTGATCAGGGTGCAGTAGGTGCTCAAGGTCCTCAGGGTAACCAAGGCGATCAAGGTGCAGTAGGCCCCCAAGGTCCCCAGGGCAACCAAGGTGATCAGGGTCCCGTAGGCCCGCAAGGCCCTCAGGGTAACCAGGGTGATCAGGGTGCAGTAGGTGCTCAAGGTCCTCAGGGTAACCAAGGCGATCAAGGTGCAGTAGGCCCCCAAGGTCCCCAGGGCAACCAAGGTGATCAGGGTCCCGTAGGCCCGCAAGGCCCTCAGGGTAACCAGGGTGATCAGGGTGCAGTAGGTGCTCAAGGTCCTCAGGGTAACCAAGGCGATCAAGGTGCAGTAGGCCCCCAAGGTCCCCAGGGCAACCAAGGTGATCAAGGTGCAGTAGGTCCCCAAGGTCCCCAGGGTAACCAGGGTGATCAGGGTGCAGTAGGTGCTCAAGGTGCTCAGGGCCTTGCCGTTTCAGCTATATACTTTGCTACAATTGATACCATTACCCTTTCAGAATTCGTTGGTTTGGGTACCGCCTCTAACCTTTTTACAGACAATTGTGTAGTTATCCCCCGAAATGCAACTATTACAAATATAGCCTTAAATACAAAAAATAACACTCTAATGAATGGTCAGGTAGTTACCGCAACTGTCTTTACAAGTAATAATTGTGGTGCTACCGCTACTCCTTCAAATGTTATTGCCACATTAACCTTTGATGCTGCCAATCCAACTTGTTTCGCAACAGGAACCGGTTCAGTTTCCGTATCTCCCGGTGATCTTGTATCAGTACAAGTTAGCACGACAAACATGCTGAATAGTGGTATTGCAGTTACTATTTTTATGGTTTGTTCTTAATTATATAAAAGTTGTTTTGCTTCTATACCACTCAGAGTGCCGGCATATACGGCACTCTATTATGTGGGAGCATATCATCAGAAATTTATGTAGAAATCCCCCAGTATAATGTTGTAAATATTAATTACATTATGCTGAGGGATTTTCTATTAATATTATTTATCACGAGTATAAGAAATATCACTAGCGTTTAATCATTATAAATAATTCCCATTGACTTTTCCAATCTCATGCTACTAACGCAGCAAATTTTACAGAGTAAAATTGTTTCATGAAAAAAAATAGACTACACCAATTTTAAATAAAATACATTGGATATTATGGATAATCATATAATGCACCAGTAGGTTTAAATAGTATCTTCCATGAAAATGTGGCTTTATCATAAGTCTCCAAGAAGTTAGATCTAATTGCTCTTATCATTTAAATAAATCCATAACCCTTAGAAACTAATGGATCTATAATTTTTAACATTACATAAGTCATGATACCTGTAATTATTTGAATCATCACTGCATTCAAGGTATGACCTAGCATATCCTTGAATTTTAGTTTTTCCTTAATCCATTTGAAAAAGAGTTTAATTTCCCAGGTTTTTTTTATAAAGCCATGCTATTTCTTCACTAAGTAAGTCTTCAATATTTGTTATACAAAAACAAGTTCTTTTGGACCTATGTCAATATGGTAGACACAAAAACTCGAATTTTTTATGCTGATTTTTTAGCCCTATCCTCGCATTGCTGAGGGGTAATATACCCTATGCTGGTATGGATTCTCTTTCTGTTATACCATGATTCTATATATTCAAATATTGCCAGCCTTGCAGCATTAAAATCATAGTAGGTTACTAGGTTAACTTCTTCTTTTTTTAGGGCAGCATGAAAAGACTCAATACAGGCATTGTCATAGAAATTTCCCTTGGAACTGAATGAGTGAATGAATTTAATTTCTGATATATATTCTGCAAATTTAGAGCTTGTATACTGTGATCCTAAATCACTGTGTAATATAACCTGTTTACCTGGTTTGTGACATTCATAGGCGTTCTTTACAGCTCTAATTGCCAAATCAGTATCTATAACCTTATGAAAGGCCTAGCCTATAATTTTTCTACTATGAAGGCCCATCACAGAAGCAAGGTAGCACCATCCATCTTACAAAGTATGAATATATGTAATATCAGTAACGCATTTTTCATTTATTGTAGTTGTGGAAAAATCTCTTTTTAAGATGTTTTCCCTTTCTTCTACCTTGGTTTTAGATGGATAGGGTTTGTACTTATTACAAACTATTTACTTTATACCCAAATCATTCATGAACCTTTGAACTCTCTTTAGACTTAAAGATTCCCCTTTATTTATTGATATTTTATGGATCTTGGGAGCTCCATAACGTTTTTTATTATCATTATATATTTTAAGAATTTCTTCTTTTAATCTTTTATTCTGAAAACTTCTTTTACTTTCAACTTGGTTAAGGCCTTTGTAATAAAAGCTTCTTGAAACTTTTAGCAGTTCACACATTAGCTTAACATCATGTTTGTCCTTATTATCATATATGAATTTAAAAATAGAATCTACTTTTTCCCGAATATGGCCATGGCTTTTTTTTTAGTATTTCATTTTCCTCCTTAATTCTATCTATCTCCTGCTTTAATCCTTTATATTCTTTCATAGTTACAATTTCACCTTCATCAATAACAACATGCCTGGAGTTTTTTATCCAACCGTTAATAGTAGATTTTGAAATGCCATATTCGCTGCTTAACTCTGCTAAACTTTTTCCTGAATTATATAGCTCTACTATTATATTTTTAAATTCATCGGTATATTTTCTTTGATTTCTTGCCATTTTGTAGACACATTCTCTCTCTAATTTTATTTTAATTTGTTCGAGTTATTGTGTCTACAAAACTATACTAACACCAAATAGCATATATTAGTTTTTATAGACATACTGATAATACAACCTCTTTCTTCCTGTAAAAAGCACAATACATAGCATATCTTATACAGGTTTCCAGAGAATCATTTAACTCCATCGGCCACCATCTAACTGCCCACATAGGTGCCTTTGCAGCAAAAACTCCACATCCGTGGATATGCAGCAAACGATTACAGCCTCCATGTGCTTAAAGTTTATTTCAATCCCCTTTTGAAGAGTTTCATATAATTTGTTGTGCACTTTTATTGATCAAGAATAGGGAATAGGAATCAATATTGAGGTTCCTGAAATATCTTCATTAACTGTGTAAACAGTCTTTAGAGCCGGATCCACCACACTTCTATTCAATATGCTGCTATAAGCTTTTTGATAGCTTATTCCCAGTTATTTTATTCTGGCATCAATTCTCTAAAGTATATGAAAAGTCCGGAGTAACTACATATCTTGTTCAGAGGAAAGACCGAACCACATATCATAATCACTTGTCCCTTTAGATAAAATTCCATCAAAATAAAATACTGTAACAGTAGAGCAGCACAGTAACATATCCTGTGTATAATTAACACTCTACATAATATTAAATTTATAATTCGACTGCCCATATCATCATCCAACAAATCTGGTACCTATTATCAAATATCTTCATACTATAATATAGCAACTGATTATTTCTACTATAGATTAAATAAAGAGGTGATACTATGCCAAAATATTCTCATAATGACAGAGAAATTGACAGAAGACGTGACCAGTGTACGACATGGTCAGATGATAATAGTAATTGTGATCTTCCTGGAAGACATAGATGTGATGCCCACTGTGATCACGATAAATGCTGCTGTCCTAAGTGTCCAACTGGAGCTACTGGAGCTACTGGTGCCACTGGTGCTACTGGTGCTACCGGCGCTACTGGTGCTACTGGTGCTACAGGCGCCACAGGCGCCACTGGTGCTACCGGTGCCACTGGTGCTACTGGTGCCACTGGTGCCACTGGACCAGCCGGAGGCCCTCAGGGACCTCAAGGTGAACAAGGTCCTCAAGGCCCTCAGGGTAACCAAGGTGACCAAGGTGCTGTAGGTCCTCAAGGTCCTCAGGGTAACCAAGGCGATCAAGGTGCTGTAGGCCCTCAAGGCCCTCAGGGTAACCAGGGCGACCAGGGTGCTCAAGGCCCTCAAGGCCCTCAGGGTAACCAAGGCGACCAGGGTGCTGTAGGTACTCAAGGTCCTCAGGGTAACCAAGGCGACCAGGGTGCTCAAGGCCCTCAAGGCCCTCAGGGTAACCAAGGTGACCAGGGTGCTGTAGGTACTCAAGGTCCTCAGGGTAACCAAGGCGACCAGGGTGCTCAAGGCCCTCAAGGCCCTCAGGGTAACCAGGGTGACCAGGGTGCTGTAGGTCCTCAAGGTCCTCAGGGTAACCAAGGCGACCAGGGTGCTCAAGGCCCTCAGGGTAACCAGGGTGTCCAGGGTTCCGTAGGCCCTCAAGGTCCTCAGGGTAACCAGGGTGTCCAGGGTGCTGTAGGTACTCAAGGCCCTCAGGGCAACCAAGGTGATCAAGGTGCTCAAGGCGTACAGGGCGACCAGGGCGCTCAGGGTAACCAGGGTGTCCAGGGTTCCGTAGGCCCTCAAGGTCCTCAGGGCAACCAAGGTGATCAAGGTGCTCAAGGCGTACAGGGCGACCAGGGTGCTCAGGGTAACCAGGGTGTCCAGGGTTCCGTAGGTCCTCAAGGTCCTCAGGGTAACCAAGGTGACCAGGGTGCTCAAGGCCCTCAAGGAACACCTGGTGGAATATTAAACTTTGCAGATTTCTTTGCATTGATGCCTCCTGATAATGCATCTACAGTTGCTCCCAATACAGACGTAAGCTTTCCCCAGGATGGACCTACTAGCGGAGTTAATATTGCTCGTACTGGTCCTAGCTCATTCAACTTGTCTGCAATTGGAACTTATCAAGTCTTATTTCAGGTAAGTGTGTCTGAAGCAGGCCAACTGATTTTAACTCTCAATGGTAATGATCTAGCCTACACGGTGGCTGGTCGAGCAACAGGTACTTCTCAGATAATAGGAATGGCTCTTGTACAGACTACATCTGTCAATTCAATACTCACAGTAAGAAATCCTGCTGGCAATTCGACTGCCCTAACCATAACACCTTTGGCTGGCGGAACAAGGCCTGTTTCAGCACATCTTGTTATAATGCAAATTGCATAGAGGTAACGCAAACATGAAAACTGAAGCTTTCTAAAATATAGAAAAGAGATTTATGTATCTGAAATGGAAAGAGTATAAAATGTGAATTTACCCCAAAAAAATGCTAACAAAACGTGTTTGTTAGCAACTTTCCCTCAACCCATTATTTTTAGCAAAGGGTTGAGGTTTTTTCAATTCAATAAAAACCATTTTCCACTGAGACAATGGTTTAAGGCATCCTTTTACAAATATATCCCGTTGCAGTTACGTAAATCTAATCAAAATTATTCTTCTAAGGATTCTGGTAATACAACCTCTTTCTTTCTGTAAGAAGCACAGTACTTAGCATATCTTATGCAGGTTTCCAGAGAATCCTTGGGCTCCATTGGCCACCATCTAATTGCTCCCATAGGT
This sequence comes from Clostridium thermarum, assembly GCF_006351925.1. NCBI lineage: Bacteria > Bacillati > Bacillota > Clostridia > Eubacteriales > Clostridiaceae > Clostridium > Clostridium thermarum. Next base: position 179,451 of record NZ_CP040924.1, on the reverse strand, counting down.
GCCTTTGCAGCAAATAGCTCCACATCCGTGGGTATACGGCCAACAATTACTACCTCTATATGCTTAAAGTCTGTTTCAAGTCCCTTTTGAAGAGTCTCATATAATTTCGTGTACTCTTTTGTTGGACAGGAATAGGGGATAGGAAACAATATTGAGGTCCCTGTGGTATCTTCATTGACTATGTGGGCAGTCTTGCGGGCAGGGTCTGCCACACTTCTATCCCATATACGGCTATAAGCCTTTTGATAGCTTACCCCCAGTTCTCTTATCCTGGTATCAATTCTCTTGAAGTAATAATCGTATAGTTCCTTCACCAAGATCTGAATCTGCCTATTCCTGTGAAAGGTGGAATTATCTCCGTTCTGGTTTCTATATTGTATATACAGTAAATGTGGAATTGCTACATATCTGGTGTGAAGGAAAGACCTGACCAGCATATCGTAGTCATCTGCAACCAATAGTTCTTCCCGATGGCCGCCTATCAGATGATAAAAGTCCCTGGTCCATGCTCGGGGATGGTTTGGTAAACCAATCAGGTGCCTTATTGTATTACCATTCATAGTCGTATGTTTTTGAACATTCTGCCACCTGTTCATCTCATGAACCCACACTCTGTAATACAGGCTGTAACCATATCCAACGTCCCGTCCGTACCAATGGTCAGCGTTACTGCCTACATATACCTCCGCACAGTCTCCATAGACAAAACCACAGTCCGGGTTTTCCCGGAAGGCTTTGACGATTTTTTCTAAACAATCAGAAGTAAGTTCATCGTCATGGTCTAGTTCCACCAGGATCTGTCCGGTACATAAACCCGCTGCATATCTCTTGATGGCACCTATATAACCGTTGCAGCCATCCTGCCGGTATCTTCTCACCCTTGGGTCCTCCAGGGGCAGGAGATCCTGCTTATAGGTCATATCATCATCGCCGGAGTCGTCTACTATTACCCATTCCCAATTGGTATAAGTCTGCTTCAATAGTGACTTATAAGGTCGCAGAATCTTGTCCCTGCTCCTGTAGGCTGCAGTGAATACAGACACCAGAGGGGTGTCCGATATAAATCTTGTGTTTTGTATATCTTTATTCTCCGGAAGAGGCTCTGTACAGTGAAGCCAGCAGTAGAACAAGCTGGAGGGATTAATATCCCCTGCCGAATTGTAATGCAGCCACCTTTTCCTCTCATGCAGAGGTAAGGCATACAGGCTTTTGAATTCTTCCATTTGCGGCCCCAAAGAAACATAGATTCGGGGATATTTTGGCCCTGTATTTACCAGCGCATCTTCTGGCCCATACAGCCTTACTGTTATTCCTCCTTCCTCTAAGTTCTTGACAACTTCCTCTAGCCCCTGTCCGGAGCACTTTTTAGAAATAAATAAATGGGCTGTTAATAAGGGAGTAGTATATGCTGACATTTAATTCTCCTTTCAGATATACTTACCACTGATTTATAGTGTCCACCACATAGTTGATCTCTTCCTCGCTCATTCCATACCATATAGGGATACTTAATTCAGTGTTTGCTATCTCTTCTGCTATTGGAAAATCTCCTTGTTTATATCCTAAATCCTCATAGGCCTTTTGAAGATGCATAGGTACAGGATAGTGAATTAAAGTACCTATGCCCTTACTCTTCAGGTAACTCTCAAGTTCGGCCCTGTATTCTGTTCTTACTGCAAATACATGCCATATGGATTCTTCCGCTGAATCTATATAGGGTAGAATTATCTTAGGGTTATTAATCCTATCAAGATATTGTTTAGCAATTCTTCGCCTATCATTATTCCAGCTATCAAGATACTTTAACTTTACTCTCAGGAATTCTGCCTGGACCTCGTCCAGTCTTGAGTTAACTCCTTTGTATTCATGATAGTATTTCTTGGAGGACCCATAGTTTCGGATCATTCTTACCTTTTCTGCCAAGGCACTGTCATCGGTGACAATAGCTCCGCCATCCCCTAGGGCTCCTAGATTTTTACCGGGATAAAAACTAAAGCCTGCAGCCTCTCCCAGGCTTCCGGTCTTTTTATCCTTGTACTGGGCACCATGGGCTTGAGCCCCATCCTCTATGAGCTTTAAATTGTATTTTCTGCATAAGTCCCTTATTTTGTCCACTTCTGCCGGTCTCCCGTACAAATGAACGGCAATAATTGCTTTTGTATCTTTTGTAATTGCAGCTTCAATTTTGTCTGGGTCTATATTAAAAGTTCTAATATCTGGCTCCACAAACACTACCTTTGCCCCTACATAAGATACGGCTAAGGCTGTGGCTATATAGGTATTGGAAGGCACGATTACTTCGTCTCCCTCTCCTATATCGTAGCCTCTTAGAATAAGGCTTAAGGCATCTAGTCCGTTTCCACAGCCTATACAATATTTAACCCCACAATACTCAGCAAATTCCTTCTCAAAAGCCTCTAGGGATTGGCCCAAAATAAACCAATTTTCATCGTAAACCTTCTTAAAAGCCTCAATCATTCGTTCCCTAATAGCCATATGCATAGGGTCAAAATTTAAAAATGCTACTTTCATACAAATCATCACCTAATACCTTTTATCTGCTTCCTGGAGATAAAAGTCCATATTTCTTATATAATCTTTTTCGTCATAATAGTCTGATGCAAGTACTAAAAGTACAGCCCCCTGACTAAAATCGTACATTTCCCGCCAAACATAAGGTCCAAGGTACAAGCCCACAGCTGGATTGTCTAATACAAATTCTGCTTCCTCTTTTGGATTTTTAGTTCTTATTTTTACTGAGCCATTTAGACATATTAGAACTTGATGGATCTTTCTGTGGGCGTGAAAACCTCTTGATATCCCCTGGGGTACTTCCGTAATATAATATACCCGCTTAATATCAAAGGGAATGTCTATCATTTCTTCAATGGGCACCAAACTGCCATATTTATCTTTAATGTTGGTAAATTTAAGCAAGGAACAATTGTACATTTTGACCTCCCGTAAATAATGCTAAAAATAGTTATTTCCTTTATACCGTTAACAAATATACCCCTTCCTCATCAGCAAACACCAAAACAGGTCCTGGTCCTCTACATTATTACTTATTTTCAACCACCTATTTATCCTATGTCTGCCTAAAGCCTTGTATATATTATGAATTTTCTCTTTTGTGTCTGATATATGATTCTTTATAATACTGTCAGTTATATTTTGATACTTCTTCATATTATTTTTGAGTTTATAAAGCTCTTCAATTACTCCATTTATATTGTCAAAGCTGCAGACATAAAATTCCTCATCATACTCAGTAAGGATTGGACAATAGCTATTTCTAAATTTAATTATTGGAAGCCCATACTTGCTGGCATCCAATAGAGAGGTCAAGCTTCCTATCATAAAGCAATCCAAGTAAATATCTGCTATTTGATAATATTCTTCTATCTCCGACAGCCTTCCCAAGGCTTGTATCCTGCCTCCTGTAGCAATATTGACTTCATGCCATCTTCCAGCATTGCCGGGACCTACTACCAATACACGAAGATTGTCTACTTTATCAACAATTTGTTTTACTATATCGAGATAATTATTATCATTTATACTTCTGAACTTAAAGGCACTTGCTATTGTTAACATGACAATTTCATCATCTTTGATTCCGTATTTTTTTCTGACTTCCGCCCTGTCAAAGGCTTTTTTACTTTGTAAAGGTATGGGTAGAATATAAGATTTTATTCCGCCCCGTCGTGCCAGGGTAATCTCCTGTCCCGAAGGCCTTATGTCTATTACCATGTCTGCTATACTTGCCCCAAGCCAGAAGCTATGGTCTGCATGATTCATATAAACTACCGGCGGACCTCCCTCTACTCCAAAGGCCAGTACCGGTATCGGATCATACATGTGCATATGAAGTACTACAACATCTGCCCATTCATAAGCCAACTTCCTCAGCAAGGCTGCTCTCTCAAGGTGCTTATCAGAAGTATTTATAAGTGAAAGCTTCCAGCCGCCGCTTTTTTCAATTTCTTCAATAAGCCACCTGGGGGTACTGTTTATTTGCCAAGTTGTTACTAATGAATGTATGGAGTCCCCATCACTCTTTATGCAGTTCTTTACCAGCCTTGTATGGCCTCCGATGGCATAGCCTTCACTTAAGACATGAAGTACCCTTCTATTTCCATCCTTATTGCTTTTTAAAACATAATCTTTTTGGGGTAAATTTTCAGCACAGGTTAATAGCATGCTTTCTATTTCAGGGGAGACAAAAAAACCAGGATGATGAGTTGAGGCGCTGAGTGCAAAATCAAAAGCGTATCTTGATGTGGTTTCATAGTCACCATTTTTAACGCAGTTCTTCATATTCTCCATAATGTCCTGAAGCTTTATTCTATTACCCATGAGTATTTGCATAGCTTCATACTTGTTAAAGTTAAATAAGTCCTCAGGCAACTGTTGATTCCTGCTCTGTATATGAGGATATTCCCGGATAAATCTTTTTCTGTATATTTCATAGCTGCCATTGACTTCAGATGTCCCTTCATATAAGCACCATGGTTTTTCCTGCCTTGCTACAACTACCTGTAAGCCCTTTTGGAGATACTCCATACAGTGAGAAATATCATAAAAAGCTCTGCCATCAAATATATCATCTCTCCATCTTGTATCCGCCTGGGTTGCCATCAGCAGTCCATCTATTACTTCCACATTTTCGTACTTTTCCATAATATCGTTATATTTAAGTTCTTCCACAAAGCCTTTTTCAGTAACATATAACTTTCCTACTGTACCGGGATCCTGCTGCCACATTCCATTTGCAGGCAATCTCTTGGCTCCCACTACTCCGATTAGGCCTATCTCTTTAGACATAGAAAAGATGTTTAGTATATCCTTGATGAACTTTTTATTTATAATAAAGGTACCGCTGTGCAAGTAAACCTTATACTTGGCGTCAGTCATGTCCAGTCCCTTATTATAGGCTTCTGCCAAGCTTTTTTGGGGTCTCACCACAATAACTTCTGCTTCAAAATTAGAGGGTACATCTAAATTATTGATATATAACCGGCATTCACTGCATTGTCTTTCATCAAACACAGAAATAATAAAGGCAATTTTATTTTCATTCATGAAAATCACCTCAGATAGCTTGATAGTATAGCTTCTACCTCATCCTTATTAATGACATCAGAAGCTATAATCCTGTTTATATCGTCCATACTTATCTTTTCTCTTTCATAAAGTTCTTTTATAAGCCCTAGGCTGCTGAACATATCAATATTGTGTTCTACCCTTCTTAAGGCATATTTAACTTCCACCAATATCTCCTCATGAGATAAATTATTACAATTGCTTTCGTTCTGAAGCTTTACAATAAATTCACGGGGTACAAACCGGTCTTTGCTTCCACTACCCACTAGCTTGCATATATCCTCAATAAAACTCTCATCTTCCCGGGATAACTTTTCAACCTTGTAGGTTATATAGGGCTTAAGAAAACCACACTCAGCCGAAATACTCTCTATATCCTTTATGGTAAAAGTTCTTTTGAAACTTCGGTTAAAGATTGTCTTTTGGCTATAAACATAGCTTCCCCTAAGTAAGTCTTTAAGGGTTTGGTAGTACATGGCATTTGTCACCTTGGCTATTATATAGCCTCCGGGCTTTACATACCTTTTTAGGCTCCTTAGCATTTTCCAAGGGTTTATACTCTTTTGAAGTTTTTCGCCCAAGATTATATAATCAAAAAAATCCTCCATTGCTTCTTTAAATCCCAGTGTATAATTACTTTCAAAGTCTTCAGTACTGATTGAAAAAAATCTTTCACCTATCCTGGCCTCATTTTCATTTTCTTCCAGACCATACAGGTTGGCCTCGGGATAGGTGTATTTTAACTTAAGTAATGTGGCCCCAAGCTTACAATCAAGCTGAAGAATATTCATTTTTTGATTTGACCGTTCCTTAACTTCCTTTACCATATCAGTGTCTATGAGGCTGAGTAGGTCAGGCTTTATACCCCACTTTTCTTCAAAGCTCTGCAGGTTTACCTTCAGGTCATCTTTTGAGTCTACATAGTACTCATTAAGGGTCTCATTTCCGAAATTGTGAACAAAGCTATCGTGGCAATGCATTATTTTATAGCCCTCATTGAAAATCCTCATTGAGAAGTCCCTATTACTAAAATTTGCAAGGGTAAAGCCTTCGTCCAGCAGACCAACCTTGTTAATGACCTCTCTTTTTATCAGAGTGGAAAATCCTGATAAGTAGAGCCTTTGCTCCCATCTGAGGGGATTGGAAATATTATTCTCATAAGCAAAACTGATCATTTCATCAAGGTCACTATAGCTAGCTGCTATTTCTGAATTACTGCTGCCATCATTGGTGATAGAACTTACTGCACCAATTGTTTCATCACTATTCAGGCACTTTTTTAGATTACCTAGCCATCTTGGTGTAACCTTTACGTCACTTCTAAGCAGCAAAATATCATTTTCCTTATCTGCCAGCCCTATACCAAGATTGCAGCATTTTGAGTAATTCATCTTCTCATCAATTAAAAGGTTTTTGATATCCCATTGCTGGTTAAGCCATTCTCTGGTTCCATCCCTAGAGTTATTATCCACCACAATAACTTCATATTCCCCCAGAGGTGTATAATCCCTTATACTCTCAAGACAAATATTGGTGTCTTGAAGATTATTATTGGTTACAATTACTATGGAGGTTCTTCTATTTTCCGGCATAAGTCTGCTCCTTTTGTTTTCAATAGATTCAATTACATCTTATTCATTTAGTACAATAATGTTACTTACCGGATTTGCCTGATCATATGGAGGATTTCCTCATTATCATCATAAATTTGAAAGCCTGACTTTTGGTAAAGCTTGATAGCCCTTTCATTGTATTTACCAACCTTAAGATATAGGAAATTTAGCCCTAAATCCCGGGCTTTCCTAAGAATAAACTCCATCATCTCCCTGCCAATACCCTTGAACCAATAGTCCTTTTCTCCAATATAGCCAAAGTATTCTGCCTCTTTTCCTTCTCTTATATTTTTTATACCCACAGCCCCGATAGGCTTATTGTCGCATTCAATTCCCCATATTTGGTAGTCGGTCCTATCTTTCAGGCTGTGGAACCAGCCTTTTTGACTTTCTCTTGTAAAATAAGGAGTTAAAGTTAACTTTCTCAGCTCTTCATCATTGAGCCAAGCCCAAGACAAATCACAATATTGCTCATCATAATCCACAAACTTAATAACCATAGCTCCACCTCTCATTTTAAAGCAATCCTATCTTAAACCCACACTGCTATAGGTTTTTATAATAAGTCCTATTTATGGAATAACTTGTGCCAAAGCCTTCTTTGAATTCTGCCAGCCTATAGTTTAGGACCTTTCCATGATTCTCTGTGCTAATTCCAAAGGAAAAGCAGGTGAAACCTTGCTCCTTCGCTGTCATTATCAAATTAGTATCTAAAAAGTTCATAGGAAACAGATGCAATTTACTCTGCAATGCCGCTAAATACTGGGTATGAAAAACCTTGTTTTCAAATTTAAAAACCATGCTTCCGGCAATTAAGGTATCTTCCTCGAAAACACCATAAAATTCTGCAATGTCCTTTAATCTGTTCTCTTTAAAATCTATTAATTCCTGAAGAGTATGCACAGGCTTAGAGTTAAATTTCTTCAGGTTTTCGCAGATGATATCATAAAACCTTTGGATTTCTTTCACCGTAGTCAGTTTTCTAAACACCAAATTGTTTTTTAAGGAATATTTATAGTCCCTTCTTCTGCCTGCAGAAAAGTTTGATAATATATCTTCCTTGTAGTTTTTATAATCAACATAAAAACTCAGCTCATCGTAGCTCAGGTAATCATTCTTGAACAAAAAGTAATCTATCAGACTTGTGTTATCTCTTGAAAATAATTGACTTGAATTCTTAAGCACAACTTTCCTGTAGTTATTTTCTTTAAGATACCTATCCAGTTCAGGAATCAATGCATCCACATGCTTAATGTCATTAAAATATTTACTCAATACAATTCCCCCAAAGGTACTTCCCGGATGGGAATAAAGTACCTTTCCTTTCTCCTCATCTACAGTACATGCCGGTATTACCGCCACTATAGAAGTACCTTTGGAGACAATCAGAGAATTATCTATAAACCTATCTTTGGGATGATAGTTTAAAAAGTTTCTCGTTTGTAAGAAGGTACCGTTGATGGATTCTTGCAGAACAAATTTATCCCATTTTTCACTGAATGAATCCTGAAAGACTTCAATTTTAAGCCCTGTCATTTTCATTGCCCCCTGTATACAAATTTTTTAAAATTCCCCCTGCTTCATAGTCTTAAGCCTGAGTATTTTCCGGCGGCACAACAATCTTTTCCTTGCAGGAAGCAATATACATTGCATATTGAGTGCAGGTTTCCAGAGAATCATTTGGCTCCATCGGCCACCATCTAATTGCCCCCATTGGTGCCTTTGAAGCAAACTCTTCCACTTCAGGAGGTACTCGTCCTACAACCACAACTTCCAGGTCCTTAAAGTTTGTTTTCATTCCCTTATCTAGGATTTCAAGGAGCTTTTCATGCTTAATCATTGGACAGGAATAAGGAATTGGAAATATCATTGAAACCTTTGATGGATCTTCATTGATAATATGAGAAGTTTTCCTGCCGGGATCATCTATGCTTCTCTGCCATACCCTGCTGTAGGGTATAAACTCGGGTAGATCCAGTTCTCTAAGTCTAGATCCAATTCTGTGTCTGTAGTAATTATTTAATTCCCTCACCAGAACCTGTATCTGCCAGTTTCTGTGGAAGGTAGAGTTATCTCCGTTTTCATTGCGGTATTGAATATAGAGTAAATCCGGAATGGCCAGATATCTGGTATTAAGGAAAGACCGTACCAGCATATCGTAATCATCAGCTACCAGCAGTTCTTCCCGGTGGCCACCAATCAAGTGATAAAAGTCTCTCCGCCAGGCCCGGGGGTGATTGGGCAGGCCTACTAAGTGGCGGATAGTGCTCCCATTGATGGCTGTGTTTTTGTATACATTTTGCCAGCGGTTCATTTTGTGCACCCATACCCGGTAGTAAACGTAGTAGCCAAAACCGCTATCCCAGCCATACCAGTGGGCATTATTACTGCCAACGTAAACCTCTGTACAATCTCCATAGGCAAATCCACATTCCGGATGCCTTTTAAAGGCATCTACGATTTTCTCCAAGCAGTTGGGCATCAGCTCGTCATCATGATCCAGTTCCACCAGAATTTCTCCTGTACACAGGCCTGCTGCATACCGCTTAGTAGCTCCTATATACCCATTGCCTGAATCTTGGCGGTATCTTCTCACCCTTTTATCTTCCAGGGGCAAGAGGTCATGCTTATAGGTCTCATCCTCATCACCGGAGTCATCTACAATGATCCATTCCCAGTTAGTGTAGGTCTGATTTAATAGGGATTGGTAAGGCCGCAGGATTTTGTCCCTGGACTTATAGGCAGCTGTAAACACCGATACTAAGGGTGTATCAAGGGTATTACCGGTGTAACTTATCTCCTTACCCTTAGGCAGAGGGTCTGTGGCATGAAGCCAACAATAGAATAGGTGACTTGGCTGGATATCAGCGGCAGAATCATAATGAATCCACCTTTTTCTCTGATAAAGCGGTAGGGTATAAAGGGATACATAGTCCTCCTGCCTTCCTCCTATGGAAACATAAACCCGTGGACTTTTCGGATATATCCTCACCAATGGATCACAGGGATTATAGAGCTCTATGGTGATGCCGCCTTCGGAGAGCCTTTTTAGCATCTCATCAAAGCCCTGCTGTGAATTCCTATCTGCTACAAAGATATGTGCTGTCAATAGCGGAGTTTTATTCTGCTCCATTTTTGTCCTCCCTTTCCTTCAGAATCTTATCAAAATATCTTTTGTTGTGAAGCACTGCGGGACTATTGGGCTTATACTCCCCGGCCTTATTGTTATACTTAATGGCCTCTTCCGTCTTGCCAAGCCTGTCATAGCAGACGCAAAGCTGTATGCTGGGTATAAAGTCATAATAGTCATGGGATATAAAGCCCCAACTGTCCGAGGGCTTATCCAGCTTTGTGGCTAACTTATACCAGGATATTGCCCTTTCATAGTCCCCGTTCTCAAAATAATAGTCTCCTAACTGGCAGCATATTTCCGCCCTGGGAGCATCATACTCAAAACTTCTTATTAGGGACTTAAATACCTTGGCCCTCTCCTTTCTCACATCATAGCAATTAGCTAGCAGGTGACAGGCTGATATATTGTCTTCTGCCCATCCTAAGCCCGTGTCTAAAAATTCCTCAAAGTACTTAATGGCTTCATCATACCTCCCGTTGTAAAAAAGCTCTCTGGCATAGTAAAAAAGACCTCTTGGGCTCAGTTTCATTCCCCTGGCAATATTCTTTTCATAGATGGATAGGTTTCTGCCGGAAGATGAAGGGCCATCTTTTCTATGGGTTATGCAAATATCAGAATTTATGATGTTGCCGGACTTCTCTAGGTACTCATGTACAGGCTCTATCCATCTGTAATTATTAGCCCGCTTTGATAGGCGCTCTCTATAGTAGGACAGAGTTACCTTTCCCTCTTCATCAAAACCCACATTATACTTCATCATCACTGTGTCCACTGATGGGTCTAAGTTGGCCTTCAGGTCCTTGAACTTTGCCCGGTCCTCTTCAAGGATGATGTCATCCGCATCCAGCCAAAGTATATAATCCTTAGCTGCCTTGGAATATGAATAGTTTCTCGCTGCAGAGAAATCATCCATCCACTGAAAGTCAAATATCTTGTCCGTATATTTCTTACATATCTCTTTTGTCCTGTCCCTTGAGCCCGTATCAACTATTATTATCTCGTCAACTATATCTTTTACAGAGTCCAGGCATCTTGCTATAACCCTTTCTTCGTTCTTAACAATCATACATAGACTAATGGTTATCATTTAAGCACCCCCAAATAAAATAATTAAGAGAGTTTACCTACTTATTAAACTCTCCTTTGTCTGTGGAATGAAAAATTGTTATTCTATTCTTCCTCATCGTCTTCATGGTAACAGCCACAATCTTCAAAATCCTCATAATCGTCATGGCATTTTTCCTGCTTAGCTAAAATAAGCTTCTTCACCTTTGCCCCCTTATACCATACCTTTAAAGTATAATCTATGTCACTCCTTACTAAACCGAAGTCAAATTCTCCACAGTTATCGGTAAACACCTGGCGTATGAACTCCAGCCCGGGATTAAATTTTCCTTTGTATAGTCTTAGGACTGCATCAGGTGCGGGTTTTCCATTCCAATCCTTTACTCTTCCGCCTATTCTCTTCATTGGTGTACTAGGATATATATCAGGCATTCTGGCTGCTATTTCATCACGTGTTATAGCTGCATACTTCACCATTCGTGCTCCCATTATAGTTCCTCCTGCTAAATAGTTTTTAAAGGTTAAAAATACTCCATACTATAAAATATGCAGTTAACGCACATTAGGTTCAAGAATATGCCGGCTTATAAACTGGCACATTTAGTTTGAAACTTAGCAAAATATACTATATAATAAAAGACCTAAATGCATTTAGCGGATACTGCCAGGGGGAGTTGAACACTGATAAATATATACAAAAAAGAACATGAGAAAAGGGATAAGGCTCTTCAATATCTTATTTCAATACACTCTCATGCCTTGAAAATCAATACTTTAACCTTATCCCTCTAATTATTTTTCTATATAGATTCCAATATTTTGTAAGATAGTCAAAGATTATTTTGGGTGGCCACCTATTCTAATTCATGAATAAACAACCCGCTTCTAAGCTTGGGCTCGAACCAAGTGGACTTGGGAGGCATAACCTCTCCTGCATCGGCTATAGCCATTAGGTCTTCTATGGTTGTAGGATACATGGAGAAAGCCACTTTCATGTCCTTGCTAACCCTTTTTTCCAGTTCCTTTAGGCCTCTGATTCCGCCCACGAAATCAATTCTGTGGCTTCTACGGACGTCTTCTATGCCCAGTATTGGCCTTAGGAGGTTTTCCTGCAATATAGTTACATCTAGTCTGCCAACAGGATCGTTAGGATTATAAGTACCTTCCTTAGCGGTTAGCCTATACCATTTTCCTTCTAAATACATGCCGTAGGTGTGCTTTTGGCAGGGCTTATATGGTCCTTCACCTTCATACAGGCTTATTTCAAAATTCTCCGATACTCTAAGCATATATTCCTCGGTTGAAAGTCCATTTAGATCCTTAACAACCCTGTTGTAATCCATAATTTGAAGTTCCTTGTCCGGGAAGATAACAGACAGGAAGTAGTTGAACTCCTCTTCCCCGGTATAGTCCGTTTTCTGTTCCCGCCTCATCATTCCTACCCTGACCGCAGAAGCAGCTCTATGATGGCCGTCTGCAATATAGAGGCTTTTTACATCTTTGAAAAGCTCAGTGAGCCTCCTAATATCATCCTGGTTATCAATAATCCACACTACATGACCTATACCGTCTTCAGCAACAAAATCATAGATTGGTTCCTTTGTTGTGTATTTGCCTATAATTTCACTAATTTGATCCTGGTGTCTATAGGTCAAAAATATGGGGCCTGTATTTGCATTACAATAATCCACATGATTTATTCTGTCCTGTTCCTTGTCTGCCCTTGTATGCTCATGCTTCTTAATAACATTGTTTCTGTAGTCGTCTATGGAAGTGCAGGCCACAAGTCCAGTCTGGGCTCTTCCATTCATAATCTGCCTGTATATATATATATATGGCTTATCCTCTCTTACTAGTACTCCTTTTTTAATCATTCCATAGAGATTTTCTCTAGCTTTCTCATAAACCCTTTTATCATATATATCTATGGATGACTCCATATCAATCTCTGCCTTATCCACGTGAAGAAATGAATAGGGGTTTCCCTGCACCATCTCACGGGCTTCTTCGGTATTCATAACGTCATAAGGAAGTGCTGCAACCTTTGCCGCTAATTCCGCTACCGGCCTAACTGCTCTGAAAGGTCTAATTATTGCCATTTATAAATTCACCTCTGGTTCTATCATTAGTTACAGCTATCTATACAATTAACCACATTTTTGATTATATAACAGAGTTGCGAAAAAAGTCATCAATTATATTAACTATTTCTTCACCAATTCTGGTTTGAGCTTCTATAGTCTGGGCTCCTATATGTGGAGTTGCGGATACATTTCTATGACTTAATAGAGCTTCATTCTTAGTTGGTTCTTCTACAAATACATCTATACCTGCTCCTGCAAGCTTGCCACTATTCAGTGCTTCAAGAAGTGCCTCTTCGCATACAACTCCACCTCTGGCACAGTTTATGAGGTATGCCCCTTCCTTCATAATTGCTATCTCATCCTTGCCGATAATGGTCCCCTTCTGCTTGTCTAGCGGAATATGAAGGGATAGGAAGTCCGCTCTTTTTAGTACGTCCTCAAAGCTGCAGTATACACAGCAGTCATAACCTTCAATTTTACCCACAATATCGTAATAAACTACCTTCATTCCAAGAGCACTGGCCTTCTTGGCAAGCTCTCTTGCGATTCTTCCAAAGCCTATAAGTCCCAGGGTTTTTCCGGCAAGCTCAATTCCCTCGTACTTTTTCTTTTCCCATTTTCCGTCCCTCATTGTTACATTAGAGATATTAACAAATCTGGCCAGTGCAAACATGTGAGCAAGGGCCAACTCTGCCACAGATGCACTGCTGGCATTTGGAGTGTTTGTAACCTTTATACCTCTCTCCATAGCATAGGCAACATCAATGTTGTCCACTCCTACCCCACCTCTGATAATGAGCTTTAGCCTTGGCTTTTCTAACGCTTTATCAATTATATTCTTTCTAACCTTCGTTGCAGACCTGACAACTAACACGTCAAATTCCTGAAGCACTTCCCCAAGTACTTCAGGCTCATAGTATTGCTCCACAACCTCATAGCCCAAGGATCTAAGTTTCTCTACAGCCTTAGCCTCCATACCATCAGTAATTAATGCCCTATACATATTTTAACCCCCCATATTTAGATAATAAGTAATTGATTGTACTATAAAACAGCTTTGCAGGTACTTGCACCAATTCAATATACAAGTTATAAAATCAAATCCTGCATTTTGTAAAATTTTTATACATATTATACTACACTTTATATTAACTTGTCAAAGCATTATCAAATAATTTCTAAAACTTTTTATAAGCAATATATGCAAAAACTCCTTAAAAATTGCCTTGTCCGCCGGTCACAGACGATTTAACCCTATTGTCTTTCCAAAAATTTATGGTTAACTTTTTATACATAACATTTATCTGTTAAAACACTGTTTTGCAAGTCTTAAATTAAATTCCTTCATTTTTTATAAACCTTACTACCTTGTTGTCTATGACTGCTGAAATATGGATCAAAACTTATCAGTTTCTGCTTAACATATCCATAACTCCATCAAAATAGTCAATTACGCACTTACCTCGCTGCCAGTGCTTGCAATTTTCACAGCTGGCAGTTACTGCTGAACTGCTCAAGAGTCTTATATCTAGAGGGGGAGTATACCCCGGGCAATTTTCTGCTACTCTGCTTTTTAACTCTTCTGATACCATGTGTTATCGTCCTCCTCATATTTAAACATGATTATTATTTCCTAAAATAATCAAATTATTATAATTACAAATTCCTCAGCAATTACCTGACCTCTTCCCCTTGTTCAGCTTGCAAAAAATAAAGACTATCAAACCTATGCTTAGCACATAATTACGTGCTTTGTCATAGATTTGATAGCCCTAATGCTTTGCCTTATTTAAAAGTTGTATATCTTACTGTATTTATTATATAAATACTCTATGAAGTAGTCAGCCTTTAATTCTTCACCGGTTACCTTCTTTATGAGTTCTGCAGGCTCATAAACAGCGCCGTGCTTGTGAACATTTTCTATAAGCCATCGATGAATAGCTTTGAAATCTCCCGCTTCAATTTTGCCATAAAAATCAGGTATATCCTTAAGCATTTTATTTAAGAATTGAGCTCCGTAGAGATTACCTAAGGCATAGCTTGGGAAGTAGCCAAAGCTTCCATCAGACCAGTGAACATCCTGAAGCACACCCTCTGAATCGTTTGAAGGTTCAACTCCTAAATATTCCTTGTACTTTTCATTCCAAATCTCAGGAAGGTCTTTAACCTCAACTCTTCCATTTACCAGTTCCTTTTCAATCTCATATCTTATTATTACATGAAGACTATAGGTAAGCTCATCAGCTTCTGTTCTTATTAATGAAGGTTTTACCTTATTTATCCCCTTATAAAAGTCCTCCAGAGATACTCCTTCAAACTGGCTGAAGCTTTTTTGAGCCTCAGGATAGAAGTACTTCCAAAATTCCAGGCTTCTGCCAATAATATTTTCATAGAATCTTGATTGAGACTCATGTATACCCATAGAAGCACCGGTATCTAGAAGTGTTCCCTCTAACTCATCAGGTATATCCTGCTCATATATGCCGTGGCCACCTTCATGGATACAACTAAACAAGGCACTTCTAAATTCATTTTCATAATAGTGAGTTGTTATTCTTACATCCTTGTTGCCGAAATCAGTGGTAAAAGGATGTACGCTCTCATCCAGTCTTCCTGCATCAAAGTCATAGCCAAGCTTCTTCAGAATCATTACGCTAAAAGCTTCCTGCTGTTCTTTAGGAAAGTGCTTGTTGAAGAAGTCTGATTTTATCTCACCCTTACTTTCCTTAATCTTTTCCAATATATTTACTATACCGTCTCTTAGCTTTCCAAAAACTTCATCGAGCTTTTCTACGGTTATACCTGGTTCATAAAGGTCAAGTAGAGTATTGTACTTATCCCCCTTATATCCCCAGTAACCTATAAATTCTCTTTTGAAATCTACTACCTTTTCCAGGCAGGGCTGAAAGATTGAAAAGTCTCCCTTCTCCTTAGCTTCTTCCCAAGCCATTCCGGACTTAGAGGCCACTTTTACAAACTCCCTGTATCTTTCTTCCGGGATTTTTTTAGTCTGGTCATAATTCTTTCTGCAGTTCTTAACCATGGCCCTGGTTACTTCATCCAAGCCTTCTACCCCTTCAAAATACTCCAGATATTCTCTCATTTCATCTGAAGTCTGTAGCTTATATATCTCACCGGATATGTATGAAATCATTTCACTTCTGGAGTCAACACCCTTTTTAGGCATATATACTCTCATATCCCAGTCAGCCAATGCTAAAGCATTACCCAAGTATTCTATCTTTCTTAAGTAATTCTTAAATTCCTGTATCTTATTCTGTAGTTCCATATAGAAACCTCCCTCTATTTATAGTAATGCAGATTCTGTCTCAGTACAGTATCTGGTCATAAGACACTTACCTAAACTCCTGGGACATCTTCTGCACATACAGTTATCAGCCTTGCCATCGCATCTTTTCTCCTCGTACTCAGGACACTGTCTGCAGTTATCTCCTCCTACAGCCATTAATATCCCTCCTCCTATGTTATTACTTGATTATAACACTTATGTTATTCTTGATAAATACCTATATTTACGAATTTGACAATAGGCAGTTGACAATAGATATTACTCTTCCGATTCACTCTTGTAGATAGCTCTGTACTTGTTCATTAAATTGCTCATCACCTGCCCAGAAGTAGGTGGTGTATAGGTTATTGCATTTGCACCTGCAGCTATGGTTTCTGCAATACTTTCCTCAGTGGGGCCTCCGGTAGCTATTATAGGGAACTCCGGGAACTGATCTCTTATCTTTCTAACTATGTATGGTGTCCTTTTGGCAGCAGATACATTTAGTATGTTAACTCCGGCATCTATTCTGGCTTTTACGTCTTCGTATTCAGAAACCACTGTCACAATTATAGGAATGTCTATAGTATCCCGCATCAACCTTATTATCTCATTAGAAGTAGGACTATTCACAACAACTCCCATAGCCCCTTTAAATTCTGCATCTAAGGCTAAGTTTACTACTCTTTTTCCGGTAGTTGTTCCTCCCCCTACCCCACAGAATATGGGTACATCCGCTGACTCTACAAGAACCTGAGTTATAATGGGTTGTGGAGTAAAAGGATATACTGCAATTACAGCATCTGCATTGTTATTTCTGATTATGGCAACATCAGTAGTAAATATGAAGGATTTAAGCCTTTTGCCAAATACTTTTATACCGCTAGCCTCTCTTATAATCGAAGGTACCTCTATAATATGACTTCTTAAGTTTACCTTTACTTCAGGAACGTACTTTGGCATATTAACTCACCTCTTAATAACTTAATAAAAAAACCGATTAATTATATAATACGACTAATATTCTTGTTTGTAATCAATTTTATCATTTACTTTATGTAAATATTTTGTAACACCAGCCGTTGTTATAGAGGATGTTAACACTTCCAGAATTAATCAATTACATGCAATATATTTCTTTGTTGTAAAAAAGTGTTGGTGTTAAAATTAATTAAAGCTTGCTCAAAAATACTTAAAAATTTTCGAGCAAGCTTCTGCGATTAATTTTCAGCCACAATTATCCTTCATCTTGTAACAGCCACTTTTACCAGAATAAATGCTTCTTTCTATTGGCCTTTGACACAGCATAGCCAACAGCAGCTATGGCTCCCAGTAACCCTGCCGCTGCATACACATAATATTCAGACTTGCCTGGAAGTATGTGCTTATGTTCCTTGCAGCAATCAGACTTATTAACGGCAGTATACACACAGTTTTCATCGTCATTATACCTATATGTATAATAAGGTACCTTTTTATGCTTAGCCAGTTTATTCATTTGTTTTGCTAAATTAACACCAACATTTAGATTCAAGATCAAACACCTCCTAATTGTATTATGCTCATAATTGACATAATTAATCGAAGGGGTTTTAATTTTATATATATGAGTGTTTCTTAAATTACTCATCTATGCAGCATATATTATTTTCACATCTAAAGGCCCGCTCACCTTTGTAATTTAATTCCTTTAATACTTTTCTTACAACTCTTTTACCGATCTCATCCTCATTCATTTCACAGAGGGCGTCCTCTAAGCAGCTCCAGCTCACCCACTCAACCTCAGCAGATTTGTTGATATCACCTTCTACATACTTGGCCATAAAAGTGAGCATCAGTATTTCCTTGGAAGCCAGATATTCGCTGCCTAAATACTTTATAGAATCCACAGTGATACCTGTCTCCTCTTTTACTTCCCTGTATACAGTCTCTTCTACTGTCTCTCCATTACAAACATAACCTGATACCAGCACCTTTGAGTTTTCATATATGTAGCTTTGCTTTAACAGCAAAATATCCGTATCCTTAATTACTGCAACGATGACACAGGGCTTGGGAGTATCAAAATACATTATATTGTCAAAAGGACAGTATGGAACCCCGCCTTCATCCCAACTATACTTTTCCACCAATTCCCCACCACATTTAGGACAAAACTTGAATTTCATACATATCCCCCTAAACTATATAAGCATTCTTATCACATGTAGACCGTAAAGTTTCTTTATATTATTTTATCATAATCTGGATATCAAATCAAAAATGAAGTACAGATTATAGTATAACCTGCACTTCATTTTTTAATGTAATTGAATTTTCGGTAACTGTGCAATTATAGGCATATACATCAACACCATTTTGGTGAGCATATCTTAGGGCATCTCCAAAATGCTTATCCATCTCATCATTTGGTCTGAACTGCTTTATACCCTCTATTTGGATCACAAACAATACACCTGCCCCCTTACCTGCCTTTATCACCTCTACCAATTCCCTTAGATGCTTGGCCCCTCTTTCTGTAGGTGCATCAGGGAACATGGCCATACCATCTCTCTCTAAGGTGACTCCCTTAACCTCCAGATAATATTCTCTATTTTGGTGCGTATCAGTTAACTTAAAATCAAATCGACTGTTTCCAAAGGTTTTTTCTCTCTCAACTAAATCAAAGTCTTTAAAATTATCCACCTTTTTAAGTTTTAATGCCTCTTCCACAACTTTATTGGGAACTTGTGAATCAATACTTATCAACACATCTCCCTTATATCCGGCGATTAAGTCATAGGGTGTTTTTCTTAGGGGATTATTCTCTTCTCTCAGCAGTACAGTAGTTCCCACTGTTAATATCTCTCTACACCTGCCGGTATTAGGTACGTGCACCACTATTTCTTCATCATTTAAATACACATAGGCCTTAAATCTATTTGGTCTTCTTATAAACTTAGCTTTGACAACTTTTTTACTTATCAACATATATTTATCCCTCTTAAATCTTTAGTTTTACACATATTATAACATAGTTATCCACTTTATCCACAGGAACTTTCCACAAACTGTGGGTAACTTCGGTAATAATTTTGAAATCTGATCGATCATTGAAGGTTTCTTATAAACTCCCTAATTTTGTAGCACGCCATATAAAGACCATCGGTTATATTATTTTTATCTTCACTTAACAACCAGGCAGTAATGGCATCATCAATAGATTCACTGCCATATCTTTGTAGTTCTTCTCTATATATATTAACTTGGTCATCAGCATTGGATATCCCCAAATCTAAAACAGTTTCTTTCAGATCTTTAAGGTATTTTTTCGCGCTTAAAGCTTTTTCTTTGGCTATTTTAATGCTTTCGCTGCTGATCTCACGGTCACGGTGTATTAGGTCTATTATCTCTTCTAATATTATTATGAGTCTTTGAGCTACTTCCTTTACCTTTTCAATATGGCCCCGTTGAATTCCCTCGAAGGTATCTCCACTCATTAATATGGCTCTTGATGCATATTCTGCAAAAATAGAGCCTACCCTCCCATCATATAATATTATTATTCAATATATATGGGATATTTATAAAAATATTCATATTAGTTATCCACATATCCACAAAAGTTATCAACAATATAAACACTTTTCACACATATAAATGTGGAATGCTATAAGTGAGTGTTAAAAACTCTGTGTATACCTCTAGGCAGAGGCTTGAAGATAAAAAATGAAGGTTCCAGCTATTAAAACTAGAACCTTCATCTTTTCATATATGACCCCTAGGGGACTCGAACCCCTGTTACCACCGTGAGAGGGTGGTGTCTTAACCGCTTGACCAAGGGGCCAGGATTATCAAAACATATATTAAATAAGCAAATATAGCAAAATAACTGCTACATCTTTCAATGTAACATATATTTTTCAAATGACTCCTAGGGGAATTGAACCCCTGTTACCACCGTGAAAGGGTGGTGTCTTAACCGCTTGACCAAGGAGCCTTATATGGACCTGGCAACGACCTGCTCTTCCACTCAGTCTCCCGAGCAGTACCATCGGCGCTGTGAGTCTTAACCATCGTGTTCGGAATGGGAACGGGTGTAACCCTCACGCTATCATCACCAGATATCAGAGAAGTTTGTTCTCTGAAAATTGCACATAAGAATGTGTTTTAGGTCAAGTCCTCGACCTATTAGTACTAGTCAGCTGCACACATTACTGTGCTTACACCTCTAGCCTATCAACCTTGTGTTCTTCAAGGGGTCTTACTGACTTACGTCATGGGAAATCTTATCTTGAGGTGGGCTTCACGCTTAGATGCTTTCAGCGTTTATCCCGTCCCGACATAGCTACCCAGCGGTGCTCCTGGCAGAACAACTGGTACACCAGAGGTCAGTCCATCCCGGTCCTCTCGTACTAAGGACAGCTCCTCTCAAATTTCCTACGCCCGCGACGGATAGGGACCGAACTGTCTCACGACGTTCTGAACCCAGCTCGCGTGCCGCTTTAATGGGCGAACAGCCCAACCCTTGGGACCTACTTCAGCCCCAGGATGCGACGAGCCGACATCGAGGTGCCAAACCTCCCCGTCGATGTGGACTCTTGGGGGAGATCAGCCTGTTATCCCCGAGGTAGCTTTTATCCGTTGAGCGATGGCCCTCCCACGAGGTACCACCGGATCACTAAGTCCGACTTTCGTCCCTGCTCCACTTGTGGGTGTCGCAGTCAGGCTCCCTTCTGCCTTTACACTCTACGAACGATTTCCAACCGTTCTGAGGGAACCTTTGAGCGCCTCCGTTACTTTTTAGGAGGCGACCGCCCCAGTCAAACTGCCCACCTAACAATGTCCCGTCACCAGCTTCATGGTGTCCGGTTAGAATCTCAGTATCATCAGGGTGGTATCCCAAGGTCGACTCCACAAAGGCTGACGCCCTTGCTTCCAAGTCTCCCACCTATCCTGTACAGATAATACCGAAACTCAATGCTAAGCTACAGTAAAGCTCTACGGGGTCTTTCCGTCCAATCGCGGGTAGCAAGCATCTTCACTTGCACTACAATTTCGCCGGATTTGCAGTTGAGACAGTGCCCAAATCATTACGCCATTCGTGCGGGTCGGAACTTACCCGACAAGGAATTTCGCTACCTTAGGACCGTTATAGTTACGGCCGCCGTTTACTGGGGCTTAAGTTCATGCCTTCGCTTGCGCTAAGCAATCCCCTTAACCTTCCAGCACCGGGCAGGCGTCAGCCCCTATACATCAGCTTACGCTTTAGCAGAGACCTGTGTTTTTGCTAAACAGTTGCTTGGGCCTATTCTCTGCGGCCTACTCGCGTAGGCACCCCTTCTCCCGAAGTTACGGGGTCAATTTGCCGAGTTCCTTAACTGCAATTCTTCCGCTGGTCTTAGGATTCTCTCCTCACCTACCTGTGTCGGTTTGCGGTACGGGCACTACTTCACTCCCTAGAGGCTTTTCTTGGCAGCGTGGAATCAGATACTTCGCTACTAAATTTCGCTCCCCATCACACCTCAGCATTGAACAGACGGATTTGCCTATCTGTTCTGCCTAGATGCTTAGACCCACATCCAATAGTGGGCACATCCTATCCTCCTGCGTCACCCCATCGGTAATAACGCGTCATAGTGGTATCGGAATATCAACCGATTGTCCATCGCCTACGCCTCTCGGCCTCGGCTTAGGTCCCGACTAACCCTGGGAGGACGAGCCTTCCCCAGGAAACCTTAGGTTTTCGACCAAAGAGATTCTCACTCTTTTCTCGCTACTTATTCCAGCATTCTCTCTCCTGTACAGTCCACCACTCCTTTCGGTATGACTTCAGCCCGTACAGGATGCTCCTCTACCGCTGACGCGCAAGCGTCAACCCGTAGCTTCGGTGGTAAGTTTGAGCCCCGGACATCTTCGGCGCAGGATCTCTCGACTAGTGAGCTATTACGCACTCTTTAAATGAGTGGCTGCTTCTAAGCCAACATCCTAGTTGTCTTAGAAATCCCACATCCTTTTCCACTTAACTTACACTTAGGGACCTTAGCTGACGGTCT
Organism: Clostridium thermarum; assembly: GCF_006351925.1. Taxonomy (NCBI): domain Bacteria; kingdom Bacillati; phylum Bacillota; class Clostridia; order Eubacteriales; family Clostridiaceae; genus Clostridium; species Clostridium thermarum. The sequence continues at coordinate 157,126 of NZ_CP040924.1, read as the reverse complement.
GGGCTTTTTCCCTTTTGACTACGGATCTTATCACTCGCAGTCTGACTGCCGGTATACAAGTATATGGCATTCGGAGTTTGATAGGGTTCAGTAAGCGCAATGCCCCCTAGCCCATTCAGTGCTCTACCTCCATTACTCAATTATCCGACGCTAGCCCTAAAGCTATTTCGAGGAGAACCAGCTATCTCCGAGTTCGATTGGAATTTCTCCGCTATCCACAGCTCATCCCATGGTTTTTCAACACCAACGTGGTTCGGGCCTCCACGGAATTTTACTTCCGCTTCACCCTGTCCATGGATAGGTCACCCGGTTTCGGGTCTACAGCATGCAACTATCCGCCCTGTTCAGACTCGGTTTCCCTTCGGCTCCGTACCTTAAGTACTTAACCTTGCTACATGCCGTAACTCGCTGGATCGTTCTACAAAAAGCACGTCATCACACAGATTAAGGACGGGGGACACACCTGAAGGTGAGTCCCGCCCAGAATATAGTGCTCTGACCGGTTGTAGGCACACGGTTTCAGGTTCTATTTCACTCCCCTCCCGGGGTTCTTTTCACCTTTCCCTCACGGTACTTCTTCGCTATCGGTCATCAGGTAGTATTTAGCCTTGGGAGGTGGTCCTCCCTGCTTCCCACAAGGTTTCACGTGTCTCGTGGTACTCTGGATCAGATCTTCACTTTGACAGTTTTCACTTACGTGGCTGTTACACTCTGCGGCTTAACTTTCCAGAAATATTCAGTTAACCATCTCAGTGAGTTATGATCTGTCCGCAACCCCAGAAACAAGTTTCTGGTTTGGGCTCTTCCGCTTTCGCTCGCCGCTACTGACGGAATCGATTTTTCTTTCTCTTCCTCCAGGTACTTAGATGTTTCAGTTCCCTGGGTTTACCTTCCTTAAGCTATGGATTCACTTAAGGATACATGGGGTTACCCATGTGAGTTTCCTCATTCGGAGATCTCCGGATCACAGGCTATTTGCGCCTACCCGAAGCTTATCGCAGCTTATCACGTCCTTCTTCGGCTCCTGATGCCAAGGCATTCACCATGCGCCCTTTATAACTTGACCTTACTCGTCTCACGATAAGCGGCGCACTGCGTTGTTGCCGTCGTCGCTCCGGTCCTCATTGGCCTATCCAGCCAACTCCGGTCCTCACTCCTAGGCGCCTAGCATTGCTTGCTTCTCCTGAGACTCGTTGTCAGTGAATGGCGAGTCCATTCAGCTGTACAACTTTGTTATAAAGAACAATAAAATTATTATTCTCAGCTTTACTCCAGATATCCTACGGAAACTTAATTTAAACTTGTTTGAAAATCCCGAATCTTCAACGGGTTTTCAGGCATGTTTAAATTATTAGCTGTAGTTGGATATCTGCTTAATTTCTTATGTGCAATTTTCAAAGAACAACGGAATACTATTTTACACCGCTGACGCGTTAGCGTCAACCTGTAATTTCTTCCACCTGAAAGACGTTGGTCTTTCAAAATTGAACAGAGATTGGTCAGACCTGCGCTCTAAGTATCTTAAGATATCTTTAGAGCAGGTTCTCCATAGAAAGGAGGTGATCCAGCCGCAGGTTCTCCTACGGCTACCTTGTTACGACTTCACCCCAATCGCTGACCCTACCTTCGGCCGCGTCCTCCTTGCGGTTAGACTACGGACTTCGGGTATTGCCAACTCTCATGGTGTGACGGGCGGTGTGTACAAGGCCCGGGAACGTATTCACCGCGACATGCTGATTCGCGATTACTAGCAACTCCGGCTTCATGCAGGCGAGTTTCAGCCTGCAATCCGAACTGGGACGAGTTTTATAGTTTTGCTCCGCCTCGCGGCTTTGCCTCTCGTTGTACTCGCCATTGTAGCACGTGTGTAGCCCTAGACATAAGGGGCATGATGATTTGACGTCATCCCCACCTTCCTCCGAGTTAACCCCGGCAGTCTTGCTAGAGTGCTCAACTTAATGGTAGCAACTAACAATAAGGGTTGCGCTCGTTGCGGGACTTAACCCAACATCTCACGACACGAGCTGACGACAACCATGCACCACCTGTCTTCCTGCCCCGAAGGGCTTCCCGCATTACCGGTAATTCAGGAGATGTCAAGTCTAGGTAAGGTTCTTCGCGTTGCTTCGAATTAAACCACATGCTCCGCTGCTTGTGCGGGCCCCCGTCAATTCCTTTGAGTTTTAATCTTGCGACCGTACTCCCCAGGCGGAATACTTAATGTGTTAACGGCGGCACAGAAGGTTGGACCCTCCTACACCTAGTATTCATCGTTTACGGCGTGGACTACCAGGGTATCTAATCCTGTTTGCTCCCCACGCTTTCATGCCTCAGCGTCAGTTACGGTCCAGAAAGTCGCCTTCGCCACTGGTGTTCTTCCTAATCTCTACGCATTTCACCGCTACACTAGGAATTCCACTTTCCTCTCCCGCACTCTAGATATCCAGTTTGAAATGCAGCACCCAAGTTAAGCCCGGGTATTTCACATCTCACTTAAATATCCGCCTACGCATCCTTTACGCCCAGTAAATCCGGACAACGCTCGCCACCTACGTATTACCGCGGCTGCTGGCACGTAGTTAGCCGTGGCTTCCTCCTCTGGTACCGTCATTATCGTCCCAGAAGACAAGAGTTTACAACCCGAAGGCCTTCATCCTCCACGCGGCGTTGCTGCATCAGGCTTTCGCCCATTGTGCAATATTCCCCACTGCTGCCTCCCGTAGGAGTCTGGACCGTGTCTCAGTTCCAATGTGGCCGATCACCCTCTCAGGTCGGCTACGCATCGTGGCCTTGGTGAGCCGTTACCTCACCAACTAGCTAATGCGCCGCGGGCCCATCTCATAGCGGATTGCTCCTTTAAAGTTGCCATCATGCGATAGCTGCTTATTATGCGGTATTAATCTCCCTTTCGGGAGGCTATCCCCCTCTATGAGGCAGGTTACCCACGTGTTACTCACCCGTCCGCCGCTGGGGACCGAAGTCCCCCGCTCGACTTGCATGTGTTAGGCACGCCGCCAGCGTTCGTCCTGAGCCAGGATCAAACTCTCAATTTAAAAGTTTGAACTCTAGCTTATCGCTAAATTTATTTTTCAGACTTCCGTCTGTCAAAGAAATCGCTGACCATGATTTATTCTTGTAAAAGAATTATCTTTATCTCTGTTCAATTTTCAAAGACCAACTTGTTTAAGTTTCGCTGTCGTCTGACAGCTTTTATATCTTATCACTTTAAAATCTTTTTGTCAATATCTTTTTTAAATTTATTGTTAAAGATTTTTTGTGATGTTTGCCACCGGCTTTCGGCGGCAAAAGCTATTCTATCAGAAACCAGAATTATAGCCTCACATTCTTATGTCATATTTTGAGTTTATTCTCCTCTTCCTTCTCTAAGCCAAGTATATCTCCAAATTCCTTACGCTGACACACCTGGCTTAGATGTGATTATATAAATGAAGGTATAATAAAAGATGATTTACCCCAGCATTATTAGAGCATAGCTTACTATCACTGACCCCAGTACAGCTATTATTACATTCTTCTTAAACCAGCTATAGAACAGTGCAAAGTTTATAATGGCACAGATACAGGCCAATATTCCTATGGTCCACTGCTGCCCCACTTCCGGTATTAATAGGGCCATAAACTCACTTGTCCCTGATATTATTTTAATGCTAATTTTACTGCTTGCTCTTCATGAAGATAGGTGGTGTCAAAAACAGGAACCATACAATTTTCTTCATTGATAAGCAGCGGAATCTCAGTACATCCAAGTATAACGCCTTGAGCCCCTCTGATCATAAGCTTGTCTATTATTCGTAAATAAGCTTTTTTAGACTCTTCTTTTATTGTGCCAAAAACCAGTTCCTTGAATATAATTTTATGTATTGTGTCTATATCATCCGGCTCAGGGATTATTGTCTCTATATTATGCTCCACCAATAATCTTTTCTTGTAAAAGTCCTGTTCCATTGTGAATTTTGTTCCCAGTAATCCTACTTTAGTTATGGACCTTGCCTTTTTATTAAGACCACTGATTAACACATATCAAGCTGTTAATCAGTGGTCTTTTCTTTCCCGTAAACTGCAGTGTCTTGCTATTATATCAATATGTCTTTCTTAGTAAATACCACATGAGATATGATGTAGCTACCAACTATCCATACAACAAACATAATCATGATATAGCTAAAGTTAACATTTGGATTGTTAAACCTTTCCGCAAACCGTCCAGTCAATATGTTTTCTACATTGCCGAACATTACAAACACAAAGCGGGCGAACTTCCTTAGTCCGCTGAAGGCCGAAAACACAATTAAAGAAGCTATTGAGGAAACAACGCTTATACCCATAGATACCATACTTGCCTTCACCAGGGTAGATATTAGGAATACAACCGAAGTACATACTATTACAAACAGTGCCTGCAGCAGTAAAAGTTTAACTACATACTGCCAAGCCGGTATTATATATTTTGAACCTGCTATAAGCATCAGTGGGTAGGTTCCATTTTCCACAAGCTGAGTAGTGTCAAACTTATATTGGGCTCCCACGAACATCGGATAACTTGTCTCACCAAAACCAAAGATAAGTCCAACTACTACGAAGGCTATTAGTTCCGCTCCTAAAATGCAGACAATTGAAGCTATGTTGATTGATAAGAATTTTGAAAATAGGACTTTTGCTCTTGAAATCGGCTGAGTAAGCAGCAATTTCATGGTTGGAGGAGTTGCCTCTCCGGATACAACATCTGCTGCAAATACTGCTATTCCAATAACTAAAAATACTTCTCCCAATATTTGTACTAACTGTATTATAAATTTTATGGCATTAAAATCATAGTCTTCCATGGGCTTTATATCATGCTGCTGCAGGTATTTAAGTTGATCAAGTTCCTCCTGTAGATATGTTATACTACTGCCACCCTTATCCGGTAAACTTTCAAGGTCTTTTATCTGATCTTCCAACTCCTTGATTCTGTTTTCATTTATTTCCCGCCAATTGGAATTATTTCTTTGTTCAATAGTAGTTTTTATCCTTGCCATTTCAGTTTTGACATCATTTATCTGCTGCTCATACATACTTTTATATTCTTGGATTTTAGCTTCGTCATCCTTATACTCTTCCGGTATTACATCTCTCTCGGATTCCAGGTACTTTAAGTGGTCTTCCAGATTAGCCAATCTAGCCTCCGGACTATTGTACCTCTTTGCATTTTGTGTATCCCTGTAGGATCCATAGGCTAATAATGCCGTCAGTAGTATGAATGCGATTATTACCACCCAGGTCTTAGTCCTTTTAAAAAGTTTAAAGGTTTCTATCTTAAATAATCTTATCATCCTCTTTTACCCCCTTCTACCAGCTCCATATATCTTTGTTCAAGCTGATTGTACTTCCTGTATACCTCATAAATATCAACCCCTTGAGTCACCAGTTCTCTTATAATATCACAGGCAGCTTCCTTCTCAGCTGTTACAGTAAATCCGGCTTCGTCCCGCTTTACTTCCCTTACAGACTTCATGTTCTTCATGATGCTTTGACTCTTATCCCGATCCTTTGTAACTATTACCAGGGTTTCTGTCTCATTTTTTGCCTGACCCCCTGTAATACTTTCTACGGACTTTATCTCTCCGTGATTAATAAAGGCTACTACATCACAAAGCTGCTGCACTTCACTTAAAATATGTGAAGATATAAATACTGATGTGTTTGTTGCTCTGGCAGCCTTCTTGACTATTTCTCTAAAGTCCAATATTCCTGTTGGATCCAGCCCATTTGTAGGTTCGTCCAGTATCAGCAGTTTGGGCTTTGACATAAGGGCTGCAGCAAGTCCCAATCTTTGTTTCATTCCTAAGGAATATTTTTTTACCTTATCGTCGATTCGTCCCTGTAAATTAACTACTTCAACTATTTCATCTACAACTTTTCTGTCCAAGCCCCTGAGATCTGCCACCATATTCAAATTTTCTCTCCCCGTAAGATATGTATACATTTCCGGGTTTTCAACTACAGCACCAATTTTACTTAAGGCCTTTTCAGTATTCTTTGTAATATCATGGCCGCAGATTTTTATGCTTCCTCTGTCGGGCCTTATTAGACCTACCAGCATTCTAATGGTAGTGGTCTTTCCGGCTCCGTTGGGACCTAGAAAGCCAAAGATTTCTCCTTCTTTAATAGAGAAACTGATACCCTTTATTATTTCTCTTCTGCCGAGTTTCTTGTGAACTCCATTAACCTCTAATACATTCATCAATTTCACTCCTTTTCTTTTCGAACAGCTTTGATTATAGCACACAATATCCATTTATATCCTTAACAAAATCTTAACTATTTCTTACATTTATAAAATATTTTCTTGTAACACCTTTTTCACCAATGCATATAATGATTCTATAGACGGCACAGTCTATCTGCTATTTCATCTCTTTGAAATTCTCTTCTCCCATCTATATATGTACAGGCCGCCCAAGGTTTTGAGTGGTCTGAATTTTTTATTAAGGCATTTCTAATTATATCCAAACTTTATAGAAACAAAGCATAAGAATTTTTTCAATTTCTTTCTAATAGCCTATTTTTCCCTATTTCTGCATGTGATAATATAAGAAGAGTACTTAGACTGGATCTTTATGAATATTTTTCCTATATGTCAAAGTTTTGGCAAACTAAAGATAAAGTTCTACGTATATATAAGAGGGGGTGATTTTTTTTGGCTCTAATAGAAGTAAAAAATGTTAGAAAAGTATATCGAATGGGTGATGAAAAAGTTGTAGCTTTAAACGATGTGAGCTTTGCTATAGAAAAGGGCGAGTTCTGTTGCTTGCTTGGAACTTCCGGTTCTGGTAAGTCTACTCTGCTGAATTTAATGGCAGGCTTAGAGAAACCTACAAGAGGAGAAGTCTTAATTAAAGGTAAGCACATAGAAAAGATGACAGAGAAACAGTTGGCAGTTTTCAGAAGAAACTATGTAGGCTTTGTATTTCAATCCTATAATCTTCTTCCTACCTTAACGGCTCTTGAGAATGTCAGTCTTCCTTTAGTATTTAAAGGTATACCCAAATCTATAAGGGATAAAAGGGCTTTCGAAATGTTAAAGGCCGTGGGACTTGAAAAAAGATTAAAACATAAGCCAAACCAAATGAGCGGCGGTCAGCAGCAAAGGGTGAGTATAGCCAGGGCCTTTATCAGCAAGCCGGAAATAGTTTTTGCCGATGAACCCACAGGGAACCTGGATTCTAAGACAACCATAGAGGTTATGAATCTTATAACCACCATATCTAGAAAAAATAATCAGACACTTATTATTGTTACTCACGATATAGAGATAGCAGAATACGCGGACAAAATTATACACGTCAAAGATGGAAACATTGAAAAAATAGTGGAAGTAAAAAAGAATAAAGGGGATGCAATTTAATGAAAAAATTACTTCACGGTCTATTAATAATTACATTTATCTGTTTCAGTGTTATTGGACAGCCTATAGCCCGTATAGCTATAGCGGCTCCTGAAGGAAATGATATTACTGTCGATCATTCTGTAGTACAGAATGGCTCAAATACAATTTATAAGGGTGAATTTAAGTTAAGACTAATACTTAATAATGAAAATAAGGCAATACTTAAAAACGTGAGTGTTCAAATAAATTCATCAGGAGACTCCTCTTTTAGCGTTACTAGAGGTAGTTCGATTATAAATATAGGGGATTTTGATCCGGAAAAAGTCTCTATATCATCTGATGAGATTACATTAATATATGATGGGCAAGATAACACAAGACTTCCAATAAAGGTTAGGTATACCAAGGTTACCCCTGCAGGGGGCTCTGAGGGTGAAGATTCAAGCACAGAGCTGGAAATCAATACATACTTAGCTATTAACGCTGTTCCCAATAGCAGCATAAAGGACCCTACTCCCACTGATACCTCCAAGTATGTGCCAAAGCTTTCTGTTGTTTCCTCTTCATTACCCACAGGAAAGCCGGGAGAAACCCTAACAATTCCTGTACAGATAAAGAATACAAGCTATTATCACGCAAGAAATATTTCGGTAACACCACAGTTTACAGAGGATTCTCCATTTGAGGTAAATGCATTAACCACTAGTCAGACTATAAGTTCTCTGTCACCGGATAGTACTTGGACCGCAAACTTCAACCTGAAGATAAGCTTTTCTGCGGCTAATAAGGTATATCCTTTGAAGCTTAAGTTTGAGTTCGAAAACTACTATAATGACTCCTATACCTCAGAAACAACAATATACGTGAAGGTGGCAGGTACAGCTTCAGACCCAACCAGTTCAAAGCTTATGGTAAAGAGCTTTTCCTGGTCTGCTGCTGCAGTGACACCGGGAAGCAGTACAGATCTTTCTATAGTCCTCGCTAACATTGGAAATGCTTCTTTAAAAGATATTAAACTCTCCCTGTTAGGTTTGAAGGAAGAAGGCTTTACTGTAACAGGTACATCCACCAGTACCTTCATTACAAGTTTGGATGCAGGCCGAGAAACCACAGTCCGCTTTACTCTTAATGCTTCCAAAAGCATGACTACAGGCAATTATCCCATAGCTGTAAAGCTGGAATATAAGGAAGGCTCCTCGAAAGAGGTAACTACCGATGAACAGCAATTTTTCATTCCAGTTGAAGCAGGAAACCTTTTGGAGACTAATTCAAAGCTAGTAATAAAAGACTTTTCCTTATCTACTACTCCGGTTTCAGCAGGTGGAAGTACAGTACTGACCATAGGTCTTGCTAATATAGGAAATACAAATCTAAGTGACGTTAAGATCTCTCTGCTTGGCTTAAAAGAAGATGGCTTTACTGTAGTAGGATCCTCTGCCAGCAGCTTCTTTACACGGTTGACTGCAGGACAAACAACCAAGGTCAATTTTAAGCTTACTGCTTCCAGTAAAATGACCAGCGGAAACTATGGTATAGGTATTAAGCTTGAGTGTAAGGATGGTTTTTCAAAAGAAGCTCTTACAGATGAACAGCAATTTTTTATCCCTGTTGTAGGAAAGGATGCTCCTGAGCAAACCGGTAAGACTGTTCCAAAGATAATATTGGATCAGTACAGCAGTAATCCTACCATTGTTAAGGCCGGTGAGAATTTTGAATTAAGTATGACCTTCTACAACACCAGCGAAACAAAAGCTGTGAGAAACATCAAGATATTTTTAACAGCTAATGAAAGCACTACAGAAGGTGGCAATATATTTACTCCGGTTAACAGCAGTAATACTTTCTACATAGATAGTATAGCCCCTAAGGGAAAAGTTAATAAAACACTTACTCTTTATACTATTCCCGATGCAAAACAAAAGACCTATACCCTCACTGCAAATCTTGAATATGAGGACGCCGAAGGTACTGAATATAAAGCAACTGACCTAATAGGTATACCTGTAGCTCAAGACACTAAGATTGAAACCAGTGAAATTACATTACCGCCGGAAGCATACGCCTATCAGCCTTTTTATGTTGCCTTCGACTTCTATAACACTGGAAAAACTATGCTTAGAAACCTTATGATTAAGACAGAAGGTGATTTTGATCTTCAAAATGCCAGCTACTTTGTGGGCAACTTTGATGTAGGCTCCAGTGATCACTATGAGGCTATGGTAACACCAAGAGCTGCAGGTCAGGTTCAAGGAGCTGTGGTAATAAGCTTTGAAGATCCAACAGGACAGAAGACAGAAATAAGAAAAGACTTCACCATGAATGTTATGGATATGCCTGTAATGCCTGAGCCGGGTATGGATCCTGGTATGGATCCTGGTGTGCCTGTAGAGGGCGAAAATAAGAGTATTCTTGCAAATCCCCTTGTATGGAGTGGGGCAGGTGTGGTTGTTCTTGCCATAATCGGCTTAATTGTTAAAAAGAGGATTACAAAGAAAAGGGAGGCAATGACTCTGGATGAATAGTTTAGACCTTATAAGAATGGGCCTTAAAAATCTTTTCAAAAGAAAAGTCAGGACTCTCTTAACAGTACTTGGGGTAATAATAGGAACTGCTTCCATTGTTATAATGGTATCACTTGGTTATGGAATGAATGAAAACTTTAAAAATGAAATTGAGAAAATGGGAAGCTTAACGATTATAAATGTCTCTCCACCCTATGGAATGCCTTCCGGTGGAAGTTCTACAGGAGGTAAGCCTCCTGTGCTTGATGATAAGAGCATTGACAGTATTGCTAAAATAGCTGATGTATCAGCGGTTACCCCTATAGTTGAAACCTCGGTAAAAATGGTATCCGGCAAATATGGAGCCTATGTTCAGATTATCGGAGTAGCACCAGAAACTATGGACGCCTTTGACTTTAAGATTGCCGAGGGACGTACATTACTGAAGGACGATGGACTTAATCTGGTTATGGGAAGTTCAGTAGCCATGACCTTTATGGATTTGAGGTCCAGAAACTACTATTATCCGGGCCCGGATGCAAAACCTAAGGTAGACGTTATGAAGGATAAGCTGGTCATGACCTTTGATATGTCCTATGGTGAAAAACAGCCTTCTAGCCCAGGCGGCCAACCTCAAAACGGCCAACAAAAACCACCTAAGCTCTATAAGGTGAAGGTGGTAGGTTTAATCCAAGAGGGCAGTCAAGAAAAAGACTACAGTGTGTACATGAATATAAATGAACTACAAAAACTTATAAAGGAAAACGAAAAAAATCAGAACGGCCAAAAGCTGCCCGGTATAATGACTCAACAAAACGGTTATCAAAGGGCTATGGTTAAAGTAAAGGATATGAATGATGTTCAAACCGTTCAAGCAAAGATTAAAGATATGGGCTTTGAGGCCTACAGTCTTACTGATTATCTTGAGTCCATGAAAAAAACCGCTGCTACCATACAGATGGTGCTGGGCGGTATAGGCGCTATATCACTGCTTGTTGCAGCCCTTGGTATAACAAATACCATGATAATGTCAATTTATGAAAGAACACGTGAAATAGGCGTTATGAAGGTTATCGGTGCTTCCTTGTCGGACATAAGGAGAATCTTTCTCTTTGAATCCGGTATGATAGGTCTTATGGGTGGACTCCTTGGACTAGGTTTCAGCGAACTTGCTTCGCTGGCCCTAAACACCTTTGCTTCAGGCTTTTTAAACTTTATGGGTCCCACGGGAGAAGGCAGCAAGGTTTCTATAATCCCCGTGTGGCTTGCCCTATCAGTTTTGGTCTTTGCTACCATTGTGGGCTTAATCTCAGGCTTTTATCCAGCCAGAAGGGCTATGAAGTTAAGTGCTCTTGAAGCTATAAAGACGGAGTAAAGCCGGAGTAAAGCCGGGGAAATCGGGTTGTTGCGAAAAAATGAAAATTGCAAATCAAAGTCTTAACTGAGCTTCTATCGATATGCAATGGTATCACTCATTGTTTTAGAGAACAGTTGATGTTCAAGTTTTTAATATAGAAATAACTTCAAACAAAATTAAAGCTTGCTCGAAAATCTTTGAAGCTTCAGGATTTCGAGCAAGCTTTAATTGTGTTTACGTAATATTTCCCTTCACCAACACTTTTCTATAACAGAGCAATATACCACAATTCTCAGTTATTTTAAATCGAATATGTGATAATTAAGTTATATTTAAGGAGTGCCCCTCTTCTATAAAACCCCTTCAGCGTCTTCTGTTGCCTTCTTCTAGCTAAATTAGGCCTACCACCGTCCTAATGAACTCCACAGACCTCTAGCTCATTCATAAAATATACTTTTCTGGAAGTTTAGCTTATGTTTCACCAGCTCCATTTATCCCACAGGAAAATCCTAAGTTATCCTTACAATTACTCATTAATTACCTAGTTTACTTGAAAGAAATCCTATTATCTAAATATTTACTCACCCTCCCGCCATCGTTTTAGATACAGTTTATATTACATACTTGTTTCTATAAAATGTAATCCGGCTACATTTAATAAATAATGTTCCAGAAAAGTAATTTTTACAAAGCACATATTGATATTTATTTGTATTATATGTAATATTATGGTACGAATCAATAAGGCTTGGGATGAAGAAGAGAATAATTGATGGTATTATAGTAAGCCTGTTCTTTATAATACCCTATTCACTAATCTTGCTTACCACATATAGTGCATTTTTCAGAGATGAGTTAAGAGATGCATTTAAATTGTTAGTCTGGACTGCATTTAGTCATCCCTTGAGAGTAATACCTCAGGAAATAGCTCATATTAATTCAATTACTTTTTCTGCCTTCGAGCCTTTAGGCATAATGGTATTGCTAGTTCTATTTAATATGATTACTGCAAAAATCCAACATAATAATCATACTAAATAGCACATCTATTTGCTGCATTTAGTAAGGATAAACTTTACAAGGTATATATTCAAGTGAATATATGAACAGGCTACCCAAGTTTTGAGTAGCCTGTATTTTTTTACTCTATGCAATTATATCTTCAACCAATTCCTTTACGTCATTATAAATCAAATCTATAGATATGCCTCCATAGTACCTTACGATGCCATCTATTATTACAAAAGGCGCTTCATAATCCATTTCTGTAAGTATTCTTATGTCATCATAGTCAAGCACGTTTATTTTTGTAAGGTCATAAAAGTTAAGCTCAGCAAAATCCCTTACGGCACTGCTGTCAATAAAGTTCTTTAATTCATTGAACTGCTGTCCGACAGATTTGGGGTCGGACTTCTTGGATCCACATCCGCTGCAGCCTCCGGAAGCTTCCTGTGATGCACCCTTTATAGCTATTCCGGAATTTCTTTTACTGCAGCCGCAGCCACCACTTCCATTAGATGAACTGCAGCCGCCGCAGTTTTTTTTATTTTCAAGGACTTGGTCCCATATGCCGAATATATCAACTTTTATTTTATTTATCATAATCACCATCCTTGTGTGCACATATCTTTTCCTACATTATACCATAAAAGGGTGTGAGTCACCCGTAAATTAATTACAGGTATCTCACACCCTCTTTGAATCGTACTTTAAAATATTGCTGAAGGGAGGCTTATAATACCATGACACCGCATCCATTATTTCCTGCTTGCGGTTTTCCTTTTCCCCATCTTCTTACTACTTCTTCATTGAATTCCAATCCTCTAAGAACTTCTTTATGCCTGCATCGGTGAGAGGATGTTTCAGCATTTGCTCGATTACCTTATAGGGCACAGTAGCAATATGAGACCCTGCTTTAGCAGCCTGAATAACATGAATAGGAGTTCTGACACTGGCACATATGATCTCTGTATTTATGCCGTGAATGTCAAATATAGCCGCTACATCTTCCACAAGGGTCACACCTTCATTTCCCACATCATCCAGCCTTCCCACAAAGGGACTTACATAGGTGGCTCCGGCCCTGGCTGCCAGTAAGGCCTGGACTGCTGAGAATATCAAGGTAACGTTTGTCTTTATGCCTTCAGAGGACAGCTGTTTAACAGCCTTTAGGCCCTCTTCTGTCATTGGTATCTTAATAACTATATTTTTGTGAATCTTAACTAACTCTCTGGCTTCCTTTATCATTTCTTCGGCATTCAGACTTATAACCTCTGCGCTGATTGGACCGTCAACGATTTCTGCTATTTCTCTTACCACCTGCATAAAGTCCCGGCCTTCTTTAGCTATCAGGGATGGGTTTGTAGTTACTCCGCAGATTACACCCATATCATTTGCTTTTCGTATTTCTTCTATATTAGCGGTATCAATAAATAATTTCATCTCTCCAACCTCCTTCTGATTCAGTTTTATATTGCCCTTATAAAAGCAATATATTACATCATTTTTATCTTTATGCTTGATCCTATTCATCTTCTTCGGTGTGCCCTCCAAGCTGCATCCATCTGTCCTGCTTATTATGATGTGTAAGCAATACCTTGCTTCTATCCTTGTTTACAATCCAGGCAGAGGCTGTTATGTGGCCCTTCTTATTACCTTTACCAAATATAATATTGTTGTCGTTTATAAAATTCAAAATACTTTCCTTGTACTGCCTTTCATCAGAGTCTACGGGCCTATATGACTGCAGCAGGCTGATCAAGTTTTCTCTGTTCATCTTATTTTATCCTCACTTTGTTTATAGTCAAAGCTGATAATCTTAGCATGTTTATAATCGTCCAAGCTCATTATTATTTTTATTTTATCACCGGTGCTGTAGTTGTAGGTCTTTCTGTTTACGTCAATCACTATGTTGGTTGCAACATAATCCATGCCTTGATACTTGTAACTGAATTTTATCCTTCTGGTACTTCTGAATGGCGCAAACATACTCATTTTTACTAAACGGCCTTGAAGAGTGGTATAGTTCTTAAACCTGCTTTCCACATATTTGACCTTGCAAACATAGATTATTATAAAAGCTATGGTTGCTATTAAAGCTAAGTACCATAGGGAATATCCTTTTAATTTTGCAGCAACTGCAGTTATTGCCATGGGGATAGCTGAAACCTTGGATATTTCTGCCGCTGCGTCTAGTCTCAGCCCTTGTTTTATTTCTTCTCTTTCTTTGTCCATGTTACACCTCACAAATTAATGTTCATTTTTCATAAGTATTACTTATAACTCTTATATTATAGGTAAATTATAGCATAATAATGTATTCCATGAAATTAAAAGACTGCATACAGTTTTGCCTTGTTATGCAAAATTGTTATGCAGCCTAGTTTAAGATTGCATGAAGTCAAAGACTATTAAACAGTCTTGGTAATTAACAGATCCTTTTGAATGATATGGTCAACCAACCAGCTTGCTATAAAATTAAGTATTTCCATGATGTATTCATCCTGGTTTTGATCAATTTTATCTAGGTCAAGGCTGTTAACTTTATTGATAAAATCATCATGATCAACCTTATGACTTAAATATCTTTTGTAATTTATGCTTTGCATATATTCTTCTTCAGCTTTAAAGTGTGTTACGGTGTACTCGCTAAGTTCATGAATCAGGGCCACAATCTTATCATACTTGTCAATGCTGTACTTATCTTTTAAAAGTTGATATGCAGCCTCTCCAATTTCAAATAGTCTAGCATGCTGTTCATCAATATGCGGCAACCCTAGTTTGTACTCTTCCTTCATTTCAAACATAAAAACTCCCCCTTTTAGATATCCAAACTTAATTTATTCGACTAAAATATCTAAATTCCTCTATTTTATGCTTGAAATAATAAAAATTTTTTCTTATTTTTATCTGAACTTAAGTACAAGACCACTAAGCAGTATTGTGATTATTCCAGCTATAGCTGCCAGCATTAAGAAATTGATACTCTTCTTCTCGGAATCTGAATCCTCCTCTGCCATCTCCTCTTGATCCTTATATATGAGAGTTCCCAGCCTTCTCTGCTTCATGTTGCCTCTGTTTTTTACATTACCCAGAAAGCTAAGCAGGCCTAAGCCTGAAACCATACCTCCCACTCCAAAAAGCATGTTGCTGTATTCTACAAGATTCACAGCACCCCTAATCAGACATATGATTAAGGCTAACACTAAGTTGACAGCAACTATGGGGACTATCAGTTTTAAATATCTTTTAATCACGTCTGTTATTTTATCTATCATCTTTTGCCACCTCTCGTATAAATTAAACTGTTTTCTTTACTAGTTATCCTTAAGCTTAACCACTAATTTATATGAATCCTTACTGCCTTCTAGGGATAGTATTCCAATTTCCTTGCCAAATAAGTTATCTGTAACTGTGGTACTGCCATTATGTTCTCTTACCAATATTGTATAGTAATCTTTCTTCTCAAGCAATAAATCCTTATTCGTATAAACAAAATCAGACACAATCTCTTTACTGGTTTCATCAAACATTAATGCAGCTACATGAGACCGGTGTAAGCCCGAGCCAAAGGAATAGGTATATACAAGCTCAAGTTGTCCATCCTTATTCAGATCTGCTGAACAGACACTTGTTACACCCATACCGCCAAAGCCCATTCCAATATGAGTTAACTCCTTGTCTCTGATTACATATGATTCATATTCTCTGTCCTTAAAGATCTGGCAGCCAAGGTACTCAAATATTTGGTTACCACCGACCTCCACTATAGGAAGCTGCAGACTTCCATTATTAGCCTTCAGATATTCCTCTATAAGCCTCTGAGCCTCCTCTGCTGATACCCTTTCATGAACATCCTTAGGCTCTGAGATTACCACACTTTCAGGTTTAGTACTTTTTACTATTATCAAAACCACTGCAACCACTAAAATAGTAGCCACTAACCCAGCCATATATTTCAGATACGGTCTTTCAGAATAACTATTCAAAACAAACACTACCTTCCATCAATATTTATCCCTTATATCTTTACAATATTTAATAGTTACTAATTCTATAACAACTTTATTTATCCTTTCACTGAATTTTTATTATAAAAAGTAAAATACTAAAAATGATAAAACCACAGAAGGAGAGATAACATATGAAACTTATGGATGATTGGAACAAGTGGAAGAGCACTTTGGGAAAGGCTGTAGATGCCGGCGAAACCATTGGTATCTCTGATAAAACAATTACCAACATGGCTGAAAAAGTAGGCACCTTCTTAGCAAATTATGTAGATCCACATAATGACGAAGAAAGACTTCTAAAAGAACTTTGGGATGCAGCGGATGAACGGGATAGAGAAGTTCTTGCAAAACTTGTAGTAAAAATTGCTGATAAGTAGCTTATTTGTGTTACTATTATAGTTAATTCCGCTAAATTGGGAATATTAGAAAATTGCGTATCAACGCAATTTTCTAAATGTATATTTTTGTAAGCTTACATTAAAGAAACACAAAAAAATAATTTAGTAGAAATTCAGTTCCGCTGAATTTCATCCTTAATTACTCATTAATCATCACTCATTACTAATTAAAAAAAATTCTACTTCTTCTTAGAAGAAAGTAGAATTGCTGCCAATAATACAAAAGGAAACAATAAGGTAAATACTACGAGAATAAAAAGCTTTAAAGCCACAGGTATATTCTCATCAGAAAAACTAATATTCATATTGTTTTGCGTGAGAAATATAAGCATAAATATAAAACATAATAGAATGTAATAAAATATATTCATAGAAAAAGAAATTTCCATATGAATCACACCTTCAGCTTTTTACTAGATTATATAATTATAATTTAGCTGCTGAAGGATTTCAAATCCAAAATGTGAGATATTTTACACTCACTTCTGAATAACTATCAACATAAAGGATACACTATAAATAATCTTTTCCATTAAAGGTGATTATATGAACGATACAAATGGACAAATTTCCAGCCAAAACATCGAGTCAGGGGGAATACCATCAGCAGTATCCGAGGTCAGGTCCCGCTTGTCCTTGATATTTTCTGAAAATGATGACCTGACCTTTCGTGAGATAAGAACTGTTGATAGTAACAGAATTAATATTCTGATCGTTTTTATATCAGGATTAGTTAATCAGAATTTAATAAATACGGATATCATAAAACCTATTCAATCAATGATTTATGATCCTAATGATAACAGCTTAAATGTTTCTATATTATCCCAGCTGAAGGAATCTATTATATCAAGTAATAATATTGTTGAAATACAAACTGAAAAGGATTGCATAAAAATGCTTCTTTCCGGGAGTGCTGTAATATTTATAGATGGAGAAACAACAGCTTTATCCACCAGTGTATCTGAGTTCCAAGGCAGAAATGTTGAAGAGCCTTCTGTAGATTCAGTATTAAGAGGGCCGAGAGAAGGTTTTACTGAAAGCTTGAGTACAAACAAAGCACTGCTGAGAAAAAAAATTAAAGATTCCAGTTTAAAGTTTGAAAATATAGTAATCGGAAATCGAACTAATACAGATATTTGCATTAGCTATATGAAAGGCATAGCCCATGAAGATATCATTGAAACTGTACGGAACCGATTAAAAAATATACAAACAGATGCTATTTTGGAGTCAGGATATCTTGAAGAATTTATCGGGGACTCCTCCTTCTCGTTTTTACCTCTTATTGGTAATACCGAGAAACCAGACATTGTTGCAGCAAAGATTTTAGAAGGGAGAGTAGCCATATTCTGTGACGGAACACCTTTTGTACTGACAGTGCCCTTTCTATTTATTGAGGGATTACAATCCAGTGAAGATTATTATTCAAAATTTTACCAAGGAAGCATATCAAGATTGCTTAGATTTTTGGCTTTATTTATATCCGCAGTATTACCTGCTTCTTATGTGGCATTAACAACATTTCATCAGGATATTATACCCTCACAGCTGCTTTTGACAATGGCTGCATCAAGAGAAGGGATTCCTTTCCCTCCATTCCTTGAATCTCTGCTGATAATTATTACCTTTGAATTACTGAGGGAAGCGGGTGTAAGAATGCCTAAAAGGATTGGTCAGGCAATTAGTATTGTAGGTGCACTGGTTATTGGGGAATCAGCAGTAAAGGCAGGGATTATGAGTAATCCTATGGTTATTGTCATAGCATTAACAGCTATATGTAGTTTTATAAATCCATTGTATACTAACGTAACTTTGATTTTAAGAGTTATATTGCTCATAGGCGCTAATATATTAGGCTTCATGGGAATTATGCTGATAATTTTTGCACTGTACATTCATATGTGCTCACTAAAGTCTTTCGGCATTCCTTATATGACACCTTTTTCACCGGTAAGTGGTATGGACTTGAAAGATAGTTTAATACGGATTCCTATATGGGCAATGCTAACAAGACCCAAACTTCTCACCTGGGAAAAGAATAAAAACACTAAATTCAAGACAAAAGCTAATATTAATAAGAAAGAGGAGTAATCTATGCTTCAGCATTACAAAAAATTAACCATTTTATCTCTTGTTTTGTTTTGCAGCTTTACCCTCGCCGGTTGCTGGAGCAATCGTGATTTGGCAGAATTTGCAATTATTTCTGCAATTGGTATAGATAAGGCAGATGATTACAATATTGAACTTACACTGCAAATTGTTAATAGTTCACAAATGAAGACGGGAGAGTCTTCAGGCGGTTCTTCGCCTATAAAGCCCGTGACTACAATCTCTTTAACCGGTAATACTATAGCTGATGCTCTGTCAAAAACCTCAAAAAACATTGACAAGATTCCATTTTTATCTGATGTAAATATTATTATTATCGGAGAAGAGCTTGCGAGAGATGGTATTGTAGACTACCTTGATTTTTTTGAAAGATATTCTTATTCAAAGAGGAGGGCTTACCTGCTCATTGCAAAGGACCTGAAAGCAAAGGAAGTACTAAAGTCAGTCAGTTCTATGGATAAGATACCCGCTAATCATATGGTTCATATAATGAAAAATAGCAAGTATTCCGGCAGAGTCCGTACCCAAACTGTAATTGAATTAATTCAGACTATTGAAAAACCCGGACAGGATGATGTTGTAGGAACCGTCAAACTCAGTAGGGAAGATGGAACTTTTGATGTGAACAATTTATGCTTTGAAGGCGGTTCTATAATAAAAGATGGCAAATTAATTGGTTGGCTGGACAGTGATGAAACCCTTGCACTGCTGATTATAAAAGAAAAACTTAAAAACTTTTTTTTTACAATACCTGATCCAGTATGGGATTCAAAGAAAGCCACAGTTGAAGTATTATCCGTGAAGACAAAGATAAAAACTGCCGCGGAAGAAGATCAGCCTAAATACACTGTTGATACAAGTATAATCGCCAATATGACGGAAATCCAGGCTAAGGTTTATGAAATAACGCCGGAGTATTGGACTGACCTGGAAAACCAACTGAGGAAAGCAGTGGGAACGCTGATTAAAGACACAATTAAAAAAGCTCAGAATCAATACCAAAGCGATATTTTCGGGTTTTGCGAGGACCTGCGCATAAAAAATCCAAAGCTTTGGAAAAAAACAATAGAAAACTGGGATGACGTTTTTAAAGATTGTCCTGTTGATGTAAATGTGAAAGTTATTCTAAAGCGTCCAAGTGTTATAAAACAGCCTTTGAAAATACGTGAAAAAGGTGACTAATTATGGAAATTATCGGATTAATAGTTGTGTATGTTTTGATTATAGTATATGATATACCTTCAATTTTAAAATTAAAAAGAGTTTTGGTCCATTTGATTGTATATATATGTATTCTCCTTTCCGGATTCGTCATAAGCCTGTTACAAATTATAGAGAAACCACCCATCAGCCCATCTGTAATAATTGAAAATATAGTTAAGTCAGTGTTTAGTATTTTTGTATGAATGACAATAATAAAATTTCAAGCTTGCAGTTAAAACTGCTGTTTATTGGATTTTGTCTTGGGAGTACTATAATAGCAAATCCAGCTGTAAAAGCTTATAAGGATGCCTGGATTGCTAATATTTTGGGTGGCCTTGCAGGATTATTATTAGTAATTATGTATTCGTATATATCAATGCTCAATCCTTCAAAAAATCTTGTTGCAATATTGAGAGATACCTTTGGCAGAAAATTGGGAGCGGTCATTTCTGCTGCCTACATATGGTATTTTACCCATTTATCAGCTTTGGTTTTAAGAAACTTTGGTGCCTTTATAGCATCAGTTACATACACTGAAACCCCAATGCTGTTCAGTATGTTTTGTTTTTTTGTTATTGTCCTTTATGCTTTGATAAAAGGTATAGAAAACTTGTCTAGAATAGCAGAATTCTTTGTGCCCATTCAGATTGCTACTATCATTATAGTAACAATCGCTTTAATTAGCATTTCAAATATAAGGAATCTGCTGCCGGTTTTTGAGAGAGGATTCAGACCTGTTATTACTACGGCTTTTTCAATTACAACCTTTCCCTATGGGGAAATAGTAGCTTTCCTGGTACTGTATCCAATGCTTAATGACCAAAAGATGATTTTAAAGAGTTCCATTACTTCAGTGATTTTTGTTTGTTTTATATTAACTTTCATAGCTATAAGAAACATATCAGTTCTCGGAGTTGAGATGACAATCAGAACTGTTTTTCCTTCTCATGTTGCTTATAGGCTAGTACCAAAAATCGATGCGGATCCCCTGCTTGATTTATCCCTTCAAATCGGAGGCGTTGTTAAATTAGGGGTATGTATGTATAGTGCACTATATTGTATCATGGAACTTTTCAGATTGGAGACATACAAGTTTCTGGTTCTCCCTCTCGGTGGATGTATACTGTCTTTATCCATGCTACTTTACGAAAATGCATTGGAGATGCTGGCATGGGCATCAGACATATGGCCTTATTACTCAATACCTTTTCAGATTGTAATTCCCATAGTAATACTAATTCGTTCTATTATCTTAAATAAGTCAAATAAAAACGTGCATCCTGATTCTTGATGCACGTTTTTCTGCTATTCATTTGCTCTCATAAGTGCACCTACAAGTCTTAATGTATTGCCCATTATCCCTAAAGCAAACCCAGATGTAGTATATATATTGGGAATAATAGAATTAACTTCCTCCCCTTTCATGAGTTGCTCCTGGTTTTCATATAATCTAACAAAAGCATTTCCGCCACGTATTATCAATGAAATTAAGAGAAACAGAGTGGCTATTGCTGCTGTCTGAGCAGCTGAGTTATTTAATATCCCCTCATTCCCATATTTTTCAGCAATCAGCTCTGACTCAGCCTGATCAGCTGCTATGAAAGCAAATATATATCCTATAATACCAATTACAGAACCAATTTTATCTTTCTGAATCAATTGAAAATCAGTATTCATATAGCACCTCTAAATAATATATCTTAACAGTTTTACAGTATAAGGCTTCTTTGTATCATAATATGAATTTATATATTTTATGTGTGATATACGGTGATGATTTCAAGGAGCCAATGTATCTGCTAAAAGAAACATCCATAGATTTGATTTACACAAATCTATGGATGCTCCCCCTTCTTATTTAAGTTCCTCATAATATTTTTCAAATTCCTTGGAAGTGCTTTTATCTGCAGCATAATCCCCATACCTTACCCTTATATAGATATTCCTCATCTTATCTAAAACATCGCCTTTAAATACCTTCTGGGTTTTCTGCTTTATTTCCAAGGTTGTATCTTTTGAGGTTATATCTACATTTTTCTCTATTGATAACAACAGATATTTTCTATAATAAAATCTAATATATTCACCTGGGTTCCTGGGCTTTAAAATGGTTGAAAACCTTTGAAAAACTCCCTGTCCTCCGTTGCCTCTGAGATCTAGTCTTTCCTTGCTCTCTATATAGTCCTCTTCAATCTTTGTAGACTTATATTTCGGTCTCAGCAGTCTGGTAACAAGGTAAAGAACAGCAGAGAATATTAACAGCTTAAGTATAAAGCCAATAACAGGGTTTTCCTCGAAAAAGTTGAGAATCATTTTACTCAGTTCTTTTCTGGTGATAACCTCATCTATTATAACTTCACCTTCTGAGCCTTGCTGCATCTCTACAGTGTTTTTCATGGATATAGAATTAATAAATTCAACGATAAGCTGTACTATATACCCTATTCCAAGAAGTAACCAGGAGAATAAGCTCAGGAATATATCTATAAAAACTTGGTATATCTTACTCAGTATCATTACCACAGTTTCTCTTACAACCCTAATTCCAGCAAGGAAGGCTGCTGCCGTTATTATGGCAGAGTATTTAAAGTTAATCCTTGTAATCCTTTTATCCATTCTATTGTACTCAGTATACCTTAAGGTTCTCAGCAATACCACAGCAGATACGAAGTAGGCTATAGAGTATGGCATTGAGACCTCTTCTATTAGGGCAATATCAGAGGAGGCCATTGCTGCAAACAGCATTATTACTGTAATGATAGTTCCCCGTTTAAATAGTTCTGTGGTATTCAAGTAAGTAGTATATTTTGCAGGCTTTAAAGCAGTATACACTGCAAAAATGCTTATAACAGAATAATACAGGACATCATTTAGGTTTCTTACCAAAAGAAAGGGTATTACCAGAAGGACCAGCAAAAACTTCGGCCACCTTTTATTCTTTAGCTTCATCATTTCATTTACAGAAACCACTAAGAGCACCAGGACAAAGGTTCCGTAACCTGGCTTAGGCTCATATATGAATACTGTGATAAAATTAATAATGGAGAAAAATAAAGCTAAACTGCTGATTTCTTTTATTAGTACTATCTCACTCATGTTTTTCACCTCTTTCAGTGAAAACTGCTATAGCTTCATCTATATTAGGAAGGAAATTTGTATCAAGAGCTATTACCATGGTTTTATTGGCAGCTCTATTCAGGCTGTTCATATATTGCCCATAAACATCCAGTATTCTGGGCGTAATAATGATATAGGTGTTAGCACTGTTTTCTCTCATTATTGCTTCATCCAGAACTTTTTCAAAATCTGTGCTTACGCTGTAATCCGCCCTTCCCAGCTCTTCCAGTATGGCATAAAAATGAGCAGAACCACAGCCCGGGTCGATTTGGGTCTTGCCGTTCACATATTGAAAACCTTGAATATTGCACATAAAGCCATAGGGAATGGCCTCTGCTTCAAACTGTTCCATCAGGGTTCTGGCAATAGAAATACACTTCTCCACCTTTTCTGTCTCTATGCCGGACCAAAAAGGCTTTTGACACTCCATATTCAAAATAATCATTATGGTATTGTCCGTAGTATGGTCAAACTTATTGACGTAGAGCTTGCCGGACCGCAGGGATACGGGCCAGTTTATATACTTTTGCGGCTCTCTTCCGGTATACTCGCTTACTCCTACCGTTAAAATAGGATCATCTATAATCCATCTCCTTACCGATATATTTCCCATGTAGTCTCCATAGGGTACTATTTCATTGTCTAAGTCTACAGTCTTTGGGTATACAACAATCTCCTGCCAATATTGTACTTCCTGATTCACTACCCCTAGACCCAGCAAATCTCCCGCAACCAGCTGAACGTCCTGAAATACATACCTTCCCCTTCTGGTCAATGCCACGTTATAGGTTCTCTTTACTCTCTGGCAGGGCATAAGAAACATTGTGGTTTTATGGTATAGGCTCCCGGTAACAGCCACAATATTAGCCCTACGGCTGTATTCCAGTTCTGCCGGGAACTTCTCATTTACCTGAAGAAAAGTAACCGGAAGCCTTTTGGCATTTTCCACCACTGTTGTGATTTCAAACTCTTCACCTGCCTCAACGGTAGTTTTAGACAGTTCTCTCTTGTAACCAATATTTTGCAGGGCATACTTTTGGGACAATACATTTAACCCTATGCCTGCAAATATTAGAAATATAATCACATATATCATTACAAGCACCTCATTTACAGGTCCTCAACAGGGGTATCCACTGAACTTATAATATTGTTAATATTCTCGTATATATTCTTACTCTTATTAACTCCCTTTGTGATTATTCTGTGATTCAGTACATAGGGAGCCATTTTCTTTATATCTTCAGGAATTATAAAGTCTCTGCCGTTTATTGCAGCATTAACCTGGCACGCCTTGAATAAGGCTATAGTTCCTCTTGGGCTTACCCCCAGCAATACCCTGTCTCCCTTTCTGGTGGCTTCAATAATGTCCATCATGTAGGCCATAACCTCCGGTGAGGCTTTTACCTCACTATAGCTGTTTTTTAGCTCTCTTAGCTCTTCTTTGTCCACAACACACTGCAGTGAATCTATGAGACTTGTATTGGAATTTCTATTGATGATCTCCAGCTCTTCTTCTCTAGTTGGATACCCCATACCTATTCTCATGAAAAATCTGTCCAGCTGTGCTTCCGGCAGGGGGAAGGTTCCGTAGGATTCCACAGGATTTTGAGTTGCCAGTACTATAAAGGGCTCCGGTAACTTTCTTGTAACTCCATCCACAGTAATCTGCCTTTCTTCCATAGCCTCTAAAAGGCTGGACTGAGTTCTTGGTGTGGCTCTGTTGATTTCATCAGCAAGCACCACACTGGTAAACAGGGGCCCTTCCTTGAACTGAAAGTCTCCGGTCTTTTGATTGTAAAAGTTTATTCCTGTTAAATCTGAAGGCAGGAGGTCAGGAGTAAACTGAATTCTCCTGAATTCTCCCCCAATAGTCTTTGAAAAGGCTTTAACCAGCACTGTCTTTCCGATACCGGGCACGTCCTCTAAAAGCACATGTCCTCCGCAAATAACGGATATTGTAATCAGTTCAATTACCTCATCCTTACCAACTATGACCTTGGATACATTATCGATAACTTTCTTTCTGAAGTTTATAAAATTGTTTATCTTCATAGTTTTATCCTCTTTTCTTTATGGTATAAATACTCTCAACAGAGTATTTTTATCTCTATCAGACAATTATACCATAATAATGGAGAAAAAAATAAAAATGAAATAATTCATATTCTATGACAGGCCGCATAAAACCTTCACAAAATCACGCCGAATTTGTATCTACTATATTGACATAAATCCACTGCACTTTTAGTGAGAAAATATATCGTTTAAGTTTATTTCAAGGGCTTCAAAAATTCCAACTTTTATTGTATCTTCCTCGGAATATACTTCCGGTCTTCCGTATTTATTAGTGTTATTCAATCTATATAATACTATAGTCTTCTCATCAGGATATACAATCCAATATTCTTTAACCCTTGCTTTTTCATATAAGTAAAACTTTTCTTTTAGGTCTTTCTTTAACGTAGAAGGAGCTACAATTTCAATTATTAAATCAGGACTTCCTTTACAGCCTCTATCGTCCAGTTTGGAAATATCACATATAACTGATATATCAGGCTGTACTACATTAGTTATTTCTTCATCCTCTTCATTATCTATTATTAACCTTACATCAAAGGGTGCACTGTAAACTTCACAAGTTTTTCCTTTTAAGTAATTATGTATAGCAGCAAACAGTTCTCCTGAAATTTTTTGATGTTTTCTAGTCGGTGCTGGACTCATATCATAAGGAATTCCATCAATAAGTTCCCATCTTTCAGCGTCAGGCCAATTTAAGTAGTCCTTATAAGTATATTTAACACAATCTCTTCGTTCTGGAATTGCCATACAGTCCCCTCCAATCATAAAAAATACCTATACACCCTATTATTATACCATTAATTTTATTTTCTATATAGGCCACTATATTTAACCATACAATAATTAACATATTTCCAGGATATATATTCTCTATATTTATTAGTATGTTTAAAGATACCCCTTCAAGCTCCTGACAAAAAAAGACCGGCATCTCTGTCGGTCTTCCACCATTCTTACTTCTCTCCGCAAAGGAACAACAACTGCTCCCATCTCTTATCAACTTCAGCTTGGATCTGAGCTATCAGTGCTAAGCCTTCTTCGTTCTTGAAGAGGTGTCTGAATCTTCCCTGTGGCTTTAACCATTCTTCAATTGGAAGCTTCTTAGCAGGCTTGTAGTTAAGCTTGTACTGTCCATCTACAACTTCATATAGTGGCCAGAAGCAGGTATCTACGGCAGCCTTAATTAGGTCTAACTCAGTAGCTGTATCACATCTCCAACCTCTTGGACATGGAGTCAATACGTTTATGAATTTAGCTCCCTTGAACTCATTTATAGCTCTGTCTGCCTTGTTGTAAAGGTCAAACATATACTTGGTTCCCGGTACCGGAGGAACGGTCTGGGCTACATATGGTAGGTGATGACCTGCCATAATTTGAGTAAGGTCCTTTCTTGATTGCTGTTTTCCTAGGGATGCCTTTCCGGCAGGAGTAGTTGTAGTATCTGCTCCTATTGGGGTCGCTGAGGACCTCTGAATACCGGTATTCATGTAGGCTCCGTTGTCATAGCAAACGTAAAGCATATCATGTCCTCTTTCCATTGCTCCGGAAAGTGACTGTAAGCCTATATCGTAGGTTCCACCGTCTCCTGCGAAGGATATGAACTTGTAGTTACCTTTAACTGTACCTTTTCTCTTCATAGCAGTGTAGGCTGCTTCTGCACCGCTTAAAGTAGCTGCGGCATTTTCAAAAGCAGAGTGGATATAGGAATCTGTCCATGCAGTATAGGGATATAAGCCTGTAGATACCTCCAGACATCCTGTTGCATTGGATACAACTGCCTTATCTTCTTCATGAACTGCCTTCATTACCCATTTAACAACCATTGGAGCGCCACATCCGGCACACATTCTATGGCCGCCGGTTATTCTATCTTCTATTTTTGATAATTCCTTTAAATTTGGCATGTAGTATTCCTCCTTCCTATTCCCTTACCGCCAGGTAATTGAATTTTTCGTATTTTCCGGTTTCTACTGCCTTTAATAGATCTTCAAATACCTTTTCTATATCATCAGTTCTGACATCTCTTCCACCAAGCCCATAAGTGTAGTTAGTTACGATCTTGCCGTCTACTCTTCCATACATTGCACTTACTACATCTGTATATAATGGGCCTCCGTTTAGTGAGAAGCTTTCAGCCTTATCAAGCACAGCTATAGCCTTAACGTTTTTCAACGCTTCTGCTATTTCTTCTCCTGGGAATGGTCTATATAATCTTATCTTTAATAATCCGGCTTTAATTCCCTTTTCTCTTAAGGAATCAACCACAGCCTTTGAAGTACCTGCTGTTGAGTTGATGGCAACTATAGCAACCTCAGCATCCTCCAATCTATATTCCTCAAATAAGCCATACTTTCTTCCGGTTAATTCTTCAAACTCTTTTGCAACTTCAAGGACAACTCTCTTGGCGTTTTTAATTCCTTCAAGCTGCTGTCTCTTTATTTCCATATAGAAGTTTGGCAGAACCAATGGTCCTATAGAAATTGGTCTGTCTCCAAGAAGCTTATATTCAGATATTCTGTTTTCACCAACGAAATTCTGAACATCTTCTTTTTCTAACATCATCAGATTTTCAACGGCATGACTTGTAATGAAACCATCATAGCAAACCATAATTGGAGTCATGACATCTTTATGCTCAGCAATCCTTACAGCTTGTATAAAGTTATCATAAGCTTCCTGGGTTGATTCGGCATAAACCTGAATCCATCCCGAATCCCTTGCTCCCATGGTATCTGAGTGGTCATTGTGTATATTTAAAGGAGCAGATAATGCTCTGTTTACTGCTGCTAAAACTATAGGAAGTCTATCTCCGGCAGCAATGTATAACATTTCCCACATCAAAGCCAGTCCATTAGCTGAAGTTGCTGTCATAACTCTTCCGCCTGCTGCAGAAGCACCTATACAAGCACTCATGGCACTATGCTCTGATTCAACGGGAACAAATTCTGTAGTACACATTCCATTAGCAACAAAAGATGAAAAATACTGAGGAACTTCAGTAGATGGAGTTATTGGAAATGCAGCTACTACATCAGGATTTATCTGCATCATAGCGGTTGCAACTGCTTCATTACCGCTTAAGCTCTTTCTAATTTGATTAGCCATTTATATCCGCCCTCCTACTCTTCCGGTACAAAGTCTAGTGCTTTAAATTTACATTGTTGCACACAAACTCCGCAGCCCTTGCAGTGATCATAATCAAAACCGGTCATCTTTCCGTTCTCCACTGTTATGGACATGTCAGGACAAACTACCCAGCAAAGCAGACAATGCTTACACCTTTCTTCATCCCATACCGGTCTCATGGATCTCCAGTCTCCGGTTTTAAAATCTGCAGCATTGCCTGCATCAACAATAATTCCTCCCAGCGGTATTTCATGCCACTTAGTTTCAGATGTAATTTTTACAAATATTTCCTTATTCAATTCCCTTCACCTCCTGGATAGATCTCTTTAGTGCTTCCATGTTTTTATCTATAACATGAGGTTTTGAAGCAAACTTATGCTTAAAGGAATCTTCCATATCCTCAACAAATCTATCAAGCGGTATAACCCCGCTTACCTTAACTACTGCAGCAAGCATTGGTGTATTAGGGAAATATGCACCAAGAGTTTCTTCGGAGATGGTTCTTGCATCTATTGTATAAACCCTTCCTAGGTAACCCTTTAACTCACCTCTTATTTCTTCCGGAGCCTTCTTTGTATTTATTACAATGGCCCCATCTTTCTTAAGCCCTGCTGTACAGTCAACAGTTTTCAGCAATGTTTCATCAACAACCACTACATAGTCTGGCTCATAAATATTGCTGTGAACAGTAAGGGGAGCTGTGCTTAATCTGTTATAAGCAGTTATAGGAGCCCCCATTCTTTCCGGGCCGTACTCCGGAAATCCTTGGATATACATTCCGGTATTAAAAGCAGCTTCAGCAAGTAACAGAGAAGCAGTTTTTGCACCTTGTCCACCTCTACCATGCCAGCGTATTTCTACTAACTTTCCCATTAAAATATCCTCCCTTCACATTACAATTAACTTCATATATACCTTTTTATTTATCTGTTCCATTAGAAAAATAAGTTGTCCATTTTTCTAATGTACTTATTAATACTTAAAGTGTTGTAGTATAACATTTAACAATGTTTTGTGTTATAGTACATTATCCGAAAGACACCCTAATACAGTAAAAATAACTAACAAATTCCACAAACTTCCACGTTATTACAGTTTCCAATAAAAATTGTAACAGAGCATGATAACGGTGTCAATATAATGACAGCGTTTACATTCAGTAAATTCTGACTATTCAATAATGATACTCCAGTGATAATAGTAATTTTCACAAACTTTAGCTTAGGTAAAGCAGCATCTCTGAAAACACCACTAACAAAATCTAAGCTTTCCGTAAAACCTATGAAGATTGGGGCGCTCCGGAAAGCTTAGATTAAATGAATTATATGTACTTGTTACAAAAATAGCTTTAATATTACCAGAAAGGCAAGGCCCGGAATACCGCACAGCCCGGACACTAAAACCGTCACTGCATTTATGCCTATAAAAAAATCCAGGTAGCTTCCTATAAAATTTACTACCACAAGCAGGAGTAATCCCAACAGGCAATTTAAAAGCAATGTTCTAAACGGTTTCCATGATCCTGAAAAGCTCCTTGCAATAAGGAAAAGTATTATCACTACCACTAAAAAGTACGCAGCATACTCCATTTAAAAACCTCCATCCAATATATTTCTTATAATATAATTAATATTACCGATGGATGATTTCTACTACTAAATCTTTAATAAAGAATTCATTGAATAACTATTGTTAAAAATTATACAAAACTTCTAGAGTGCCAATTTTGTTTCAGCAAAAATATTTTCGTGCTGAGTTTTTATTTTTAGTCTCTTTGCTTCTGCCAGCAAAAATTCATACCTTGACCTGGCCGCCTGTTCCATATAAATAGCATAGTCTACTAGCTTGGGCTCACTTACCGTTTCAAAAAAGTCTCTTGCCATTTGTATCTGCTTTACAGCATCATCTATAGCCATAAGCAGCTGCATTTCCTGTTTTGACCCTTCTATGCTATTAAATACATATTCCAGTATGTTGTCCTTATCCATGAAAAAACCTCCCATTTATATCATGTTTTGATTATTGACATAATCTGGGAGATTTATGCATGCCTTATTTATATTTTAAACTATGGTATCTTCCAATGATGCTCTCCGCTCTTGTATACAAACTATAATATCTTTAACTGTTTTTGCACCATGTTTTATTACAGCATCTATTACCTGTTCCTCTGTAACCTTGCTGCAGTAGCAGGCATATTTGGGATTGGCATCTTTTTTAAACCATACAGGTATTTTCACTTGCTGCTTATCAAACTTAACACCTGATTCTGGATTATAATAAACAATATCACATTCTTCATTCATGCATATATAATAATCCATATTTCCGACCATTTCTTCCAGTGTATCATCTACCAAATGCCTGACTGTAATATTTTTTACTTTGACTCCTGATGTTTTACACACAGGACATGTATTGTGATTTTCTATTTTATTAGGTGTCTCTTTTCCTCCACAGCAACAGCAGGTATTTATTTTTTCATTTATCATTCTATCATTACTTCCTTTATCACTTTATCTCCTTCATACAAAGTCTCATAAAATATATATGCTTTTACTTTATGATATTCAACATATTATTGATTTCTTCTATGCTGAATTCTTCAGGGTCAAAAGAACCTCCCACCCACTCAAGCATGAATTCATGCTCTGGATGCTGAGGGTCTTGTATTGCTTCAAGGAAATTTTCATATCCCCATGGCCCACCTACATCTTCAGGAGGACAGTTTCTTTTACCACCTATACATACTGGATATTCAACGCCTTCTTCCGGGTCAAACACCTTCTCTACAACAATGTCATGCCTCCAGTCATCGCCAAAATCATACACATATCTGAATTTATCCTTTGGTGCAAATTTCATGCTGCTTAACTTTACCCTTTTTGCACTTTTTACTTCATATCTGTCGTAAAAGTCCCAGTTATCCTCTTTTTCCCCAATAATCATTTCTCCCAGTCTGAACTCATAAAGGTGGGATTCAAACCATCCCATCGCATACTGGATTATCCTGTGGAGTTTATAAAACGTGATATCGTCTCTAACCAATACCCTCCTCCAGACAGGAGGCTTTACGTCTTTTAATGTTATTTTCAACTGAAGAATTTTCATGCTCTCACCGCTCCTCAAATAATTTCTTAATACAACTTTATTTTCAATAAATGCAAAATGCATCAGCAAACATTTTGTCGCAATTAAATGCTTCAAATATTTTTTATTGCGACAAAATAATGAGTCATATGTTTATTTATTAGTTTTACTCCTCTTTAGATAAACAATAATTAGGGGTTTGCGAAACGCAGCAAACCGCATAAATGCGGTATATTTTTTAATAAAAAGTAGACTAACTTCTCACTGATTTATGGTAAAATTGAATTGCCTACTTCTTCTACAAATCATTTTTACGCTTCTACTGGAAGACCGCGTAAATATATGCTCTACGATATGCATCGTGCTTTAATTCTACAGCGAATTTTTCTCTATTACTACAGATTCTCTTTTGATTATTTTTTCTTAAATATTCTCAAGAGTTAAGGGACTTCTGCGGGTTTAACAAAGTTCCTGATGCTTCTAAATTCACACGTTTCAAACAGGATTTTATTTTGGACTTATCTGCTATGCTTTTAAATTTGGTATTATAACTAACGGACTTGGCATTGTAAGATATAGTTCCTTTTACAATAAGGATTTTCTTAAATCACATCCAGATATTATAGTTGAGAAAAAAACTGATTCCCCCCTGCAGTCCAATGTTTTATATTTATCCCGAATTTTATTTTTAGTTATTTTAGATCTTAAAAGTCAGCATTGAAAAATGAAAGGAGTTTATTTAATGGAGATATAAACTCCTTTGTACCTAGATTTCTTTTCTTCCTTCCATAGCCTTTGACAAGGTTACTTCGTCGGCATATTCAAGATCTCCACCCACCGGGATACCGTGAGCAATTCTGGTTACTTTAACCCCTAAGGGTTTTAATATCTTTGACATATACATAGCAGTAGCCTCCCCTTCTATATTGGGGTTTGTAGCTGCAATAACCTCTTTTACTTCCCCATTCATTCTGGTAATAAGTTCTCTCAGCTTGATGTCTCCAGGACCTCTTCCGGCCATAGGCGATATGTTTCCATGAAGTACATGATAAACACCGTTATACTCCCTTATTCTCTCCATATATATTACATCCTTTGGTTGTTCCACAACACAAATAATAGACTTATCTCTGTTTGGATTGCTACATATTGCACACGGATCCTTGTCAGTGTAGTTTCCGCAAATGGAACAATACTTTATTGTTTCCCTGGCCTGTACAAGGACTTCCGCAAATTCGCGCACTTCTTCCTTTGTACGGTTCAAGGTATGAAGAGCAAGCCTTTGAGCAGTCTTATGGCCTATACCGGGAAGTTTGGCAAATTCTTCTATTAGTTTTTCTATTAACACTGGATAGAAATCCATGTCTATCACATCCTTCTATTTAGGTCTTCTTCCCATGAAAGAGTATAAACTTAAAGAAAGCTGCAATGCAGCTTTCTTTAAAACATTCCTGGTATGTTCATACCACCGGTTAATTTTCTCATCTCATCGGCAGTTTCTTCTTCTGCCTTCTTTAGCGCTTCGTTGCATGCTAGCATTATTAAGTCTTCAAGCATTTCAACATCATCGGGGTCAACAACCTCAGGCTTAATGCTTATCTCTAAAATCTGCTTTTTACCATTAGCTACAACTTTTACAGCTCCACCACCGGCAGTGGCTGAAAACTCTTTAGTTTCAAGCTCTTTCTGCATATTTTCCATCTGTTGTTGAAGTTTCTGAGCTTGCTTTATTAAGCTGCCCATATTGCCTCCCATTCCTGGGAATCCACCTTTTGCCATCAAAAAAACCTCCTTAAAGCTATCTCTAAGCATTTACGCTATATTTCTTCTTGGATATCTTTATTATTATATAACATTTGTAATTATATTACTATACAGAAATCTTTTATATTATATACTATTCTCTATACAGCATAAAGTTCTACAAATCAATCATCAATTATCTCCACAACTTCTTCCCCAAAAGTTTCTATCAGCATCTCTTCAGGAGATCTATCATTTCTTTCCGGAGCGTCTATTATATATCTCAGCCTGACCTTTTCTCTAAGCGCATCAGAAAAGATTTCCTCCACCACTCTGCGGTTCTCTTCCTTCTCCAACCTCTGCTTGTTAAAGGCATATTGTTGATCATATAACACTTCAATAATTCCATTGTTGCATTTCACGGGCTTTCCGGTCATTAAAGAAGCATAAAGTATCATTTGCCTTCGTGCCTTGAAGGTTTCCAATATATCCTTCCAAGCCTTTTTAACGGTATCCAAGGTTATCTGAGAATGGATATTCACCTCTTCTTCCCTATGCTGCTTTACTTCCATAACAGCCTTGTGTTCCTCTTTTAGCACAGGCAGCTTAGTAGCAGTGGCGGCTTTTTCAGCGGTAACTGTTATCCTGCCCTGTTTAATAGCCTCCTCCAATCTGTTAATCCTAGACAGCAGCACTTCCTTGGAAGTATCATACTCTATCTTGCAAAGCTTTATTATTGCAAGCTCCAGATATATTCTGCTCTGTTTACTCCATCTGGCTTGTTCTTCTGCCTCCTGAAGGATTCTGATATCCCTCATTATCTCCTCAACACGGATCTTCTGAGCCTGTTGGGTAATTTGAGCAATATTTTCCAAAGACATATCCAATATGTCCTCAGGAGAATTACTGACCTTTGCTATCATAAGATTTCTCAGATGGGTTATTAAATCCTTTATAAATGTATAGACATCCTTACCGCTTAACACTATGTCATCTATTAATCTCAAAGCATTCTCTATATTCTTTTCAATTATGGCATCGGTAAGTCTCAATAGATTTTCATTTGTAACAAGTCCCAGCATTCCTACAAGGTTATCGTACTCCACCTTGCCGCCACCCATTGATATGGCTTGATCCAGAACACTAAGTGAATCTCTCATGGCACCGTCGGAAATCCTGGCAACTAATTGCAGGCTTCTATCCTCAGCATAAACCCCTTGTTGGTCCACTATTTTTCTTAATCTTTGAAAGATCTCCTCACTTTTTATTCTCTTGAAATCAAACCTCTGACACCTTGACAGAATTGTTATTGGCAACTTTTGCGGGTCGGTGGTAGCCAGTATGAAAACCACATTTTTCGGCGGTTCCTCCAGGGTCTTTAAGAAGGCATTTACTGCTCCCGTTGAAAGCATATGGACCTCATCCATTATATAAACCTTGTATTTGGCTTCCTGTGGGGGATACTGAACATCCTCTATTATATCTCTTATATTTTCAATACCGTTATTTGAAGCAGCATCAAGTTCAGTAACGTCTATAGATAACCCTTCGTTAATTTTTCTGCACATTTCACAGCGGTTGCAGGGTTCGCCCTGTTCCAAGGAAAGACAGTTTAGTGCCTTCGCCATGATTTTTGCTGTGGAAGTTTTACCGGTTCCTCTTGTGCCGCAAAATAAATAGGCATGAGCAATTCTATTATTTTTTATTTGATTCTTCAGCGTTACAGTTATATGCTGTTGGCCAACTACATCGTCAAAGGTTCCAGGCCTCCACTCTCTATATAATGCCTTGTATGCCATACTTATTTCACCCCGTAATTCTTAATTGTTCAGCTACTTCTATTATACAGAAAAATGAAAAAGAAACCAAAATAAAATTACACATTTTGAAATCTTTTAATGAATAAACAAAAAGGATACTATAAAATAGTATCCTGTTATAATCTATATAGTATTAATTGAACCGTGCACCTCACTCTGACACTAACCTATAAGCGTTACCTGCACAGTTAACTCAAACCAGGCTGTTCCACGGCACACGAAAGTGTTCACTTACCGCTGCTTCCTTCCGGACCTGACGGGGTTCATGAATTTCCGTTGCGTGGGACCCAGTTCTCAGCGCCACTTTTGCAAGCCAGGCCTTACAAATTAGGGCCTCGGTGAGGAATTCAATCCTGCTGCAGCGGATTGCAGGTTACAGGGCACCGCTATCTCCCCATCTAGCACGGCAAAGTTTAAATGGCGGAGAGAGGGGGATTCGAACCCCCGGTAGAGTTTCCCCTACACACGCTTTCCAGGCGTGCTCCTTCAACCACTCAGACATCTCTCCACGTTCATATCAGTGAACAAACTTATTTATTTGCTGCGACAAAAGTTATTATACTATTTATTTTTTATTATTACAAGAGTTTTTTTGTTATTTCTTAATGGCAGCACTTGATTTTTTATCCAAACCTAAAATTGGTAAAAAAAAGTTTCTCCCTAAGGGCCCTTATTAAGTTCTAAATGTTGAGAACACCTGCTCTTCATGATATAATTAACACATGATTTGACAAAATACGTCATGGTTGGGGTGCTATATGGAATATAATCTTTCTGACCTTCTTAATATAGAAGAATTGCAAGACTTTTTTAATAGTTTTTATGATGCTACCAATATAAATTGTAAAATCATTGATACAAAAGGAACTGTACTTATTGACAGTGGAAGCAGAGCTATTTGTACTAACTTTCACGGAAATACTCCCTGCACCCTTAGTATATATAATCAGACTAATGACCAAGTAGCTGTGGAACTAAAAGAAGGTAAAGAGTATTTTTATGCAAGCTATGAAACAGGTCTCATGGAAGTGGGAGTGCCTATAAAAATAAAAGACCAGTATTTAGCTACTCTCTACTTTGGTCAATTTTTTTCTGAAGCCGCAGACAACGGCTTTTGGGGAGCTAAAGCTGAGGAATATGGCTTTGATAGGCATCAAAATATCAATTCTTCGGGATCGTTACCTGTAATACCGCATTCAAAGCTAGATGCAATAGTAAAATTGATGGTGCACTTATGTGGAGTAATTGAAAAATTAGCACATGATTCTCTTCAGGAAGTACAATTGAATAAGCGTCTGGATGCAAATTACCAAGAGCTTCAAGATACCTATCAAGAGCTTGTTGCAGCAGAGGAGGAATTGAGAGCTCAATTTGAAGAACTTCAACAGAGTAAACATAGACTAAAGCAAAGCGAAGAAAGATATAAACTTGCTTTACTTGGTTCTCATGACGGTATATGGGACTGGGATATAACAAATGATTCATATTATTACTCTGAAAAGTGGGCTAATATGTTAGGCTACACAAAGGCTACACTGCCGTTACGAGGGTCTTGGAAAGAATTCATACATCCATCGGATCTTGAAGTCTTTGAAAAAGAGATCTCAGACTACATAAATAAGAAGACAGACCGTTACAGGTGTGAATATAGACTTAAAAAAGCGGATAACACCTATATATGGGTGTCAGATGTAGGCTCTGCCACCTGGGATGACAACAATACTCCTGTGAGGATGGTGGGATCCCATACAGACATAACAGAACAAAAGAAATGGTCCGATCAGATTCACAAGCTTGCATACTATGACAGCTTAACGAGCCTTCCAAATAAATTTAACCTTTATCAGGAGCTTTCTGACTTGTGCCAGGGCCAAGAGGAGTTTGCAGTTATTTTTATGGATCTAGATAACTTTAAAGTTATTAATGATATGTATAGTCACACTTTTGGTGATAATCTGCTGAAAAAATTGGCCTTTGAATTATCTTTATTGGTTGAAAAGAATTGTACTATCTACCGCTGGGGTGGCGATGAGTTTGTACTTATTTTAAGAAATGTTAATAATGACATAGGCCTATCAGAGTTCCTGGATAGACTAATTCGCTTAATCAACACCCCCTTCATTGTAGATGATATTGAGGTTTATGTTTCAGCCAGTCTCGGCGCCTGCTTATATCCCAGAGACAGCCGTACTTCGGAGGATCTGATAAAACACTCCGATACAGCCATGTATCAGGCTAAGAGTTCAGGAAAAAACTCCTACCAAATATACAATCCGGATTTGTCCTTAATAGCAATGGAGCAAATTACTTTAGAGCGGGAACTTAGACTTGCTCTAAAGAACAATGAATTTAAGTTATATTATCAGCCGCGTATGGACGTTAAAACCAATACCCTGGTTGGAATGGAAGCCTTGGTCCGCTGGATAAAAGCAGATGGGACCATAGTTCCTCCACTGAAATTTATTCCTAAAGCAGAGGAAACAGGCCTTATTGTGCCTATTGGTGAATTTGTCATTAGGGAATCTTGCAGCCAATTAAGGAAGTGGATGGATAAGGGCTTTTCTAATCTAATAATTTCAATAAATCTATCAGCGAAGCAGATAGAGGATAGGAACCTGCTGCAGGTAGTAAAATCCTCAATAAAAGAAACGGGAATCAATCCCTCAAATATTGAATTAGAGATTACCGAGAGTGCTGCCATAAAAGATATGAATCAAACATTAACCTTGATCACTGCCCTAAAAGATATGGGCATAAATGTACTCTTAGATGACTTTGGAACGGGATATTCATCCTTAAACTTTTTAAGACTGCTTCCCGTAACCTCAATAAAAATAGACAAGTCCTTTATGGATAAGGTTGGTGAAGACACAGCCGAAAAGACTATAGTACGCTCACTGATATCCTTAGCCCATGATATAAAAATGAAGGTTATTGCAGAAGGCATAGAAACTCCTACCCAACTTTCATTTTTAAAGGACAACTCCTGTGATGAAGCACAAGGCTTCTACTTCAGCCGGCCTGTACCACCGGCGGAACTTGAAGCCCTGCTAGAAGCAGCGGCAGTAAGTAATGAGTAATTATGGTTGAAATTCATCAGAGATAAATTTCTTCTATTATGATAATTGCAATACCCCTGAAATTCAAGATTTCAGGGGTATTGCAATTATTATAACTGATAAGATAACTTTAAAGTTTTTCGGTAGCACAGCGGGGAAAATCCCTCCATAATTACTCATTATTCATTACTATTTGATAATACTTCCGTCGGTACCGATTGTAACTTCTGAATAAGGGACAATCACTTGAGCTTCAAGCATAGCACTCTTAACAGCATTTATAATGCCGCCGCAGCATGGCACCTCCATTCTGACTACAGTTATACTCTTAAGATTGTTGTTTCTAATTATTTCAGTAAGTTTTTCTTTATAATACTCTAGATCATCAAGCTTTGGGCATCCAATGAGAGTTATTCTGCCTTTAATAAAGTCACTGTGGAAGTTAGCATAGGCATAGGCAGTACAGTCAGCAGCAACCAGCAGGTCTGCCCCCTTTAAGTATGGAGCTTGAGGATGTATCAGCTTGATTTGGACAGGCCACTGGGTTAGCTCTGAAGTACTCTGACTTACTTCAGCCTTTACCGGTGTTTTTATTGAAATATTAGATTTTCTTTCTATTGTTCTTGCTGCACTTCCTGGGCAACCGCAAGGTAAGCTGTGCTCAGTTTTATTACTTTTACTTTTCTCCAGCTTCAGCCTTTGCACAGCCTCATCATCATACTCCAAGGCTTCTCTCTCAATTATTTGAATTGCTCCTGTAGGACACTCTGGCAAACAATCTCCTAAGCCGTCACAGTATATATCGCTTATTAGTCTTGCCTTTCCATCAACCATTTCTATAGCGCCTTCATGACAGGCTTTTATACACAGTCCACAACCATTACACTTAACCTCATCTATTTCAACAATTCTCCTCAGCATATTATTATTCCCTCCAATAATTTTTATAATGAAATTATATACTATTTGGGCTAAAGTATCAGTAACCTCTGTTACGAAATCTAATAATTTCCTTATATTATGCGGATTTATATGTAATTATCCCTTCGGCTATTAGTTTGAAAAGTTAGAATTTTTATGGTATTATTTATTATGTATATTCAAAATTACTATAACTTTTTGAGGAGGTATCATTAATGAATGACTCAGACCCTGATACAGTCAGTAGTATGTTACTGATTCTTGTATTGGTATTAGTCAATGCTTTTTTCGCTGCTGCCGAGATGGCTGTTGTTTCAGTGAATAAGAGCAAAATAAACATACTAGCAGAGGAAGGAAATAAAAAGGCTAAGGCCTTAAAAAAACTTACCGATGAACCTAGTAAATTTCTTGCAACTATACAGGTAGGGATAACCCTTTCCGGTTTCTTTGCCAGTGCATCTGCCGCTACCGGAATATCTGTTAAGCTAAACGAACTGTTAAGTAAGATTGGTATTCCATACGGTGAACAAATATCGGTAATACTAATTACAATTGTTCTTTCCTACATTACCTTAGTTTTTGGTGAACTTTATCCTAAGCGGATAGCACTTCAAAAATCCGAGACAATTGCTATGTTTGCTGTAACACCCATTATGTTTGTGTCCAAATTTGCTTCACCTTTTGTAAAGCTTCTTTCCAGATCTACAAATATCCTTGTAAGACTTTCCGGTATAAATACGGATAATCTTGAGGAACAATTCTCAAAGGAAGAAATAAAGTCCTTAATAGAAGTTGGACAAGAACATGGTGTTATCAATGAGACAGAAAAAGAAATGATTAACGGAATATTTGAATTTGATGACACTCTGGCCAAGGAGGTTATGACTCCGAGAACAGATGTCTTTATGATTAATATAGACTCACCTATAAATAAAATAAAAAATGATATTATGGAAGAAAACTTCTCAAGAATTCCGGTATACGAAGAAGATTCCGATAATATTATCGGTATTCTTTATATTAAGGATTTCTACGCAGAAGTTCTGGATAAAGGCTTAGAAAATATTGATATAAGAAAAATGCTTAGACCGGCATACTTTGTACCGGAAACTAAGAATATTGATGACTTGTTTAAAGAATTGC
The DNA here is from genome assembly GCF_006351925.1 of Clostridium thermarum. Classification (NCBI taxonomy): domain Bacteria; kingdom Bacillati; phylum Bacillota; class Clostridia; order Eubacteriales; family Clostridiaceae; genus Clostridium; species Clostridium thermarum. The sequence goes on along the minus strand of NZ_CP040924.1, from coordinate 117,052 downwards.
AGAGTACCAAGAATCACATGGCTATATTGATTGACGAATATGGCGGTTTCTCTGGTATTGTTACAATAGAAGACCTTATAGAAGAGGTTATGGGTAATATCTTTGATGAGTATGATGAAATCGAACCGGATATAAAAAAATTGGACAACAACAGTTACTTGATAAACGGTATGCTTGCAATAGATGAATTGAACGAGTACCTTGACCTTTCACTGGAATCAGAAAACACCGATACTATCGGGGGATTTATAATAAGCCTTATGGGAAGTATTCCCAAGGACAATGACAGCAGGACTATAAAGTACCAAAACTTGACCTTTAAAATAGAGAAGGTAAATGAGAAGAGAATAGAAAAATTAAAGCTGTCCATAGAAAATTAAGACTAAGTAAAGAGGCTCCGCTGAGAGCCTCTTTTTTCTATTTATAATTGTTCTGCCAAAATAATAGAGGCTCCCGTTAAGTCATGGGAGTCCCTAGTGGATATATCATCTTCAGGTTTAATTCTATTTAGTCTCACAGTACTGCTCTCTCAACTTGCGCATATATTCCAAGCTGTCTTCCAATCCTCCAATTCTGTTTCTCTTCAGCCATACCTCACCATGCTTCTTCATGATGGTGCTTATATCATCCTTTAGGTCTTGGAGGAAGTTCTCTTTGTTGTCAATTTCATTAACCATCAGCTTTACTCTTTTTACGCCATGAAGTACGTACTTTATACCATTTTTAAACTCCTCAATTATCAATGCTTCATCTTCACACTGCATATCCGTGCTATCCAGTTTTTCATACAAGTCAAGCAAATAGTCTTCAACCTTTTTATAGGCTTGAACATCTGATTCTTCAAACTTTTCCGGCTCCTTTATATCTCCATTCAGTACCCAAAAGAGCTTAGTTGCGTTGGATACTTTTGAAGGCTCCTGCAGATAGTAATTTCCAAGGTCCATTACAATACTTCCCATTAATTCATTCCTGTCTTTAAATATAAATCTATTCAAATAGGATTCCAGGTTAATATCCCTATTTTCCTCTAAGGACCAGCTTAAGGCTGCACCGTAGAAGTAGCCAGGATAGCTTACAGGAAGATACTGAATGTGTCCCCTATCGCCCCAATCTGTATTGAGGAAGCCTATGGCGCCATTTTTCAAGCCACTTTCCGCTGCATTTAGAATATTAGCCTTCATGTTGTCCGTTCTTCCAAGGATTGTACACCAGGAGCTTGTACCTGGGCATACGTAAAAGTCTATTCCCGCAGCCTTGTATTTTTCACAGTGGTCTGCGAAAGGATGCTCTGCCTCGTAGCCCCATTCCAAGGCAATTATATCCTTGGGTAATTCTAGGATTAATTCAGGTGAGTTTATGATAATGTCCCCCCAGAACATCATTCTCTTATTTCTTAGCTTCACTTCATTATATATTTTCATAAGGTAATCTAAGTATACACGTCCCACTCCAGATCTTTCTGTCTCAGCCTTGCTCTTTCCATGACCTAACTCAAAAGGCTCATCAAGGCCTACATTAAAATATTGTGAAGTGAAGGGCGGCAGTATATCATCATAAATTTTTCTCATTAATTCAACAGAGCCCTCATCCAGGGGATTAAGGGTAGTATTCCTGGTTAAGGTTCCCCAAGGGGTCAAGCAGCCTTCCGGACAATCGGCAAGATGTTCAAACTCTCTTCTGTTAAGCCATTGCTCCATATGACCGAAGCTGTTCTGATTTGGCACCAGATCTATGTACCTGTCCTTACAGTATCTGTCCAGCAGCATGATTTCTTCAGCTGTTACAGGAGTACCACTGCTCCATACCTGTGGAAAATTATCATAGGCATAAGAAAAGCCTTCTATATAAAGCTGCAGCTCATTAAGCTTCACATCAGCCATATAATCTATAATCTTATATAAGGTATCCATGGTAGGTATCTTATTCCTGCTTATATCTACCATTAGACCTCTCCTCTTATAATCCGGTCCGTCCTCTATGATCATACAGGGCAGGTCTCTTCCGCATTGAACTATTAGCTGTTTTAGTGTGCTCACAGCATGAAAGGCTCCTTGTAATTCACCATATTCAATATCTATGCATTCCTTGGTTATTGTGATTTTATAATTTTCTTCCAAAAGAATACTGCTATGCTTAAAATTTACGTCTCCCGCCTTACCCACCACAATCTGTGTCTTTATCGGTGTATGTTCTGATATGATATCCTTAAGTCTTTTGGCTATTGTGAAAAGCTTTTCTTTCTGAAGTAATAAAATAGATATTCTCTCTCCGTCTTTTAACAGTTTCTTCCCTTCCATAAATTGCACCTTCTTTGGATATGGCAGGAATATTATATCAGATGTTTTCATAGGGCACCTCCGTTCATACTTATAATTTTATTGTATCAAGAAAAATATACCAATTCAAATCTTGTGGTAGAATTTAGTATATACTCTAACATATAATACGGTTATTGAAATAAAGCACCCTAGTAAGTTTATGTTTCAATGTGATAAAACGAGGTTATTGCAGAAAAATGAACAAAGGATGTTGAGCCTATGCGCCAACAACTAAGACTGTTACTTGTTTTTAATTAAGAGGATTATATAAAAATCACTTAATTGTGATAAGCCCCAGCGCTACCTTTTCAGCCAGCCCTTACCCGCTGAGGACATTGAGCGGCTCTTGATCTTGATACATTCGTAGAAAGTAAATGCTCTATCAGCAGTATGGGAAATAAAATAAAAAGGGAAAGTTGTTACACTAAATGAAGTAAACAAACTCTCCCTTTTGTATTACTTAATTATTTCTGTTGGTATTACAGATTCTCCGCCAAGTATATATTTTTCTCTAATTATACTATCCTTGCTCTTTAGATACTCTCTGGTAGCTTCAGGAATAACATTATCAACTAGTACTACCGGCGCTCCTGTTAAAGCTGCAAGCACTGATCCTGAAAGGGCGTCTGCAAATACCTTTCCGGTTGCATAATATACCTTTGAGAAATCTAAATCTCCGGCAAACTTATTTAGTATTGCTAGATTTGTCTCATATCTGTCTGCTCCTGATACTCTCTCCAAGCCTGTTATACCTTTTACGACGCTGTCAGAAACTACTCCCGTTCCACCTATTACATATACCTTACTATTGTTATCCTTAATGAACTTAGCAGCTTCATCAGGCAACTTATCTATGCCAGCAAAAAGTATAGGACTACCTGATAATGCCACATAGGAAGATATTGAAAAGGCATCTGCAAAGCTAGTTCCAGAGCACAGGAATACCTGACTCTTCTTTGTAAGCCTATTAGCTATTTTCAATGAGGTTGAATATCTATCGGCACCCCCTATTCTTTCTACACTTATCCCCATCACATTAAGAATATTTTCTACTTCTGTGGATACAGCACCAGTTCCACCGATTATATATACCTTCTTCACTTTAAGTCTCTGTAATTCTGATTTTACACTGTTATCAAGAGACTTGGGAATTGTTAGAAGTATTGGAGCATTTAACTGCTTTGCAAAAGGTATTGCGCATAGTGCATCTGCAAAAACATCGCCTCTAGCCAAAACTGCTGACTCAGCAGTTTTCCATCCAGCTTGAGAAATCTTAACCGCTGTCTCATATCTGTTTGCTCCACCTAATCTTACAATGGTTGCTTCTGCTGTAAGCATCTTATCGGTTATAATATAGTCGCTGTTATGAGTTATTTCGAACTCCACATAACCATCAGAATCTGCCTTTAGTCCCGTAGCTATGCTTTCCATAGTTTTTGTAGCCTCATTGTAATAGTAAAGGCATAAATTGTTTCTATCCTTATCAGAAATCCAAGTAGAATCAAGCTTAACCCTTATCTTAGCCTTTCCAGGTAGTTGTCCATTATTTGTAAAGGATAAAACCAAAACATTTTTATTTTTAACTATATCTGATATAGCTGACTTATTAGCAGTTTCTGCCCTATTAATTGGAGCAATTTTTACTGTCATATCGATGTTCTTTGTGTCTCCGGTAATATCTTTACCCTTGAAGGACCATTCAATGCCACCCTGCTTAAATGTTACAGTCTTATCTGTTCCTTTAATTTTATCAAATATTACCTTTTCAACGAGCTTATTATCGGCAACATCTACTATTACAGTTCCATTACTTGTTACACCGTTTATAGCTGCTATAACAGCTTGTGCATTTGTATTAACAACCGTTGCTGATTCAGGTATTGATGGTTCTGCAGTTGATGTTTCCGGTGTCGATGGCCCTGTTTTAGAAGTTACTACAAGTGTTAAGGTAATTTTCTTGTCATATCCATCTACAGTACCATTAAAAGTAAAAGTTCCTGCTTTACTTGTATCTACAGTTTCATCATCCCAAGTTATATTCAGTATTTGTGATGAACCGTCATCAAGATTTGCGTATACCTTTGAAGGTAAAGAATAAGCTTGTCCTTCAATAACAGTTGCAGTTATATTATCTATACCAACTATTTCTGCCTTTTTAACTGCTTTAATATCATCATAGTATATTACAGAATCTACTGTCCATGTTCCTGTATGACCTTCTGGTATAATTGTATTACACCACAGCCCCACTTGTGAAACATTTGCTGGATCAAAAGTACCATTTTTCTTTCCTTTAAACTGACTGAAAGGAATGGTCAACAGCTTAGCTTCCGTGGTTGCAGCAAATTCAGGAAGATGAACTTCAAAATCTTCACCGTTAGAGGTTATTTGAATTACTAACTTTTGTGCATTTCCGTCAGGTTTAATCCAAAGTTGATAAGCGTCAAATTCTGACCAATCTGTACCTACCGGCAATGACTTTGTAATACCAGCCCAGCCTTCAGATGACTTTTCTGTTGATATTTTGTATTTAAAGGCAAGACCATAGTCTCCATTGTTATAAGTACCGGCCTTATCTGTATTCATAGGTTTTACACTGCATCCGGCAGCAGCATTAGTTGCCCATTTAATTGCTATCATTTCATCGTTTCCATAATAGGATTCGAAAGTATCTACTACAGCAGGGTTAACCGGTTCTTCAGGTAGATTAAAGAATACCCTTATTTTATCATATACTTTTCCATCAATAACCAGTTCGATGGACCCATAATTTGGCTCTATATTAGTTAATATATCCTTTGTTAAGTCGGAAGTATATACAATACCGTTGCCTACTGCTTCTAAAACCTTAAGTTCATTACCTTTACCATCCTTCAATACAAAGTTAACCGCTTTGTCAGTATTCAATACACTTGCCTTAATTGTTGTAGCTTCAAGTAAACGGTATCCTGAATGTGGAGCAGTGATAAAACCTGTCACATCAGCTGGAAGCTTTGTTACTCTTATGCTGCTATAATCACCTATACCATCGGCAAATACTGATCTTTCATCATTGTAGAACTTGACGAACTCGTCAACCATTTCATGCCCTCTTGTTTCGTCCACCATGTAAGGTTGAAACATGTTAGATTCATCAAAGTTTGCCCAAGTTAGGTAGTAAGCCATATTTGTAGTAGAACATACTTCTAGCACTTTGCTAAACCAATCAGGTACTTTATTATCTGTTACTTTAAAAGGAATCATTCCTGTCTCGGATACCGCTGTAAGCTTATTATGCTTCTTAGCTAAACCCTCTACTACAGTAATGATATCTTTTAGGTTTTCTATAAAGGAATCATTAACATCAGGATCGTTATTATAGTAGTCAAAAGCCATTACATCAACATAGTCATCACCTGGATAGCGTTCTAAATAGTACTCTTCAGTTGGTATTGGCCCATTTGGCGAATATACATAAAGGAAGTTATGAACATCTTTAACATCACGTAAGTATTCTACAGTATATCTCCATAAGTTCTTAAATGCTGCTTGATCACAGTGAGCAGCTCCCCACCAGAACCAGCTTCCACTGTTTTCATGGAAAGGTCTGAAGAGCACAGGAATCCCCTTCTCCTCCAGTTGATTACCAAGGTCAGCAATCAAATCAAGATAAGCTAAAAATACTTCGTTTAAATCTCCCTCAGGCATTATTCGAGTAACTATGTTGCCGTTAGTTACTCCAGGAGTATAGCCTGAGAAGTCCCATGTACCATCAGCTTGCTTACCTTTATTCTTAACAATTTCAAAGTTAGGCATATGAGCTGATAGGCTTATTATTGCCCCTTCCTCGGCCGCTGCTGCCAAAAGGTCTGCTGCAGCTGTAACGAAATCTCTATCATCGCCATCCTCTAGATGTAATTCAGCACCTGTAAGGGATAGAGTGTCTATAGCTACAATTCCTGCAATGGAGCCTGTAACATCTTTTGTATCGGAATTACTGCCGCCGTCTTTAAGTACAGCCTTATGATGAGTATCATTCTGATGTCCATATATTACATAGTCTGAAGCACCAACACCAAGCAAATAAGCATATAATGAAGCAATCTCATCTATAGCCTTTTCATCTACCAACTTTACACTGTCAGGAATATTTAATTTACTTGGATCAAGCTTTGTTTGGGCAACAGGTACTTCTATCTTAGTTACATACTTATCTGTAGCACCGATAACCATTGTAAGCTTTACATTATCTAAATAAATGTCTCCCTTGTAATCACTGTTATTCCCTACAACTTGGAACACAATAGACTTTATATTTGAAATTTGATTGCTAAAAATAAATTCAAAGGTTTTAACCAAATAGTCACCTGATTCAGTAAAATCATCAAGTTTTACCTGTACTAAACTGCCGACTTCTGTCCAAGACCATTTGTCACCTACTTTTACAACACCTTTAACGGTTATTGTACCACTAAAACTAGCAGTTTTAGGTAATATTAGATCTGCTTTTAGCACTGTGTCCGATTCTACTGGTCCTGCAACATCAGCGGGCATCTCTATATTTTCTTTATCCCAGCTTGTTTGATCCCATCCGTTATCCGGACTAAATTCAACAGCATAGCGTACTGCCTTACCTGTTACAACATCTACAAGATCATTTTCGTCCTTATTAAAGGGCAAGTTTGATGCATCTTCGAAATCATTTATAAAAATAACTTCTTCGCCGCCTGTAGATGGATCTGATGTCCCATCTATTAAACTAACATTATCCAAATAAACTTTTCCTTTGTAATTGCACTCATAGCCTACTATCTTTATTGTAATTTGATTTAGTTCTGTATTGTTATTAATTGTTTTGAAAGGCACTTCAACAGTTGCTAAATTATAACCTTCAACTTTTGTAAAATCCGATACTGCAATAGGCCCAACATCATTTTGATTCCAATCCCAACCAGCAGTTTGAAGAACGCCAGCCACCTTGAAGCCTCCATCAAAAGTAGCTTCCTCAGGCAAAAGCAAGTCCATCTTTAACTTAGCGCCAAGATTTATGGCTTGAGAATACTTAGGGCTTAGGACTAACTTAATTTCTGCCAACTCATCCCATTGAGAACTTGGATCAGCAGCAACGTCTACATCCAAGGCTTTGCTACCGTTTACATTCTCAGCAGCATTAAACCCTGATGGTAGTTTTGAAGAGTCCTCAAAATCGTTGCTGTAAATGACAGTTGCATCTGTATCCTGAGAACTAGCTTGTACTATTGATGCCGGCACAGTAGTTAGGGACATTGCAAAAGCTACAACCATAGAAATTAGGCTTTTGCTTTTTCTTTGTTTCATACAATGCACTCCTTTCCAAAATGTTGTTTTAAGTCTACAGATTTACGAAATCTACAGAAATGATTAAGCTTATATTACCATCACCTCCACTATCTCACTATACATGGATAATTTAAAAAACGTTTTCAAATAGATTATAACATTTAACTTAAATAAAGTATATAGATTAACGTAAAATATTACTTAAATATTATATATTTAACCTAAATAAATATATAACCTTTAAGTGTTGTAAACAAAAATGTATAGAACATTCCTATAAATATCCTCATATAATCTACTGTAATAACAAAATGGTTAGTCACTTTTTTTATTGTATAGTGTATAAAATAGTATAAAAACAGAATATCTGGACAAATTTTTATCAATACAACTTAAGTAGCACTAAGTTATCGTTAAGGTAATTTATGTTAGATGTTAGTTTTAAAAAAAGAAGTGAGGTGGCATGCCACTTCACTTCTATACACGTATATAGTGATATAATTTACCTGTAAAATCTCCCCATAGTCCCTTTATCAGAATACCTGCATTCATTAAAGCAGCCCCAGAATACACTTCATTTGTTTCTTCATTCCTATAATAAGCATCTTTCTGAAGGCCCTTTAACCGAATTCTTCTACTGTGATAATTAGGTCTACTTAAAACTTGAATATATACTACAAGAACTTCGCTTTTATCTTTGGCAACATACTCAACGCAGTCAAATTGAGGTTTTTCAAAAATATTCCCTATGCGGTATAGGTCTCCTTTACGAATTAAATCATTGTATTTATGATACATTTCAATTTGTTTTGGTATCACATCTCTGTCCTCTTGCGAAATTCTTGTAACATCCAGTTCATAGCCAAAGGTTCCTGAAAGGGCAACTAGGCCCCTAGTTTCAAAAGGCGTCACTCTTCCTACAGTATGATTTGGACAATCACTTACATGTGATCCAATAGCTGATACCGGATACACCATGGAAGTGCCATGTTGAATCTTCAATCTCTCAATGGCATCTGTGTCATCAGAAGCCCAAATTTGAGGACTATAATATAACATACCAGGGTCAAATCTAGCTCCTCCGCCGGAACAGTTTTCTAATAATATATGTGGAAACTCAGAAGTTAGTCTATCCATTAACTCGTATACACCCAAAACATATCTATGCCAAATCTCCCTCTGGCACCCTGCTGGTAAAATATTGTTTCCCACATCACTCAACTGACGGTTCATATCCCACTTTACATACTCAATGTTTGCGCTGAGGAGTATTTCTCTAAGGCTTTCATATATATAATCTCTAACTTCTTTCCTGGACAGGTCAAGTACATATTGATTGCGGCATAGTGTTCCTACTCTTCCTTCAATATGTATACACCAATCAGGATGTGCCCTATATAAATCTGAGCCAGGCGAGATCATTTCTGGCTCAAACCAGATTCCAAATTTCATACCCAGCTTATTTACTTCATCCACAAGGTATTTTAGTCCACCCTTAATCTTTTCCTCGTTAACTACCCAGTCTCCTAAAGCACAGTTGTCACTGTTTCTGTTGCCAAACCAGCCGTCGTCCATAACCAGCATTTCTATACCCAGCTTAGAGGCCTCTCTGGCAATGTCTAGGAGCTTTTCGGTGTTGAAATCAAAGTAGGTTGCCTCCCAATTGTTGATAAGTATAGGTCTCTTTTTATCCTTGTATTCTCCCCGGATAAGGTGATTTCTGTACAAGTCGTGGAAGGTCCTTGACATCTTGCCTATACCTTCATTGGAATATACCATGACAACCTCCGGGGCTGTAAATTCCTCCCCGGGCTGAAGCCTCCAGGCAAAGTCCTCCGGATTTATTCCCATTACCACACGGGTTGTGTCAAATTGGCATCCTTCTGCCTGGGCCAGGAAATTTCCCGAATACACAAAGTTAAAGCCGTATACCTCGCCGTCATCCTCAGTAGAAGTTTTGTCCATTACTGCCAGGAAGGGGTTCATCTGATGGCTGGATTCTCCCCTTGTAGAGCCTATAGCCTGCTTACCATATGTCACACTCCTGCGGTTAAGGTGGCGTTCTCTAGCCCAAGATCCGTGAAGGGTAAGAACATCCATATCCATCCTGTCAAAATCTACACAGGCTGATAAAACTCTTGTGAGCTGTATATCTTCATCAGAGTTATTCTTTATTCTGACGCTTCTTGTAATAGCATCCAAGTTTTCAAATACTGTGTAAATAAGTACAACTTCCAGCTTCAAGTGTTTGTCCACGCAAGTTATCTCTAAAGTTGTACACTCCTCTTCGCTGCCAAAAGTTGCGGGCAAACCTTGCAACTTTGGCTTTCCCTTATAAATCTTGTGGGAGACATAATTAATTCCTATAGCCGTCATCCCTGACTTTGTGTTTACCTTAAGACAGGATTCTCTAAAATCTCCTAAGCCAAAGGTAGGGTACTCTGTCGGAAAGCTGTCTAAGAAAGACATTCTGTCCCTGTTATTCTTGGATGGCACAAAAGGTGGCTCTTCCAACCTCATCAAGTAATTTACATCTTCATCAGGAATCCTTTCCCCGAAATAGACGTGTCCCAAAAAGTTCTCTTCATCCACTACTGCGATAATGTAACTAGTGTCTTTTGCATCAAGCTTAAATGACCTTGACTTTTCACTATAACTAATTCCCATAGTTCTCTCTCATCTCCTTCATGCAAGAACCCTTGCTATTTATTCCAGTTAAATTCTACCGCACTTAAAAAAGCTTTTGCAATTATCATATGACCTGTTGTATTTGGATGGATTCTATCCAAGCTTAAAGCTGCAGAATAGTAGACCTTGCAAAAGTCATCAAAGCCCTTCTGGGTATCTACAAAAATCGCGCCGTTCTTGTCTGCAACTTCCTTAGCTATTTGACCATAGCGGTCAATATGTGCTCTCATTACATCTGATTTATTGGGTTCAATAATATAGGGACTCATTATAACTAATCCTTTTAGTTGAGGCCTTATAGAAGAAACTATCTCTTCATAGTTTTCTCTAAACTCATCTTCACCAACCCGGTTTTCCAATATAAGTGGTGTATTATAGTGCCTCCATACATCGTTTATACCTATCATTATACTAAGCCAATCCGGTTTTAAATCTAAAACATCCTCTTTCCAACGTGCCTTTAAATCCCGTATAGTATTGCCACTTATGCCTTTATTAACTATTCTGATCTTCTTCTCAGGATAAGTTGACAGTATCATTCCATTAACTAAATTTACATATCCATATCCAAAGGAATCTTGCCAACCTTCACCCACATTATAATTTCTTCCTGCATCGGTAATAGAATCACCGATCATCACCAGTTTAGAGTTTTCTTGAATAAGCATATGGCCACATCCTGACTACTTTATTGAGGAATAAAAGCTATAAATTACTTCACAGGCCGGCTTTCCGTAAACTGCATAACCATTATCACTAGCCCCATCCTTCTCCTCATATAAGTGAGAAGGCCAGTCCCAAAGCCCAAAACCTCTTATCCAGTTTTCTTCAGTCAATCTTTCAAACATAGTCTTATAGTAGTTTTCCTGCTCTTTTAAGTTTACAGCACCTATTAGAGTCCAGTCATTAGGTATCATGGAAGATCCGGTTCTGCTTGGACATCCGCTTTCTGCAAAAAAGAAAGGCTTGTTATACGGCTCTATAGCTTTCTTTATCCTCTGCAACTGCTTATCCCAATCATTTATTGGATAATAGCCGCTGGAGGATATTACATCTACTGCATCCCACCAGTCAACATGTTCTTCCTGGTACTTATCAGTATTATAAGAAATCAAACCTCTGTATTTTTCACGGACCTTTTTTATCAATCCCCTCCAATAATCAGACTTCCTTTGTGCCTGTACCATCTCACAGCCTATAATGAGCATTTCACAGCCCGTTTCCTCTGCAATTTCAGCATAATGAAGCTGATAGTCTGTATAGCTTTCAAACCAATTACTCCATTTTGGTTCACAGGGAACGTCCACATCAAAGAAATTTATATGTGCCCTCCATACACCATTTTTACAGTTCACAAGAGGTTTTAAAAATACTCTTAGCCCCAATTCTTGTGCATAGCTAATGATTCCACGTACTTCATCATCCGTAGGCATATGGCTGCCTTTATAATCTACATACTCCGAGTGAGCAGTATCTTGAAGAGCACTTAATGCTAATATTACTGTATCTGATGCTGTTTTTTCCTTCATTAATTTTAAGGATCGTTTTGACGCTTCATCTGCATATTTGCCTGCACCGGTCATAAATCCAAATGTAAAACCTTTTACATATTCCATACTATACCTCTTCTTTATTTTTTCTTAAGTATTCTAAATTTCTTGTAATTAACTCACATCTCTGTTTTACACAGTCAGTAGATCTGAGAGGATCTGATGGAGTGTTAAAAGTATAATCAATTAACATATCTATTGTAGTTGTAGCCACATGGACTCTAGTATCAGAAGATGCATAATAGATGTAAACATCGCCATTTTCTCTTGCAATTGCACCATTTGTAAATACAACATTTGACACGTCCCCAACTCTCTCTTCTCCAAGGGGTGCAATAAATACACCGGATGGACTTGCAATTAACTTTGAAGGATCCTTTAAGTCTGTGGCAAAAACATAGATTACATAACGCAGGCCTGCAGCAGTATTTCTAACACCATGGGCAATATGAATCCATCCCTTCGGTGTTTTGATTGGAACCGCTCCCGCTCCATTTTTAACCTCTGTAATGGTATGGTAAATTCTAGGACTTATAACCACTTCATCCGTCGTAATCACCGGATTATTTATATCATCGCAAAGTCCAAAGCATATGCCACCACCGGATCCGGTTTGAATAAAATCATCCTGTGGTCTGGTATAGAAGGCATACTTACCATCTACAAACTCCGGATGAAGCACTACATTTCTCTGTTGAGGGGATTTTGTCTTTAAGTTAGGAAGTCTATCCCAGGTCTTTAGATCCTTAGTTCTCACAATACCAGCCTGAGCAGTAGCTGCAGACAAGTCAGGATTGGACTTATCCTTGCTTTCTGAGCAAAATACTCCATATATATATCCATCTTCATGCTTGGTTAAGCGCATATCATACACATTTGTTTCCTCAGGACATGTATCTGGAAGTACTACAGGATAATCCCAGAATCTAAAGTTATCAATTCCATTATCACTCTCCGCTACAGCAAAGAATGACTTTCTATCGTTTCCTTCAACCCTGGCAACAAGATAGAACTTTCCATCTAGTTCTATAGCCCCGGAGTTCATTACAGCATTAATGCCCAGACGCTCCATAAAGTAGGGATTTGTCTCAGGGTTAAAGTCATATCTCCAGATTAAAGGAGCATGATCCCGAGTTAAAACAGGATATTTATATCTGTCGTATATGCCATTGTATCGCTCTGCTTTTTCATTTTTCCTTGTTATTAAGGCCTCATACTTTTCTTGTTCTTGTCTAACTAATTCATCAAAGCTTTTCATATCTTTTAATTACCTCCATACACATTCTTCCATTGTGATAAGGGCACTTCCAAGGCTCTACAATAGGTTTTCCTACTACAGGGTTATTGCTGTAGTCTAAAAGCCAAAACCATTCTGACCCCTCTCTTTTATCTATAAGATACTTTTTAATGTAATTCCATATATTTATAGCAACTTGCAAATACTCCTCATTTCTTGTTTTTTCATAAGCATTTAGAAATCCCACAACACTCTCTGCCTGTACCCACCATACCCTGTTCTTATCAATATTTCCACGGCAATACTGGTTGTTCATAGCACCCTTATCATAAGCAGTCTTCAGCACCATATCTACAATTTCAGCAGTCATTGGTGCTATCTCCTTTGTGAGCTTATCATCAGCTAATACCTCACAAGCTCTATCTATAAGCCAGCTAGCCTCAATGTCATGTCCATAGGAGTATATATCAGCTATTGAATTCATCTTAGTATCAAAAAACACTCCTAAAATTTTTGTATCTGCATTATAAACTTTGTTTTTGCAAGTAAGCACAGCCTCTTTCAGCTTTTCTCTTACTCTTTCATTTTTATCCACGCGGTAAAGCTCCGTATATGCTTCTATAATATGGAGCAAGGTATTCATGGTCTTATCCGCATGGTATCCGTCTTCGGAAAGCTGTTCATTATCTATTAAATTCCACTTTCTGTCGAAAGCTTCTGTATATCCATATTCATCCCTGCATTTTGTCTCTATAACTTCAAATAGTTCATAGGCTAACCTAAGGGCCTCCTCATCTTTTGTAGCATCATAGAAAGAGGTCAAGCCATATATGGCAAAAGCAATATTGTAAGTATGTTTCATATCGTCAAAAGGTGTTCCATCATGGTTTAGGGACCAGTATACGCCCCCCATTTCTTTATCAACACAATAATTCTTTAAAAATTCATAGGCATGCTTTGCATAAGCTAAAGCTCCTTCATTTTTGCAGGTTAGATGAACATTTGAATAAAACCACAGAATACGGCTGTTTAGTATAACACCCTTTATCGCCTTTTTATCAACTGCCAAATTATAATCCATATATCCATAGAAGCCTCCCAATGGGTCCTTTAGCCCATTCCAAAAAGGCATAATATGTTTTAACAACTCATCCTTTGTTTCTTTATATAATGAAGCTATTTTCACTTTGCTCACGCCTCCTTTATTTTAGAAAAAGCGCACATAATGGTGCGCTTTTATTCAGCTTCTAATCTTTCAATAAAATATTTTAAAATTATGTCTCCCGAGTTTAGTAAGTACTCATGCTCATATTCAGGAAAAAATATAATATTCTTTTCCGAAGAAATATTGTTATAGGCTGCCATCTGGGAAAAAGGAGGACACACTTTATCCATCAAAGCTGTCATCCATAAGACATTACACTTGATGTCTTTGGTACGATTTTTTAGATCTATATATCCTAAACGTTCAAAGAAAAAGTCTTCTGTTAAATGATTTGGATCTCGTTGTCTAAAATACCAAGTAATCTCTTCATAGCTAGGGCAGATAAAATTATTTTGATAAATGCCTCTGAAGTCACAAAGAAAAGGATATATAGCCACTGCACCTTTTAAGTCATCAACTAATGATGCACACGCAATTGCTAATGCTCCACCTTGTGAAGCCCCGGTTGCAAATACATTCTTCTTGTCGACGAATTCCATACTTTGTAAAATTCTTACGCATTGAGCAGTATCTAAATATACATTCCTATAAAACATATCATCAGGACTATCACCTTCTAGCCCACGGATAATATGTCCACTTTGAGTATTACCTTTGTAAGTACCGTTATCAATACTTGTACCGCCCTGACCCCTGACATCCATTGCTAAAACGCAGAAGCCTTCTGCAATGTACTGTAACTTTCCACTCCATTCACCGCAGTTGCTCCAATATCCATGGAACATTGCAATAGCTGGTGCTTTCCCTTTAACATTTTTGGGCTTTAAAAATTGACAGTGAATTCTTGCTCCTCCTACACCTGTAAAATACAAGTCATAGGCTTCACAGCTTCGGGCAACAAAGTCGCTATTTACCAGTTCATAATCCAAGGAAGCTTTTTCTAAATCTCTCTTGGCTCTTTCCCAATATTCATCATAATCTTCCGGTGCTTCACCAATGCCTCTATAATCCTTTAAATGTTCAATTTGGCACTCATATAGCTTGTTCATAATATAACTCCCTCTACATCCTTCCGTCTGTACCATCTAAGCCCACCAGCTCATTGTGTTCTTTAATAAACTTAACGGTTTCTTCTACAGTTGTATAAGCTACAGCAACATAGGTATCTGCTGCACCATAGTAAACAGCTATTCTACCAGTTTCCGCATCACATAAGGCAGCACATGGGAATACCACATTTGGAACAAAACCTCTTTCTTCATACCACTCTTCAGGAGTTAACATAAAGCTTCCAGCACGGTATATCACTTTTGATGGATTATCTTTATCTAATATTGCAGCGCTCATAGAGTAAACTAGTCCATTGCAAGTACCGGTAACACCATGGTAGAATATTAACCATCCATCGTCCAATTCAATTGGTGCAGCACCACATCCAATCTTAACGGTCTGCCACCATCCTGAACCTCCTCTTTGCATAACAATTCTGTGCTCTCCCCAATATTTTAAATCTGGGCTTTGGCTTAACATAATATCACCAAAAGGAGTATGTCCACTATCACTTGGCCTTGATAACATTAAATACTTACCATTTACCTTACGCGGGAATAGCACTCCATTTCTATTGAAAGGTAAAAATGGATTTTCTAAACGTACAAAAGTCTTAAAATCAGTTGTCTTTGCAAGACCGATTGAAGCACCGTTAAAGTCTCCGCACCAGATTATATAGTATGCGTCTTCTACTTTAACCAGTCTTGGATCATAGGCATATAAAGGTTGATATGGCTTTCCTTCTTCATCTACAAACTGAACTTTCTCTTCTTCAAAGTTCCAGTGTATGGCATCCTTACTTCTCCCCAAATATATATGAGGTCTTCCGTTAATTGTTTCTCCACGGAATACTCCAATAAATTCTCCTTCATAAGGAACAACGGCACTATTGAAAATTCTGGCTACCCCCTTTACCGGGTTACGTCCAATTATCGGGTTTTCTGTATGACGCCACATTGGTCCGGTAAAGCCCTTTGGCTTGTCCTGCCATGGTATATTGGATAAACTTTCTCCTATAATTCTACTCATTGTATACTCTCCTTTTACCTAAAATTAAAGTTATTCTTTTACTGAACCAGCTGCTAATCCGTTGTAAATACGACTTTGCAATAATAAGAAGGTTATTAAGGTAGGAATTATTATAATAACTATACCAGCGCATATAATATCCCAGCGTGAACCAAAAGGTCCTTTGAAATTATATAAAGTAGTAGATATTGTCAATAACTCCTGCTTTGGCGTATAAAGGAACGGAGTATAGAAATCATTGTATATACCTATTCCCTTGATTACTACTACTGTTATGACCGCAGGCTTCAGTAGTGGCATAATAATTTTAAAGAATATTTGAAAATAGTTAGCACCATCTATAATAGCTGATTCATCTAATGAAACCGAAATATTTTCAAGGAACTGCAAGAAAATATAAATCGACATAACATCTGTACCAAAGTATAAAACTATAGGTGCCAATCTGGTATTGAACATACCTAACTTTGATACTATCTGGAAGGTGGCAACTGTGGTAGTTATACCGGGAATAATTGCCGCCAATAAGAATAAGTTATTAGCAAAGTTGCTGACCTTGGATTTAAACCTACTGAAAATGAAAGCACTCATTGAACCCGTCATTACTGAACCAAACAGAGAAAAAACCATTATAATAAATGTATTTTTAAATCCTCTGAGCAAGTTTGCCTTCTTTATATATTCAGCAAAGTTATCGAAATTTAAGAAACTGCTTGGCATAGTTAGTACGCCTGTAGTAGCAAATTCTTCTCTGGTTTTGAAAGCTGCAAAAAAAACTACTAATATAGGTATGATAAATATAAACAGCATAAATACTAATACAGCATACTTAAGTGCCCTATGAATCTTCTCTTTTGGAGTTAACTTTCTTGCCATAAAATTATGCCTCCTTTCTTCCAAAAATAAGTTTTCGTATTACGGCTAATATAATACAAATAAAAAGCAAAATAAGTGCTAGTGCTGATGCAAGTCCAACTCTGTGATTTTGGAACGCTATATTAACAACCTGAATTACATAAGTCATACTTCCATTTCCACCACCGGTCATTATATACGGTGTTTCAAATGCCTGGAGAGAACCAGAAATGGACAAAAATAAAAGTAATCCCATAATCTTTGATATTCCAGGAATTATTATATGGATAAGCTTTTGAAATTCGTTAGCCCCATCTACTTCTGCTGCTTCTAAAATATCAGGCGAAATAGACTGCATAGCAGCTGAGAACATAACTATGTTTTGTCCAACATATCTCCATACGGAAACAGAAGCCAAGGATATATTTATAATCTTAGGATCTCTTAACCAGAATCTTATAGCGCCTTCTAAACCCAGCAACTTCAAAATACTATCAAAGGTACCGTTGGGCTGGAAGAAAAATATAAATATAAAGCTTATGGCAACACTGTTTATTAAAGAGGGAAAAAAGTATACTCCTTTAAAAATGTTAGAAAACTTTGTTTTAAAGCTTATTAAGTAAGCTAAAATAACAGCCAATGCAATTTGGACAAAAGAAGCTATAAAATAATATATGCTAACTCTCATAGGTTCAAAGTATTTCTTTGGGTCCGCAAATATAGTGTTAAAATTCTTTAATCCTACGTAGTTATAAGTCTTACTAATACCATCCCAGTCTGTTAAGGCATACTTAAACATGGTGGTGGCCGGCAGATAAGTGAAGGTTAACAGTAATAGCATTGGTACAAATAAAAAAACTACTGATATTACAATCTTTTGCTTCTTATACGGTAATGACGAAAACGAAAACTTTCTTCTACTTCTATTCCCTTCCATAAAATCATCCTCTCTTTTTATAAAAAATACGGTATGAATACCATACCGTATTTCCATTTTCTAGCTTTACATCAGTGGCGTAAACTATTTGCCTAATGACTCAATCCCTTTAACCCAGGCAGCATTTAGTTCAGTCATGTATTCATCGAAAGTTTTATCTGAGTTTCCTAAGCCTATTTCAACAACAGTCTTTACCCACTTACCATCCCAAAGAGCTATTAAAGATTCTTTCTGTACTTGGTCTAAATCCTTAGTTGTTTGAGAGTCTCCAGGTTTATTTTCAAACAACACAACACCGTCAACATCCTTTAAGAAATCAGGTAGTTCAGCACCTTTAACCGCAGAAATCATATCAGAATTATTTGGATATTCATTAACAAAGAATTCAAGGAAGGCTTTTGCCAACTCAGGGTTTTTTGTATTTATATTTATACCCATACCATAGTCTGGACCAAGAGACATATATGCCTTTCCATCCTTACGTGCTGGATATGGCATAAACTTAACATTTTCAGGAGTACTTGATAGAGCTTTCATCTGCCCAACAGCCCATGATCCCAATACCATGAAACCGATCTTATTATCAGCCATTGCTTGTTTTGACCATTCCCAATCAGAAGTCATTGGGTCATCCTCTACATATCCTCCCTTAACAGCATCATGTAACCACTTTAAAGCAGTATAAGTAGCTGAACCTGGTAAAAACTCGCTCTTACTGTAAATCATTTTGTTCATGTAATCATCATCACCAGAAATACCTGTCTGTGATCCGTTAACATAGTTTCCGAATGACCAGTCTGCAACATAGTTAGTATATAGAGGGATTACACCAGGAGTCTTTTCCTTTATGGCCTTAAGCGCAGCCATAAATTCATCATGGTTTGTAGGAATACTAGTTACACCTGCATCCTTCAAAACCTTATCGTTGTAAACAACTCCCATAGCATTTGCACCAGTTGCTATACCGTAAACTGTTCCTTCATATTCAAAGTTATCAAGATAGTTATATTTCTGGGATAGCTCTTCTTTTGTTCCCAGTGGAAGATAGAAATCTTTGAACTTGTCCTTTGTTATGTTAGCTGGCATCATAAGAACATCACCATAGTCCTTGGTAGACATTCTTGTTGAAAGAGTGTTCTGATAGTCAGTTACAGCCTCAAAATTAATGGTTGTTCCAGGATGCTGCGACTCAAATTTTTCTTTGTATTGCTGGAATATTTCTGTCATATCTGTTCTGTGAGTAAGTACAGTAATAGTTCCTTCTAATTTTGTTCCTTCTTCTGGAGAACTAGTTTCAACCGGAGTATTTGTGTCAGTAACTTGTCCCCCATCATCTTTTTTACAACCTATAAATCCGACTGACACAACCATTAGTACCATTACCAATGACATAAGTTTTTTTGTTCTCATGTTAAATCCCCCTTAACAATTTAATTTATTTTTAAGTTATCGTTTATCTTAATTATATTATACGTTTTCAATATGTGGTTGTCAAGTGTATTTTTTAAATATTTCCTCTCACGTCATTGGATATATTTAAAGTTCTAAACTTCCTTTATAATACAGTATAACCGCTTAATCAGCAGTTATTAAAAGAAATATTACAAAACCATTTTAAGAACACAATTAATATTTTTTGTATATTTATATTAAGTAATTACATTTCATTATAACTTTCCTTTTCTTAACCGCGTTTCCATTACAAACAATATAAATGTGATATTAACGTTTACACAAGTCTATTATTATGATATTATATATATAATTTAAGTTATCTATTAGCTAATTTTACTTAGATATTTGTTTTGTATTACTGTAGTTATTTAGCCGGACTGATATTAACTATTTTAATAGGTGGTGTTTTTATGTTTTTGAAAAAAAGCAAAACTTACTCTCTCCTTTCATCTTACTTTTTTAATAACAAAAAGGAGTCACGTAAGGGGCAACTAAATCAATCTTCACCAGGAGTAAAGTTAAGTGATAGCTTTAAAAGTACTAAACATAGCATATTTAAAAAGATAGTATACTCCTGCAGTTCCATTTTAATAATCTCCCTGTTGTCATCCAGTATAATTACCTTTGGAATGATTAAGAACAAAGTAGAAGAAGACTTTAAATCTACTGCCAAGCAATTATTGGTTCAAAATATGAACTATGTTGACTTACTTAGCTCTAATATAGAAACCACGTCTAAGCAAATAATGGGTGATAGCAACCTTCTAAAGCTCTTATCAAAAAAAGAAAAAATTAGCTTTAATGAAATGAAACAAATAAAGGATAGGATAGATTTTCTAACTCCAAGAGATCAAGGTAATCACACTAATTCAGTAACCATATATAATGAGCATGGAAACTCTTTCTCCACTATAGGCAACACTGCCATAACAGACGAGAAGCTTGAATTAGCTAAAAAAGAACCTTGGTACGAAGAGGCAAAAAATGCAAAAGGAAAGTCCATTTGGCTTCCCCTACATAATGAAACAATATTAACTAAAGGGGACTCCACTATCTATATTAGTAATGTACGGATGCTGTACTACAATCTAACTCATGAGGTCGGTATATTAAAAATAAATGTACCGGTTAATAAGTTACAAGATACTATAAACAGCATAGTTCTTGGAAAAACCGGTTATGTTAAAGTTGTGGACAATGACGGCTATATTATTGCCGATAAAAATGAACCTAAACCCAAGGATAAAGAAACAGAAAAATATTTCCAAACTGTCAGCAATAATCCCAGCGGTAACTTTACCACCAAAATCGGAGGCAAGGAAATGTTTGTTGTATATGAAACTTCAGAAAGTACAGGCTGGAAATTCATAGCCTTGGTTCCAAAGGCTGAACTCTCCTCCAGTGCAATAAAAATAGGGTTGATAAATCTAGTCATAATATTTGTAGTGTTATTTGTTTCTGTTTTCACCATTACTATTTTGAGTAAGAACATAACAAAACCTCTAAGGGAAATGATAAATACAACAAGAGAACTTGCCTGCGGTAACTTTACTGCTACTTTGAATGAATCTAACATCTACGAAGTAAATGAGCTTTCAGATAACTTTAACTTAATGATCTCTGAGTTAAAAACCATACTTAGAGCAACCAAAAGTTTATCTTCAGATTCAACCAACGCTGCTGTTCAATTACTCGAAATTTCTCAGACCCTAAAAGACACATCAGAAGTAACCTCTAAAACCGTTAACTGTATAGCAGAGGGTTCTTCAAAGCAAACTGAAGAGGTATCGGATTGTGTAGATTTTACCAAGCAATTTAACAAAGAGATCGGATTGACAATAAATAATATAAGCAACATACAGACCACAACAAATAATACCCTTTCATTAATTAATGAAAAAACCGAAGTAGTAAATGCTTTGAAAAATTCTTCACTGGAAAATAAAAATACCATAGAATTGCTATCTTCAACAATTAACAAATTAGGTCACAGTACCAAGAGTATACTGTTAATACTACAGAATATAAATGAAATTACTGATAGAACCAATCTGTTGGCTTTAAATGCTGCTATAGAAGCTGCCAGAGCTGGCGCTGCCGGAAAAGGCTTTTCAGTGGTTGCGGATGAGGTAAGAAAACTTGCTGAGCAAAGTAAAAAATCTGCAGATGAAATTCAAAAAATTATTAATACAGTACAAAATACCATTCAGGAGTCTATTTCTATATCTAATAAAGCTACAAGGAATTTCGAAGACGAATTTAAACAAGTTGATAATACTATTGATGCATTTAACATAATTAAGGATTCTTTCTCCACTATACTCTCAATGGTTCAATTAACCAATGAATGTATAAATAAGCTGGAAAGAGATAAGGATATTTTAATAAAGAGCATTGATAAGATCGCTTCAATTTCACACGACAATTCTGCAGCTACAGAAGAAGTATCCGCTACCATGGAAGAACAGTCTGCTTCCAACAGCGAAATGTTTATACTAGCTTCTAAGCTTACCGATAAATCAAAGGAATTGAACGAAATTATAAAGAAATTCCAGCTTTAGTTAATCTGTAAATAAGTCTAGTGTAGCAAACTTGCTTTGCTACACTAGACTTATTGAGTTACTTTAACCTTTTAACAGAATCTCTTATTATAATTTTACAGCTTACCTGCTTGATCCCTCTTTTGGCCTTTACATTATTTATTCTTTTCATTAAAACATCTATCGCAGTATGTGCCATTGCTTTCATGTCAACCTCTGCAGTAGTAAGCCTAACACTTTCATTGGCTGTAACAGAATAATTATCAAAACCAACTACAGAAATATCATCTGGAACCCTATAGCCCTTTTCAGATAACTTTCTGATTAAATCATAGGCTACATTATCACAATTGCATACAAAAGCCGTAGGGAGATTTGCTTTAAGCTCAAAATCTACATGTCCGCTTTCATCATCTCGATCACTTATATACCATTGTTTGCATCTATCAAGGTCTATATCATTCTCTATCAAGGATTTTAAATACCCTAAGTATCTATCTTGAATACTGCTAGTTGCCCTTATATTTCCGACAAACCCAATATCTCTATGTCCCATTTCAATAAGATAATTTGTCAGCATATACATGCTGTAAAAGTTGTCTGTAATAATAAAATCTTGCGTACTGTCATTCTCATAAAAATCTATGAATACAGCTGGTACAGAAGCAGCCTTAATCATATTGAAGTATTCCTTCCCTACCTGTCCTAAAACAATGATTCCATCAACCTTTTTATCGATAACCATTTTGGGTTCTGTAGCAGTCTGCTCTTCTGACGGCTTTAATATTTCAAATACTGCATAATAGTTTATTTTCATTAATTCATCCGCCAACCTCTTATAGAGCTGCCAGTAAAATGATACTCCTACTTCAATAAATCGTTCTGCAATAATAATTCCAACATTATAAGTAAGTCCGTCTTTTAAGGATTTTGCAGCAACATTATACCTATACCCCATTTCATTGGCCACTTGTTTTATTTTAGCTCTTATTTCATCGCTTACTCCCTCTTTATCAGCTAAAGCTTTTGAAACCGTTACTGTACTTACTCCTAAAGTTTTAGCTATGTCAGACATCGTTACAATTTTTTTCATATAATTCCCCCAATAATACAATTATAAGTCCAAATAACATAAAAAAAACAAAACTTCTTTATTACATACTTTAATACTACTATATTTAAGTAAAAAGTCAATTAACTTTAATTAAAATTTCAGCAAACTTCTTAAACTATAGTTATATGCACTGGAGTTAATACAAATAGCAAAAGGAATATGACATTAGCAGTTATACGCCGCTAAGGCCATATCCCTTTTTCCGATACCCCACATCTCACATATGATATCTGTTCTGGCGGAGAGAGAGGGATTTGAACCCTCGGAACGGAGTTACCCGTTCACCTGTTTTCGAGGCAGGCACCTTCGACCACTCGGACATCTCTCCATAGTATTAATTAATCTCTTCTCACATATACTAGCATAAAACCAGACCATGTTCAATAGGGATTATTAGTAATAAAACACACGTTATAGTAATTCATAACGTGTGTTATTATACTACTTAGTCAGGTTCTCAAGGTTCTCACAGGATTTTTGAATTTCCTGCATTGCCTTAAATACTCTCACTATATTGTTATCTTGTTCTTCAATGGTAGCCAGCATCTCCTCGGCAGCAGCTGCTTGCTCCTCTGAAATGCTCGCAATATTTTCTACCTCATTCTGTATTTCACTTATTATATTCTTCAGATCCTTTACCATGCTGTGCTCATTGTTGATATATTCATCTATTTCTTTAAAGGACAAAAGAATTTGCTCAAAGCCCTTGTTCATGTCAGTGGAAATAACCGTACCAGTCTCAACTGCTGCAGTTCCTTGATGAACAGTTTCATAAACCTGCTTTGTCTTATCCTTTATCTTGTTGATGATTTCTGATATTATGACAACAGTACTAGCACTCTGCTCCGCCAGCTTTCTTACTTCTTCTGCTACAACAGCAAAACCTCTTCCCGATTCTCCAGCTCTTGCTGCCTCGATAGCCGCATTAAGAGCTAATAAATTGGTTTGTTCTGCGATACTGGTTATACTTGACAGGAAGTTGTTTACCTCATCCATATTCTCCTGCAGTTCTTCTACTGTACTCAGTGACTGGGTTACCACAGTATTGATTATTCCCATCTGCTTGTCCATTTCTGTAACTTTCTGAGCACCTTCTGCTGCAACATCATTAGCCTTCTTTGATGCCTCTGACATAAGGTCTGAGAAAGTCTGAGTTTCTGCAGCTTTCTTTTCTACCAAGGCCATCCTGTCACTGATGTGACCTGCCATTTTTGCTTCTTCACTTATCCCTGCTGAAACCTCTTGAACAGTTGCAGTGATGGAATTACTTGATTCCCTTATAGTTGACAAATTGCTATTTGATTTTTCTATCTCATCAGTCAGCACAGCTGTTTCCTTCTTAATCTTTTCCATAGTACTCTCTAACTTTTGAATCAGCGCAGAACCTTCTTCGCCCTTCTGAGTAATAGTTTTAATTAACCCATGCCTACTTTTTGTAGAGTATAATATAGCTGTCAAGCATATATTAACAATAATTAAACTTGGAATATCTATCTTGTATCCTGCTATTAGGAGCCCTATCATGCTTATATTTGCAACAGCACTATAAATAAGTACAAACCTTGTGTTACTATATATTGCCAGGACACAGACACCTATCAGAAGTACTTGTATAGCACTGGTGGTACTGTTACCTTTTGCACCAGCAGAGAATATAAAGTACAAGGATAATTCCAAAGGATAGAGTGAAAGAGCCACTGCCGTAATTGCTTCGAAGCCTTTTATAAAGTAGAGAACTGTCGGTATAATAGCAGCCCCACTGATAATAGCTACCTGAGCTAAAGTAGTCTTCCCATTGCTTGGCCCAAAAATATATAAGCCTAAGCCAGCAATACTTATTATCCAAGGAATTGATAAAATAACCTTATTTGATTTTTTTGTGTACATTCTTAAATCCATTGCTTCCATAAATTCAACCCCCTGTAACATCTTTGACCCATTTCATAATTGAGAAAGCCCCCTGAAATTCCTGTCAACTTTCAACGCTACTTCTTCATTTTATCTGATTTTTAGTGGATTTTCAAGTTATAAAAAAACCTCTAATTAAAAGAACTCCTTATTATAAATAATAAGAAGTTCCTGCATCCCCTACACTTATTTAATACTTGTATAAATATTTTCCAGGTTTTCCCTCATACTCTGAAGATAGTCCTTACCGTCCTGTTTGCTTTCAATGGTATATATGGTTTGAACCTTTGCACCCACTTCATTGGCCAGAGTCTCAGAAACCTTTGGGCTGGCTAATTCTTCCATAAATACTACCTTAATGTTGTTTTGCTTACAGTATTCAGTAAGCTCCTGAAGCCTTTTGGGCGTAGGTTCTCCCTCAGCAAAAACGTCCTCTACACTATTTTGCTCAAGTCCGAAATCCCTGCAAAGATAGGCAAAGGCTGCGTGGCCGGTTACAAAATGCTTGTTTTGAACCTCCTGAAACTTTTCAGCATACTCATTATAAAGCTCATCTAACTTTCCTGCGAATTCTTCGTAATTCTTTTGATAGAAGCCCTCATTAGCTTGATCTGCCTGCACAAGAGCATCTTTTATGTTCAAAGCCTGTACTTTAGCTTCCTTGAGGCTTAACCATATATGCGGATCAAATTCACCATGCTCATGTTCATCATCTTCTTCATCTTCCTCATGATCATCTTCCTGCATCTTTATAGCATTAACATTCTTAGAAGAATCTACTATAATCAAGTCCCTGTTATCAATAACCTGCAGAGTGTCTTCTACCCAACTCTCCATTCCAAGACCATTATAGACAAAAATCTTAGCCTCCCTTATCTTTTCCATATCCTTGGCCTTGAGCTCAAAATCATGGGCTTCCATGCCATCAGGAACAATACTTATGACGTTAACTTTATCTTTACCTACGGCCTCAGTGAATTCCTTTAGGGGGTTAAAGGAAACTACTACCTGTACTTTACCCTTATCACTACTATTTTCAGTTTTGTTATCTTTACCGCTGCAGCCTGCCAGAGTGCCAATAAACAATACACAGACAAGAGCTAACACTAATTTTCTAAACATTCTTTCCTCCAAATCTATAACTTTTATATGTTGCAAATCATTTGCATCTAGGTATATAATATACATATGACATAACATTGTCAATACACAACTATTTTATTATATGGAGGCAAAGATGCTTGTAATTAATAACCTATCCTTTTCCTATAACGGAGATTCCTCCCTCATCCTTAAAGACATAAATTTTAAGGCAGAACGGGGAGACTATATATCAATTTTGGGCGATAATGGCAGCGGTAAAAGTACACTTCTAAAACTTATACTAAACTTCTTAAAGCCCAATAAAGGCACTATAAGCATATATTCAGATAAAATCGGTTATGTTCCTCAAAGATTTGAAAGCTTCAACTCTGGGTTTCCTATTACGGTACAGGAGGTTCTGAATATACATAGAAAGGCTCTAAGGATTAAGGACGCTAGGGTTATTGATGAGGTGCTTTCTACCGTTAACATGATGAAGTTTAAGAAACATTTAATAGGCCAGTTATCCGGAGGGCAAAGACAAAAGATTTTTATCGCCAGAGCTCTAATGGGATTACCTGAACTTTTAATATTAGATGAGCCCTCTACAGGGATTGATGTGGAAAGTCAAATAGATATTTATGACATATTAAAACATCTGAACAAACACCATAAAATAACCATCATATCAGTAGAACATAATTTGCAGGCAGCCTACAAAAACTCAAATAAAATCTTTTATATGAGTAATGGCAGAGGTAAGTTAAGCAGTTCTCAGGAGTTTTTCATTGATCATGACAGAGGTGACTTACATGCTACAATATAGCTTTATGCAAAATGCGTTAATAATTGCCCTTTTAATCTCAATCTTATGCCCCAGCATAGGAATTTTTCTTGTTGTGCGCAGACATTCAATGATTGGAGACACTATGGCTCACAGCTCCCTTGCAGGAGTAGCCCTAGGCTTGATTATAGGTACAAACCCCATAATGGGAGCCTTTGTCTTCACTTCTCTATCCGGGGTAGTAATTGAGCTCTTTAAGAATTATTATAAGAAATATTCGGAATTAATTTTAACTATTATTATGTCCTTAAGCATTGGTATTGCTCTGACCCTGATAAGTTCAGGCAAGGCTAAGGCCAATGTGAACTCCTATCTCTTTGGGAGTATACTTACAGTAAGCACAAAGGACTTAATTACAGTACTAATACTCTGTGCCATTGCACTGATAATGTTTATATTCCTATTTAACAAGCTGCTTTATATCACCTTTGACGAAGAAGGTGCTTCCGTTGCAGGACTTAAGGTGAAACTTATAAACTACTTCTTCTCCATTTTGGTAGCAGCCTCTGTATCCGTTTCTATCAGAATAGTTGGAGTTTTAGTCATAACCTCTATGATTTCTTTACCGGTGGCTACGGCTCTTCAATTTGAGAAAGGCTTTAAAACTACATTACTCATTGCAGTTCTTGTAAGTATTATCGACACTGTTGGTGGCCTTGTTTTATCCTATTACATCGATGCCGCTGCCGGCGGAGTTATTGCCCTGACCTCTGTGATAACCCTGATTATAGTTTTGATGTTTAGGGCTGTTATGGTAGCTGCAAAACGAGTTAAAGTCCAGTAAAAAAACTGCGTTAAGACGCAGTTTTTTTGTCGTTCACCTTCAGCAATACAAAGCTCAAGGGTGGTATCTTTGTTTTAATATGATAGGGCTGGCCGTTCCATTCTTCATCAAAGGCCTGCAAGGTGTCTTCTACTGTTTGGCCTGAACCACCAAATTCCGTGCTGTCGCTGTTGAAGATTTCTTTGTATTCTTTTAGCTCAGGCACACCAATTCTGTAATCATAGCGCACAATTGGAGTGAAGTTGTATATTGCTATGGCATAATCTCCGTCTTCAGCCTTTCTCATAAAGGCTATTATACTCTGTTCATAGTTTTGGTAATCTATCCAGGCAAAGCCCTGGGGACTATGATCCAGCTCCCAAAGTGACTTTTCAGACTTATATAAATGATTAAGCTTTTTTACATAGTTTTGCATGTCTCTGTGAGCAGGATACTCCAACAGCATCCAATCCAATTCCTGTTTACAGTTCCACTCTATGAACTGTCCAAACTCTCCCCCCATAAAGAGGAGCTTTTTACCGGGATGGCCCATCATATAACCTAGTAAGGTTCTAAGCCCTGCAAACTTTTGCCAATAATCTCCGCTTATTTTATTAAGTAGAGACTTTTTTCCGTGAACAACCTCATCATGAGAAAGGGGCAGAACAAAATTTTCTGAATAAGCATAAGTAATTGTATATGTAATACTGTTATGGTGCCACTTCCTATGTATTGGGTCCTTTTCCGCATACTTTAGCAGCTCGTTCATCCAGCCCATGTTCCACTTATAATTAAAGCCTACTCCACCAAGATAAGTTGGTGCAGTGACCATAGCCTTAATTGAGGAATCTTCGGCCATCATAAGAGGATTGGGTATTTCCTTAAACACAGCCTCATTAAGACTTCTGAGGAAATCCAATGCCCCTAAGTTCTCATCTCCCCCATATTTGTTTTTCAGGTCCATCCCCTGCTTCTTTCCATAGGTCAAGTACATCATGTTTGCTACAGCATCTACTCTTATTCCGTCGATATGATACTTCTTAAACCAAAATAAGGCGTTTGATATTAAAAAACTATGTACATGGGACTTATCAAAGTCAAAATTAGCAGTACCCCAATCGTAATTCTCTCTTCTTACTTCTTCTTCGCTTTCATATAGGAAAGTGCCATCAAATTTATATAACCCGTGAGCATCCTTGCAGAAATGCCCCGGTACCCAGTCAATTATTACCCCTATGCCCTTTTGATGACATCTATCAACAAAACACATAAAATCCTCCGGACTGCCATAACGGCTGGTAAAGGCATAGTAGCCAATGGTCTGATAGCCCCAGGATTCATCCAGAGGGTGCTCCGTAAGTGGCATTAATTCTATATGTGTATAACCCATGTCCACCACATAATCCACTAGGGTCTCTGCCAACTCTCTAAAGTTGCAGAACTTCTCATAACCATGAGTTTTCCAAGAGCCTGCATGAACCTCATAGATATTTACAGGGCTCTTATATAAATTTTTATTGCTTCTTTCCTCAATCCAGTCACTGTCTGACCACATATAATTATCTAATTTTACTACCACAGAAGCATTTCCGGGACGAAGCTGGCTATAGAAACCATAGGGGTCTGACTTTAAAACTCTTTGGCCGTCTTTGCCCAATACGTCATACATATAGTAATCCCCTTCGTTTACCCCCTCAACGAAAATGCTCCATACCCCATTGCCATCCTTATACATAAGAGAATCGCTGCCATTCCAATGGTTAAAGCTCCCCACCACTCTAACCTCTTTGGCAGCCGGTGCCCAAACTATAAATTCTGCTCCCTTGACGCCATTTCTACTTACAAGGTGGCATCCAAAATAGTCATAACTTTGGTAGTTCTCACCTCTCATGAAAGCCTCAAAGTCAAAGGACTTCAGAGACTTCTTTATATGTTTGCTCATATTTCATCTCCTACCTCTAAAAAAGTTACTTAAAATATCACTACACTCTTGGTTGTAGACCCAATGTACGTTTAAATAATTATTTATATGATGATTTTGAACAATATTTATGACTGACCCGCAAGCACCACCATCAATATCTGGCGCCCCGATGTATAGGTTTCTTATCCTGCTTTGAGCAATAGCAGAAGCGCACATCGGACAAGGCTCTAGGGTCACATACATGCTGCACCCGGTAAGCCTCCAATTATCAAGCACTTCACATGCCTTCCTTATGGCAAGTATTTCAGCATGAGCAGTTGGATCCTTCAGGCTTTCCTTCAAATTATGCGCCTCTGCAATAATTTGGTCATCCTTAACTATAACAGCTCCCACAGGGACCTCATTTTTCCCTAATGCAATTCTGGCCTGCTCCAATGCAGCCTTCATGTAATCCATGCTTTACGCCACCCTTCATAGCCTTACTTCTTTATAACAAAAGCTGATGGTAAGTCTCTTGGCCCATATTTACTGCTGGGGCTATTTACAATATTATTCTGATATACCATAGTGGTGGAAGATCCTCCATCAAGATTAGCCGCATTATAGGCACCATACTGAAGCATTATATCCTGTACATCCTTTAGGGTAGCACCTATGCTATCCAGTTGTCTTCCATCTATAACAAGCATAATTACTGTTCCATCCTGTCTTTGACCTATAGCAGTTCTTGGAGCCAATCCCCATCCGCCGTTGCCGTTCCCCTTTATCATAGGTTCTCCATTAACTATCAAATAAGGTCCAAAGCTTACCGCATCCCTAATCTTCTTTTCCTTGGCTTCGGCAATAGTATACCATCCAAGCACCAGCACGGAATCTTCATTAAATCCAATGATGGAATACCGCTCCTTCTCGTTACCATATATCACCTTGCCATCCTGCATCAAAAGGCCCATAGGGATTCCGCCGGTTCCAACTCCACCTTCGTCACCAAAGCCGCCGGCATTAATACCGCCTATAGCATTTTCTTGCTTCACTATGTCCAACAGCTTCATACCCTGAACTCCAATTTTACTGGTGGTAGCTACCCTAACCATAGAAGGATTTTTCACAAGTAAAATGTACCCCTTTACCTTTTCATTACTTATATTTATAAACTCAACCTGACTTTCTTTCTTTTCCACATCAGAATCAAATACAGCCACAGCCTCAACATCACTCCTCTTGTCTTCATCCTGAATTTTATGCTTCTCCATAATCCTGTTAATTTCTTCGTCACTTAAAAACCATGTAGCTATATATTGATGACTAAGGGTTGTCATTGCTGTGTTTACCAATTCTTCTCTTATTACCTTAAATGGACCATAATATACCATTGGAATACTAAAAAAAATGCCAACAAGTATTTGTGCAACTATAAGCAGTACCACATTTTTTATAAAGGCTTTAAACTTTATCATTTTAGTAGACTTCTTATATCTCTTTCCCCCCACTAGCATCCCTCCGATAATTTTTTTATGATACTAAATATTTTATCATATTAATTATAGTACCGCCTAGCTTAAATTTAGTACACAATTACTTTCACTATGATATAATTTTGGTAATGATATAATTGTGAAGACGGAGGGATAAAAATGATTGAAAGGATTAATGTAGGACTTATAGGCTTTGGTATGTCCGGCAGGGTTTTTCATGCACCGATCCTTGAAGCAGTTCATGGTCTAAGGCTGCGTAAAATATTTGAAAGAAAAGAAGAAAATATTAATATTATTAGAGAAAAGTACCCTCAAACAATAATTGTAGACAATGTTGATAGCCTATTTAATGATGAAAATATACATCTGGTGGTGGTAGCATCCCCTAACACCTTGCACTATGATCTTGCCCGCAGAGCATTGGAAAGCGGAAAACATGTAGTAGTAGAAAAGCCCTTCACCGTTACAGCTTACGAAGCTGAGGCTCTTATAGACCTTGCCAAAAGAAAGGGAAAGCTTTTAACTGTATATCAAAACAGGAGATGGGACAGTGATTTTTTAACTGTCAAGAAGATCATTGAGGATGGTTTATTGGGCAG
Source organism: Clostridium thermarum (assembly GCF_006351925.1). Taxonomy (NCBI): domain Bacteria; kingdom Bacillati; phylum Bacillota; class Clostridia; order Eubacteriales; family Clostridiaceae; genus Clostridium; species Clostridium thermarum. The sequence goes on along the minus strand of NZ_CP040924.1, from coordinate 85,220 downwards.
CATAGTGGAGTATGAAGCTCACTTTGATAGATTTAGAGACTACTTTAAAAACAACTGGAGGGAAAAGGACATTCCCGGTTCCGGCATCCTTTACGATTTAGGTTCACATCTTATCGATCAGGCCCTCAGCCTTTTCGGAGAACCTTCAGAAGTCTTTGGAAATACCCTGATTCAAAGGCAAGGCGGAGAAACAGTGGACAACTTTGAAATAATTCTAAAATATCCGGACAAGAAAGTAACCCTAAAATCCGGAATGCTTGTACGGGAACCACTTCCCCATTTCATTGTACTTGGTACCAAGGGGTCTTTTATAAAATACGGCATGGATGTTCAGGAGGAGGACTTGAAAAAGGGATTAAGCCCAAAGGACTCCGATGACTGGGGCAGGGAACCGGAAAATCTCTGGGGAACCATAAATACAGATATCAACGGCATTCATTTTGTCGGTAAAATTGAAAGCTTATTAGGTGACTATCGTCGTTTCTATGAAAATGTGTATAATGCCCTTCTTGGCAAAGAAGATTTAGCTGTAAAGCCAAAGCAGGCTTTGAATACTATAAAAGTCATTGAAATGGCTATGCGAAGTAATAGGGAAAAACGTTGGATTGAGTTTGTATAGTTATCTTTTGGGCGTCCCTGGAGCATGCTTGGCTAATGTGTTATACATGGTGCCATATATTTCTCCACCATATTGCTCTGTTATAAAAAAGTGTTGATAATACCTGGCTGCACTAATTTTGTGCAGCCTCATTATTTATAAGGCTGTGTTATAAAAAAGTGTTGATATTATATCTTTTACTTACAAGTATCAAGAATTCTTATGGCAAATTCTTTAGAACTGTTAATTACATCATTTGTTTGAAAATCTGTAACTCCATTAATATCTCTAACTGCCAAAATCCCTATATAATTAAGCTGTGAATGTATTGATAATCTCTTTATTGCTTCTTCAAATAAATCTGCACCATTATCAAGCTCATATCCACAAGTTGATATAACTGCACAATACTTATCGTATATCCATATGTACTGAACTGTTGCTTTCTCTTTCATTAATTCTTCTATAAATGGATCTAGTAAGGTTTTTGTATTACCGTTCTTCCTCATACTCCCCATAAGAATACATATATTCATTATTACCCCACCTCTAAATAAAAGAAAATCTACACATTTATTCCACAATTTAATATAATTATACCATTTTAATAGTATTCCCTTGTAGATATGTTATCCATGATTATGTTCAGTAAAGAAACACTTAGAATATATCAGTTTAAAACTATTCGTTCATTACCATTGAGCTTATAAAAATAACATTATAAGTTGGATTTTAATTAATTCAATAGTAAACCTGGTAATTCAAAGCGTACATTACCAACACGTTTCTATAACACAGCCTTATGGTCAAAAATCATGATTACCCGATACCATCAAAAAACATTAAAAGGACCGGCTCCTAATGCCAGTCCCATTATAACTAAAGTTATCGTTCTTCTCTAAAGTAAGCTATGCCAAGGGCCTTTGGAGGTGAATTCTTCTTTGATTTCTTCATAGATACCATTACAAGTATAACTATAGTTACCAGATAAGGCAGCATATCCACAAGAGATTGAGAAATGCCATGCATGCCTGCACTTTGAAGTCTGAAGCCTAGTATTCCGAGGCCTCCGAAGAGGTATGCCCCTATTAGTGCCTTATAAGGATTCCAGGCTGCGAATATTACCAGGGCAATAGCAATCCAGCCCCTGCCCATTACCACATTTTCCTGATAGGTGTCGATGTATACCAGTGAAAGGTATGCTCCGCCAATAGCGCATAGTGCACAGCCAGCAAGAATATGAACATATTTATATAGGGAGATATTGACGCTGGCAGCATCAGCACAGCCTGGATTTTCTCCTATAGCCCTTAAATTTAGGCCTTTGCTGGTTTTGTATAGATATATTCCTACTGCAATGGCTGTTAAATATCCGGCATAGACAAAGATGTCATGATTGAAAAATACCCTTCCTAACACCGGTATTTTGCTTAGCAGAGGAATAGGATATTCGTTAAAGAAGGTTTTAATAACTTCCGGTGTGGTTTGACCCACAAGCTTTTTTCCCATGAAGCTTGAAAGACCGGTTCCAAAGGTTGTCAGGGTAAGACCGGTTACAGTATGATTTGCTCTCAGGGTAACCGTTAAAAAAGCGTAGATTAAGCCCCCAACGGCTCCTATTACCATCGCTGCCAAAACTGCAAGCACTGGGCTTGAGGTATTTAGTCCAACGGTAAAGCCTACTACAGCACCCATAAGCATTAAGCCCTCTACCCCTAGGTTAAGATGTCCTACCTTTTCAATGATAATTTCTCCTAAGGTGGCAAATAGAATTGGTGTTCCGGAAACAACCGCTGCGGCAAGTAGTGCCACCATCCAATCTATCCAATTCATACTGCCTCACCTACTTTCTCCACAGCCTTACTGCTTTTCTTTTCAACTTTAAACCTTATAAAAAATTCGCTACCAAGGACAAAGAATAATATCATGGATTGAAGTACCTGGGCTACTGCCTCTGGTATTCCAAAGGTGGTTTGTATATAAGATCCCCCTCTTATTAGTGCAGCGAACAACACCGACACTACAGCTATTATTGGTGCACTTAATGCACCAAGCCAAGACACTATTATGGCAGTGAATCCGTACCCCCCGGAAACATTATCTGCCAAAGTGCCACTGACACCTGAAGCCTGAATCATACCCACAAGGCCACAGAGTCCTCCACTTAATAATATTGATATTACTATAGTTTTCTTTATATTAACACCGGAATATAGTGCGGTGTTTTCGCTTTCTCCAAGTACGGAAATTTCATACCCCTTCTTGGTGTAGTTCATAAAAACATATATAAGTACTACCAGGACTATTGCTATAATCCATCCTATATTGATTTTAAACACCTTGGGAAGAAGAGCATTGTCTGTAAAGGATGCTATTCTGGCAAAGCCCATGGCCTTTGGATCCTTCCAAGGACCATATTGCAGGTAGTTTACCCACTTTAAGGCTATATAGTTCATCATCAAGGTGATAATCGTTTCATTGGTACCCCATTTAGATTTAAAAATTGCCGGCAGCAGAGCCCACAGACTTCCACCAATAACACCGGCTGCAGCCATTATTAGCAACAGTACTGTTTTGGGAATGTTCGGTGTCCATAAGGCAAAGATAGAAGCACAGAAGGCACCCATCATGATCTGGCCTTCAGCCCCGATGTTCCAGAACTGCATCTTAAAGGCCACAGCTATTCCTAATGCGGTAATGCACAGAGGAATTGCCTTTGTTATTGTCTCCCTAAGATAGTATGCAGAACCAAAAGACCCCTTCACCATGGCAGTATAAATCTGCACAGGATTTAAATCAATAAAGAATAAGTATATTCCTGAAACTACAAGTGCAAGAATCACCGCTGCAATTCTTATGGCAATACTTTGCCTTTTGCCTATTTCATCTCTCTTTACAAATCTAAGCAATTACGTATCCCTCCTGCACTGTATTTTTGTGTCCCATCATCAATAAGCCTAATTGTTCTTTTGTGGTGTCTTCCGCATCCACAATACCGGTAACTTCACCGCGATTAACAACCATAATCCTGTCACTTAGCGCAATAAGTACATCTAAGTCTTCTCCAATAAGCAGTACCGCTGCTCCTTTAGCCTTTTGTTCATTTATAAGGTTATAGATAGTGTGACAGGTGTTAACATCCAAGCCCCTAACCGGATAGGCCATAATGAGAACCTTAGGCTGTGATGCCAGCTCTCTTCCCAGGAGTATCTTCTGAATATTTCCACCGGATAAGTTTTTTACTGGATAATGGATTCCCGGAGTTTTTATTTTTAACTGCTTTACTATTTCCTTAGCCTTTAGAACTGCAGGCTTTTTATTTATAAATAAGCCCTTTTGAGAATGATATTCCTTAAGCATTATATTGTCCACCATATCCATGGAACCAACCAGTCCCATTCCTAATCTGTCTTCCGGTATAAAGCTCATGCTTATACCTTTTTTTATTATCTCTCTGGTAGTTTTCCCTACCAGGTTTTCGCCCTCAAATAGAATTTGTCCGGATTTTATAGGCTGCATTCCAAAGATTGCTTCACATAATTCCTTTTGACCGCTGTTTACTATGCCTGCAACCCCAAGGATTTCTCCGGCTTTGATATCAAAGGTCATGTCCTTAATAACCTCTACTCCATCCTTATCATAGACCTTAAGTTCTTTAACCTCTAAGGTCTTTTCCCCTTTTTCAATGTCCAGTCGTTTAATTGATAAATCCACAGAATGTCCTACCATAAGTTCTGCCAGGTGTTTAGGATTAGTGTCTTTCTTGTTAACGGTGGTTATGGTTTCGCCTTTTCTCAAAACAGTGATTCTATCCGCAATTTCCATAACCTCGTCCATTTTGTGGCTTATGAAAATTACAGCACAGCCCTGCTGCCTCATTTTATTCATAATCCTAAACAGCTTTTTGGTCTCTTGGGGAGTAAATACGGTTGTAGGTTCATCCAGTACAAGAATCTTCGCTCCCCTATACAGCACCTTTATTATTTCAAGTATCTGCTTTTCCCCAACGGACATGTCGTATACTCTCTTATTTACGTCAATGTCCAGAGAGTACTTTTCAATAATTTCTTTTACCTTGTTTTCAATTCTATTCTTATTCATAAAAAGGCCTAACTTTTGGCCTAACATTATGTTCTCCAAGCCAGTCATGACATCTACCAGCTTAAAATGCTGATGTATCATACCGATCTTTGCCTTTATTGCATCTTTAGGAGATGAAAAGCTTACTTCCTTTCCATCAATAAAAATAGAACCTCTGTCAGGGAGGTAAATCCCTGACAGAATGTTCATGAGTGTACTCTTGCCTGCTCCATTTTCTCCTAATAGTGCATGAACTTCTCCGCTATTAACTTCAAGATTTATATTATTGTTTGCCGTAACCTTACCAAAAACCTTTGTTATTCCCTTCATGGATATACATGGAACATTACTCATAGTACCACCCTTTATAATTTACTTTAATTTACTTTTCCTTCAACGCCTTCTACAAACCAATCAAAGCTCAGCATTTCCTCGTCTGTCATTTCAACCCCCTCAGCAACCTTTAAGGCTCCGGTGTTGTCCTTTAATGGTCCTACAAATACCTTATTCTTTCCGGAAATTATATCAGCCTTAGCTTTATCTACAGCTTCCTGAGCGCCTTCAGGAGCATTCTTTGTAAGTGGTGCAAGATATATTATGCTCTTGCTGTCATCTGCATCAATTGCTCCCCAGTAACTTTCTGCCTTCCAAGTTCCATCAAGTATCTTCTGAACCTGATCAACATAGTATGGACCCCAGTTCCAGATTGGTGCTGTCATATAAGCATTTGGTGCAGCAGCGCTCATGTCTGAGTTGTAACCTATAGACCAGACTCCCTTTTCTTCAGCAGCCTGCTGTGGACCTGTTGTATCCTGATGTTGTGCTATTATATCAACACCATCGTCTAACAGAGCCTTGGCAGCTTCCTTTTCCTTAACCGGATCATACCAAGTATTTGTCCAAGTAACCTTTACTACAGCATCTGGATTTACAGATCTAACACCTAAAGTGAAAGCATTTATACCTCTAACACATTCAGGAATTGGGAAGGCCGCAACATAACCAATCTTGTTAGCCTTAGTCTTCATTCCTGCAACAATACCGGATAAATATCTTACCTGATAGTCTCTTCCGAAGTAGTTGGACATGTTTTCTGCCATTTCATAACCTGAGCAGTGAAGGAACTTTACATCAGGATGATTTTCTGCAGCTTTTTTCATACCATTCATAAAGCCATAGCTTGTACCAAATATAACCTTAACACCATTGTTTATCATTTCTTCGCAAACCTGAAGAACTTCAGCATCATCTTCTTTAACACTTTCTTTTATTATAGTTGCATCTACCTTATCTCCAAGTTTTTCCTGCAAGTACAATCTTCCTTGATCATGGGCATATGTATAGCCACCATCCCCTACAGGTCCAACATAAAGGAATCCAACCTTTAATTTTTCGTTGTTATTTTCGCCTGAAGAATTTGATTTTTCTACTCCATCACTTTTTGCACAACCGGTGAATGCTACTCCCATTGCAACTACTAAAATGAGCATTAATCTTGCTATTTTTTTCATGTAATAGCCCCTCCTAAAATTTTAGTTTTATTATTTAAAGCTATTTGTATAGCCTTAATCCTTAAAAATTACCTTTCCGCTTTCCATAGATTCTATTATTGCAAGAGATTCAACTCTCACACCGGCCTCTTCTACGAGCTTTCTTCCTCCCTGGAAAGCTTTTTCAATTACTATTCCTGCTCCCACTACTTCTGCACCCGCTTGTCTAACGATATCGCTTAGTCCAAGAAGAGCTCTTCCATTAGCTAAAAAGTCATCAATTATCAGTACCTTGTCAGAAACATCTATATATTTCTTTGAAACTCTAACCTTGTAAGACTGCTGCTTTGTAAAGGAATAAACTTCGCTTTCATAGGTTTCACTATCCATATTTCTCCCAGCGTACTTTTTTGCAAAAACTACCGGCACATTGAAGTACTGTGCTGCAATACTGGCAATTGCAATACCGGAAGCTTCTATAGTGAGTATCTTTGTAACCCTATCCCGGTTAAATATCCTTCTAAATTCCTTTCCCATCTCATTGAACAGTGGTATATCCAGTTGATGATTGAGGAAGTTGTCTACTTTTAAAACGGTATTTCCTATAACCTTGCCTTCTGACAATATCTTGTTCTTCAATAGCTCCATAGCTGTATCTCCTCTAATTCATTAATAATGAAAAAAGCTTTCTAAGTTGATGTTTCAACCTAGAAAGCTTATATAAAGACTTCAAAACAATAATAACAACACCCTACGTATACGAACATAGAGCACGCCTCTATATAAACTCCCATAGTCAGACCATTTACGGTAGTCCGGTAGAAACATTTAGTCCATATCACTAAACATATACAGGAATTCACGAACATTATTTAATTTTGCTTAAATTTCATTCGTCATTTCTCTTTGTTATAATCATAATACAATAACTTAGTTAAAAAATCAACAGCATTTTTTCAAAAAACTAAAAAGCCTGTAATCCAAATCAGATTACAGGCTTTTATCAGTGTTCCCGGCGGGAATCGAACCCACGGCCTTTCGCTTAGGAGGCGAACGCTCTATCCTACTGAGCTACGGAAACTCACGATACCTATTTATTTTAGTATAAACTTACTTTAAAGTCAACAGGGTGCTTGTTCAAAATTTTATTTATCACTTCTTACCCCCTTTATGCTAGAATATTAATGTAATATACTAGTAAATTGAGGTGAGCTAATGAAAAATATACATATAACCGAAACAGTTTTGAGAGATGCAAACCAATCCTTGATAGCAACAAGAATGGCTTTCGAGCAGTTTGCTCCTATTCTGAGAGACCTGGACGATGCAGGATATCATTCTTTGGAATGTTGGGGTGGAGCCACCTTTGATTCATGCATAAGATATCTTAATGAAGACCCTTGGGATAGATTAAGGAATATTAAGAGAATAGTTACAAAGACTCCTCTTCAGATGCTTTTAAGAGGTCAAAACCTCCTGGGCTATAAACATTATCCTGATGATGTGGTAAGAAACTTTATCAAATTAGCAGTATATAACGGAATAGATATCTTAAGAATTTTCGATGCCTTAAATGACTATAGAAATATAGAGGTTGCCATTGATGAAACCAAGAAACAGGGTGCCCATGCACAAGGGTGTATCGTATATACTGTAAGCCCTATTCACAACATTGAGAACTATATTAAATTGTCAAAAGAATTAGAAAATATGGGGGCAGATTCTATATGCATAAAAGACATGGCTGGGCTTATAATGCCTCAGACCGCTTATGAGTTGGTTAAATCCATAAAGGAGGCTGTAAAACTACCGATATATCTCCACTCTCATTCCACTAACGGCTTGGCAGAGATGGCCTACCTGAAAGCAGCAGAAGCCGGTGTGGACGGAATAGACTGTGCAATTTCAGCCTTTTCAAGTGGAACATCACAGCCTCCCACAGAATCAATGCATTACTCTTTAGAAGCAGCTGGTTTCTCTACAGGTGTGAACGGTAAGCTATTGAAGAAAATTAACGACTTCTTTAAGCCTGTCAGAGAACATTTTACCAAGACTGGTGAATTGGATTCCAAAGTATTGACCCCACAGCCAGAAGCCTTAACTTACCAGATCCCCGGCGGTATGCTGTCCAATATGATCTCACAACTTAAAGCTCAAAACTCTATAGATAAGTTGGATGAAGTGCTTGCTGAAGTTCCAAGGGTAAGAGAGGACCTTGGCTATCCACCCCTGGTAACTCCTATGAGCCAAATGGTGGGAACTCAAGCTACAGTAAATATCCTTACCGGTGAGAGATATAAGATGATTCTCAAGGAAGTAAAGGCTTACTGCAGAGGTGAATATGGAAAGGCCCCAGGTCAGATAAATCCTGACTTAATGGAAAAGGCCTTAGGTGAAGATAAGCCAATTACAGGCAGATTTGCCGATACCCTAGAGCCTATATTTAATAAAACCAAGGAAGAACTAAAGGATATCACAAGCAGTAATGAAGACGTGCTTTCTTATATCCTGTTCCCACAGATTGCAGAGAACTTTATTAAGGAGAAGAAAAAAAATCCTACTACCGATGAACTTCGAAGAGAAGTAAAGGCCATTGTAGTGTAATTTTTTGAAGGTGATATTATGGTGTATAAAAATTCCGGCCAACGTTTTAGAGAAATAGTAAAGATAATGGCCTCTTATGGCTTTGGGTATCTTGTAGATACAAAACTCAATAAGGGGGAAAAATCCCCCGCAAATTTAAGAAAAGCTTTTGAGGCCCTGGGTCCTACCTTTATTAAAATTGGTCAGATTTTAAGTACACGTCCTGATATTTTACCTTTGGCGTATATAGAGGAGCTTTCAAAGCTTCAAGACTCTGTACCGCCAGAAAACTTTGATGCCATAGATAAAGTCTTTATAGAGGAGTTCTCTCAAGATGTGAAGTCCCTATTTCTACATTTTGATGAGAATCCCCTCGCCTCTGCCTCTATAGCTCAAGTACATAGGGCTGTATTAAAGGATGGTAGGGAAGTAATCGTAAAAGTACAGCGACCCCATATTCAAGAGAAGATGCGTATGGATCTTGCAATTCTCAGCAGAATACTTAACATGACAAAGGCAAGATTTAAAGATTTTCTAATAGATCCCAAGGAGGCTCTTGATGAAATTCTTGCTTCAACGGAAAGAGAACTTAACTTTGAGCTGGAGGCTAAAAACATAGAGAAATTCTGCAACCTCAATAAGGATGTAAGCTTTATGTACACCCCCTTTGTTGTAAAGGAGATGTGCTCAAAGAAAATAGTGACCATGGAAAAGATAGAAGGTATTAAAATCTCAGATATCGGCAAGCTGCGGTCAGAGAAAATAAACTTAAATGAGCTTGGTAAAAATCTTGCACTATCCTTTTTCAAGCAAGTCTTTGAGGATGGCTTTTTCCATGGTGATCCTCATCCGGGAAATATACTCATCAAAGGCAACAAGCTTTGCTTTATTGATTTCGGTATAATGGGTGAACTATCCGATTCCCTTAGAAGTGCTCTTAATGAGATTATGATATCCATTGTATTCGAAGACATAAATAAACTCATTTCTGTATTGTTGTCTATAGGTACAAGAACGGGATATGTTGACAGAAACCAATTATACGATGATATAGAGTATTTACTTTCAAGTTATCTTTCAACTTCCCTGCGGAATATAAAGGTTTCCTTGGTTCTGCAGGAGGTATTTGACCTGTCCATCAGAAACAATATAAGAATGCCCAAGGAACTTACTCTATTAGCTAAGACAATGGTTATAGCTGAGGGAGTTGTGGCAAAAATTGCTCCTGATATAAGTCTTCTTGATGTGGCCATTCCCTATGTAAAAGCCAATACCCGAAAAAGCTGGCTTAAAGATATCAGCTTTGAAGACTTCGCTATAAAGGCACTCCGTTTTTCCAACGATTCTTCAAAATTGCCTTCCAAGCTGCTGGAACTATCGGACAGTATCCTCAGGGGAAGGTCCAAGATACAATTTGAACATAGAAACCTTGAAAAGCCCATAAGCTCCTTAAACAGAATGGTAAACCGCTTAGCCTCTACTATACTTGTTTCCTCTTTAATAATTGGGTCCTCACTTATTATTGATTCAAGTGTAGGGGGCAAATACCGCGGAATGTCTATAATCGGAGTTTCCGGTTTTATCATATCCGGATTGATGTCTTTGTGGATATTAATAAGTATTCTTAGGTCAGGAAAGATGTGAATTATAAAAGGTCCGGAACCAAATTATGCCCCGGACCTTTGTGTTTATTTATTACAGTGCAGCTTCTAATCTCTTCTTAATTTCATAGAGAAATTCTTCTGTGTTTACTAATGTTTTGTTTTCAACTTCTGAAAGAAGAGCTAATTCTTTTGTCATTACGCCTTCTTCTATGGTTCTTATAGCTGCTGCCTCCAGCTTATCTGCAAAAGCTACCAAATCAGTAATACTATCCAGCTCACCTCTTTTTCTTAGAGCTCCTGTCCAAGCAAAAAGGGTTGCCATGGAGTTTGTTGAGGTAGTCTTACCTTCAAGGTGCTGATAGTAGTGTCTTTGAACCGTTCCATGAGCTGCTTCATACTCGTAGTAGCCTTCAGGAGAAACAAGCACTGAAGTCATCATTGCAAGGCTGCCGAAAGCTGTTGCAACCAAGTCTGACATTACATCACCATCGTAGTTTTTGCAAGCCCATATAAATCCGCCTTCAGATTTTACAACCCTAGCTACTGCATCATCGATCAGTGTATAGAAATATTCAATGCCTGCAGCTTCAAACTTTTCCTTGTATTCTGCATCATATATTTCCTGGAATATATCCTTGAATCTATGATCATATATCTTTGAAATTGTATCCTTGGAAGCGAACCATAAATCCTGCTTTAAATCAAGGGCATAGTTGAAGCAGGCCCTTGCAAAGCTTTCTATGGAAGCGTCAAGGTTGTGCATTCCCATAACAACCCCAGGTCCCTTAAAGTCGTGAACCAGCTGCTTTGTAACAGTACCATCCTCGGCAGTATATACCAATTCTACCTTTCCCGGTCCTTCAACCTTATATTCTGTATTTTTATATACATCACCATAAGCGTGTCTTGCTACTGTAATAGGCTTAGTCCAAGTTTTAACGAAAGGCTTTATGCTGTCCACGATAATAGGAGTTCTGAAAACTGTACCGTCAAGGATTGCTCTAATAGTTCCGTTTGGACTCTTCCACATCTCCTTTAGGTTGTATTCCTTCACTCTGGCAGCATTAGGAGTTATGGTTGCACACTTTACCCCAACCCCATACTTCTTAATAGCATTTGCAGCATCAATGGTTACCTGATCATTGGTTTCATCTCTGTGCTGAAGTCCTAAGTCATAGTACTCTGTCTTAAGCTCTATATACGGCTCTAGCAGTACATCCTTAATCATCTTCCAGATGATTCTGGTCATTTCATCTCCGTCCATTTCTACCAATGGCACGTTCATTTTAATCTTTTCCATTACCTAGCCCCACCTTTAATTTTAATTTTTGAAACCCCAATATCTTTCAAATTTCAAAATATACTAATAAATATATTTTATTATAAATTAATACAGGTTTTTATGCAAGATTATAACTCAACTTATTCAATAATCATACCTTCCACATGCCTTCTCCCGGTGGCAGAGCTGTCAAGAATAATTAAAAAAGGGTATAAAAAAATCCGCGCAATGCACGGACTTCAACTTTTCAATATTTGAAGGATTTAATACCCTTTATAATCAATTACTTCTGAACTATCTCATTAGTTGTATTCATGGTAGCTACTGCAGCAGACATCTTATCAAGGACTTTATTTATCTCCATGTTTCCGCCATCAGGCTTTATAAACTTTATTCTATGATTTGTAAACAGTCCAACTGCAACTCCAGCTATAGTCACCGGTGCAGCAAATATTGTAGTTAAAACCACCACATTAACCGGTACATTGATTACTATCTTATCCTGTTTAGTCATAAGAAACCTGGTCTCCTGTCCCTTCTTTATTAGGCGCTTAACGGAATTAATAAAGCCACATTCTGGGCTATTATAGTTAGTGGTTTTTATCTTATTGTTTCTTTCAAGATATACCAGGGCTTCTACCATATCTCCACCACAAGCTTCCAAGGCAGTTTTTGCTTCCTCATAGCTAACATTTGCTCTCTGTCTTAACATATCGATCATTTCTAAAGTTACATTCATTTTTATTCCTCCCATATTTCAATACTGTGTTTGTTTCCTTTGATGTTTTTATTATATAGACGGAAAATTAAATCCCATTTAGAGTAACATTAGAAATACATTAGAAAAACATTAATTCATTTTAAGTTTATAAAACTTAGTACCAACACTTTTCTATAACAGATTTTATGAGGGAAAAATAAGCAACCTTCCTCTTTACCATATTACATCAAACTTTCTTTCTATTTTCTCAGTATTATATTATAATGTTTATATTCAATAAACCTAAGAGACAAGGAGAAGATTCTATGATTCAATACTACAATAGAAAAACCGGTAAATATGAGACTGAGAAAGTTGCAGGTGATAGGTATCTTAATTGGATTTATTCTTCTCCAATAGGCATGACTATCTTAGAACTGCTTGTAAAGAAGAAATTTCTTTCTGCTTTGTTTGGCAGATATTGTGATAGCAGACTAAGCGCCAGAAAGGTTCCAAAATTTATAAGTCAATTTGATATTGATATGTCTGTTTGTGAAAATAAGGATGGTAATTTTAAGAACTTTAATGACTTCTTTATAAGGAAGATCACAAAAGAGGGACGCCCAATTGACTTAAATGAAAGTTCCTTTATATCTGCCGGAGATGGCAGACTTACAGTGTATGATAACATTGATTTAGATAACCTCGTTCAGGTAAAAGGCCTTACTTATAGCTTTAAAGAACTGCTGGGAACCTCTGAACTATATGATACCTTTGATAAAGGCATTTGCATGATATTAAGGTTGTGTCCTACAGACTATCACCGTTTTCATTTTGTAGACAGCGGTACTTGCAGCCATACAAAAAAATTAAAGGGCAGCTATTATTCTGTTAATCCGGTAGCTCTTAACAAAAAAGAAAAACTCTTTTGCGAAAACAAAAGAGAATGGAGTGTCTTTAAATCTGATAATTTTGGGGATATCTTATATCTGGAGGTAGGTGCTACCTTCGTTGGATCCATCATTCAAACCTATGAGCCTGGGGTTAGGGTCTCTAAGGGTGATGAAAAGGGATATTTTAAATTTGGCGGCTCCACTGTAATTATGTTTCTTCAGAAGGATAAGATCAAAATTGATGAAGATATTTTGCAGCAGTCAAAGCTTGGTTTTGAAACTAAAGTAAACTTTGGCGAAAAAATAGGTAAAAGAATATAAGATAACTGTTAAATTCTTTTTCATTAATAAATTTATTAAAACCCCATAAAAAACCAGAGGTGATAAATTAATTTGATAATTTATCACCTTTAAATTTAACATTTTATCAATTTTATTTCTATGAAAAGCCGGAAATGGCTTCTCCTCTTATATAATTTAGTTTGCCCGAATTTCTTAAAATTAGAACCCCTTTATATTCACCAACAACTTCACCGCTGACAGTCTGACCATTTGTCAGTGCCAAGGTTACATTATCGCCATGAAAAATATCCTTTATAATCTTTGTTATATCATAATCTGCCAAGTTTACAGAATCATCTTCAGCAACATAAGATCCTTTTTCAGAGTTCACAACCTTTTTTCCTTCTTCAGCGGATTGTGAACTATCCTCTTGTTGGTCTCTATTTATAGAATCATCATAACCTTGATCAGATTCATAATTATCCTCTTCGTAATTTGTGTTTTGCTGCTGATTATTTTTGTTCAAACAATTTGTTATTAACAGCTCTAACACCTGTGTTACGATGGGAAGGTAATCTTGAATCTTCTCAAAAGTACTCTCTCTTCTCCTGTCTATCTCAGCTTCCCTTGCAGCCAATATCCTCCTAGCGCGTCTACCTCGTGCCCTTCTTATACGCCTTGGAGCCTTATTTTTATTTAGTAATATAGCTAAAATTATACCTATTATCAGTATTGTCTTAATATCCTTGTTATCATTTCCGGAAAGCAGTGCCATCAATAGTGCATAACTCAACATAAGTATACACCTCCACTTTGTAGATTCCAGCAGTATCTGCAGAATCGTAAATGTTCATCATTTTTTACATGTAAACTAAAAACTATAAAATCGTCCTACTATATAATATAGTAATTCGACATATTTGTTCTAATGTTAAAAAATTTTTTTACAGCACTAGCTTCTCAACAACCAAGTCCTTATGTTGTTTTAAATCTATAAAACCGGTGTCATCCAACAAAAGTGGTCTAGCTAAATCATTTACATCAACTTGGATTATTTTACAAATCTTTTTAGTATTCAGCATTACATTTTCTCCCATGTAGTAGTTAACCACATGGTTTAGGAAAACATTGCAGTACTCATAATCCAACCTTCCTAAGCTTTCTTTCTTTATTATTTCAAGAGCTTCAAAGGGACCTTTACTTTTTTTATACCCTCTATCAGAATTTACAGCATCAAAAACATCAGCTATGGCAATGATTTTTGCAAACTGATGTATTTTGTCACCGGTAAGTCCTAGAGGATAACCCGACCCATCACATCTCTCGTGATGCATTAATACTCCATAGCATACAGAAATATCTAAGAAAGGTACTTCTTTTATTAAATTATATCCTATTGTAGGATGCATCTTTACTTCATTATATTCTTTGCTGGTCAATCTATCAGGCTTATCTAAAATATTTTTATCTATTTTTGTCTTACCAATATCATGTAAAATTGCAGCATAGGTCAGAAGGTTTAGCTGGGATCCGCTTAACCCTATCCATTTTCCAAGAATTGTACTGAGAGCGGTTACATTTACACCATGTCTATATATAGTATCGCTTCCGCTGCCATAGAGTACTATGTTCTTTACTACAGAACTTGTGGACTTTAACTCCCCTTGAATTTTGGCAGCGAACCGTCTCACCTCATCAATGCCGGAGATACGCAAATTGTCCACATTCTCTAAAACTTTTTCTACGTCAAAGGTTAGTTCATTAAACCTTTCTTCTATTTGCTCAACAGTTTTTATCTTTTGACGCTCACTGTTTTCTGTTTCCTCATCGTCTTCCTCATAGTAGACCTCAATTTTATTAAAAATATAATGTTCTTTGAGTTTTTTTATAGCATATTCTGTTACAGGAACGCCCTTACCAATAAGCACCTTACCATTAGACTTTATATCGTTAGCTACAACCATACCGGGAACCAAATCATAAACATGTAATTTCTTCTTTTTTTCTGTCATTTTCTCACCTACCACAATCACTGCTTTTAACCCTTATATATAAAATAGAGATAATACATCAATTGATACATTCGACAAGAAAGTTTTTTATCCTTCCCAATATCCAAAACTAATTATTGAAGACTTAAGTTATTTTATCGTCATTTTTCGATTATTATTGCAAAGTACAGCTTAATTTTCATCTCAATATATTAAAATACCTTCTCAACATAATGAAAATAGCCGGTATTTACCGGCTACTCTACTGAATTTAGTTCTTTACATATATCATCAATCTCATTATAACTGGAAGTTATTTCACTAATGCTGCTGCTAAGTTCATCAATGGCTGCAAAGATCTCTTCCATGGCTGCAGCCGTAGTTTCTACGTTCTCACTGATATCATTTACTGAATGTAAAGTGTCTTTTATTGAATTCTCCAATACCATGGATTGTAAATTAACATTTTTTGAGTGACTCAATACTTTTGAAGTATTTTTATTAATATCTTCAAATAGTTTTTTAACATCCTTTGTATGTTTGTTACATACCTCAATAGACTTCTGTTCTTTTAACACTTCATCGGCTACAGCCTTTGTTTTATTAGATATATTATTTAATATTGCTTCTACCTGATCAGTATAAAGCTTTGAGTTTTCTGCCAGCTTTCTTACTTCATCCGCAACTACCGCAAAACCTCTTCCATGCTCTCCTGCTCTCGCAGCTTCAATGGATGCATTAAGGGCCAATAAGTTGGTCTGATCAGAAATATTGTTTATAGTATTGATTATCTGTACTATCTTTGTATTTTCTTGACTTAACTGGTTAATTAAATTTACCACTTCATTAATATCTGAGTGAACCTTGGTCATCTCAGAAGAAAGGATGTCTACTTTATTAGCACTGTTTAAAACTACATTTTCAGTAGAAAGGGATAACTCTTCCATGGTTCTGATAGCGCTTGTAACCTCACTTACCTTTTCTGCACCAACAGCAATTGACTCCTTCATACTATTGGTTATATCAACTTCCTTTGTAGCTCTGTCGGAAACGTCACTGGTGGAGGATATGATTTCCTCGGTTATCTGACCTGTTGCAGAAATCCCAACCTTTATCTTTTCATTTGCCACAGTCAATCTCTTTATCACATCATATATTTTACTTAATAACCTTTCAGCTCTGGATTTAGCTTCTTCTGTTAACTTATAATTTTCTTCCATTTTCTTATAGATGTTTTTTGTCATAAAGGCATTTACGGATAAAACTGCTGACCCTGCTAACACATATAATATGTATAGCACCAACTCATTATATGAAACTGAAGCAAATAAAGTAACTTTTTGACTTATAAAGAAGTACAGCAACAGACCTGAACTGAGTACCGCATTTATAACCATGGCCCTTAAGTCCTGATACACACTTATCAATATAACCCCATAATAGATTAAGATAAAGTTTGCCCAGCAAGGATTTGATATAAACATTATCATTATAGCAAACGGATAAGCAAATACTGAGAAGTACATAGTAGCCATAACATATTTTTTCTTTATTAAGATGCAATATATTAACAATATGGGAATTGCCGCTATTATAAGCACCATAATAGTTTTAAATTCTGTCTTTAGAAAAATATCAAAAACCGTTCTTATAATCACTGATAATAAGAATCCTACAGCCAGTATCATATTTTTCAGCTCGATGTTTTTCCTATAGTCCATTAATATTCCCTCCATCCACATTTGTTCCATATTCTTTCATTATGACTATTTTATTCTATCATACAAAACAACATTTTTCTATATATTTTTGTGATATTTTGTCACTTTATGTTTCTTTATAATATTAAACTGCAAATGTTATAATATTTATTATAATAACAACCAACTTTTCGTTAATGTTGTAGCAATTTTAATAAAAATATATACTTCCTTGTATAAATTTGCTATAATAACCTTAAGTTTTTAAATTCAACCAACAAATCATAAACCAATTATTTTAATACAACTATATATTTGATAAAGGAGGTTGCAAATTGAACGTAAAGATAAACAGAATTGAGTATTATCATCCAAAATCAAAATTCTCTAACGACTACTTTTTAGAACATTTCTCAAAACAAGGGATAGACATTTCCGGCCTTTTGGCAGTAACCGGCAGAGAGCAGAGATACATTTCTGAGGACTTTTACGAGAACTCCTTAACCATGGCTATAAAAGCTGCACAGAAAACAGTTGATAAAGCCCAGATTAATGTCCAGGATATAAACTTAGTTGTATTTGTTTCTTCAACTCCAGAATACCTATCGCCTACTAACTCCATAAAAATTCATGAGGCCCTGGGCCTGGGAAAAAACGCCAATGCCTATGATATGAATGGTAACTGCGCCGGCATGATTATCGCCATGGATCAGGTTTGCCGGGTAATGAAAAGTAATAATTCAATAAAATATGCCTTAATTGTTGGTTCCGATCAGTTGGTCAGATACTCAAGGCCAACTGAAGCAATCACCTATGCCAACTTTGGAGAGTCTGCCTGCGCAATGCTGTTGGAGAATGTTGAAGATGGTGTATCCGACTTTATAGACAGTACCTCCTATGTGGACAGCTCCTTAAGCCCTTATATAAATTTCCCCCCCAAGGGATTTTCAACATTTCTTCCTTCAGAAAAATATATAGACAAGCATAATAGAATAATTGAATGGATAGATTTCAATACAGATGATGCCTTTGCCAGCTCTGTAGACTCAATAAATAAGTTACTGTCCAGGCACAATTTAACCAAGACAGATGTAAAACTATACTGCTTATCACAGTTTGCTAAGAAAAATGTTGATATGATTAGAGAGGCCTTAGAGGAGCCAGAGGATAAATTCCCCTTCATAGGAAACAAATTTGGGTACACTGGTGTAACAAGCCCCTTCTTAGCTCTTACTGAATCTATAGAAAACAATAATTTACAACGTGGTGACTATATAATATTATGGACTGTTGGAGCCGGTGTGGTAGCATCATGCATCCTTTTGAGGTATTAAGAAAAAAACAACTGGAAATTAATAAGGCTGTTGCCAATAGAAGAAAAGTACTACTAACTTTCACTATTGAACAACAGCCTCACTATATATTGAGCTTATACTGCATCCTGCAATTTGGCCTTAATCTTTTCCTTAAGATACTGGGCAAGTTCTCCTACCCCTTCCCCATTCTTTGAGGACACCTTAAATACACTTATATTGTTATTGTATCCCTTTGTAACCCTTTCTACCCTGTCATCATCAAAGTCAAAATACTTTATCATATCCTGCTTGTTTATAACCAGAGTATCCGTCTCGGTGAACATCAATGGATATTTTTCCGGCTTATCATCACCTTCCGGCACGCTGAGTATTGATACTCTCAGGTCTTCACCTATTTGAAATTCTGCCGGACATACCAAGTTTCCTATATTCTCTATAAATATTACATCTAAATTATCTAAGTCAAAATATTCAAGAATATTTTTTATAGACATAGCCTCTATATGACATGCTCCTTCAGTATTAAGTTGAACCACAGGAATACCTAAACTGTCGATTTTTTCAGCATCAATTTGTCCTGCTATATCTCCCTCAATAACACCAACTTTAAATTCTTCTCTCAACTGCTTTATAAGTTCTACTATTAAACTTGTTTTTCCTGCCCCGGGAGATCCCATTACATTTATCATATAGATATTCTTTTCCTTTAATATATCCTTAACCTCATTACTGCAGTCTATGTTCCATTCTAATATTTGTCTCACAACTTTGATTTCCATAAGTCCCACTCCTTTATTTAATCAGGTATTTATACTAAAAGTAATATTTAGCCTCACATTATTTGGTCTAACCTTTCACATTTCCACATAGATTACAATTCTGGACTGAAAGTGGAAGCTCCAAGCCACAGTCATGCATTAATTCTTCATCAGATAAGATTACAGAAGCCTCACCATCCGCAGCAAACTCTCCGTTTTTTATCACAATAACCCTTTTACAGGTATCCAGTACAAGATCTAAATCATGGCTGGTTATTATCTTTGTATGCTCAAAGCTATTTAATAACTTTATAAGTCTCCGTCTTGATTTCGGGTCTAAACCACCAGTAGGCTCGTCCATTATCAGCACGTCCGGCTCCATAGACAAAACAGAAGCAATAGCAGCAGCCCGTTTTTCCCCACCGGAGAGTTTAAAAGGCGCCCTATGCTTTAAGTGGGATATACCCACCAAGTCCAAGGCCCTTACTACCCTTTTTTCAACTTCCTCTTCTTCCAGCTTGTAGTTTCTCGGTCCAAAGGCTACATCATCATATACAGTAGTCATAAAAAGCTGATCATCCGAATTTTGAAAAACCATACCTAATCTTTGACGTATCATAGGCAGGGTCTTTTTTGTAAGGCGTATATCGCCTACAAGCACCTCCCCCTTACTTGGAAATATAAGGCCCATAAGCAGCATAAGCAGGGTGGACTTTCCCGCACCGTTTGCTCCAATAATCCCCACAGATTCACCATGGTGTATTGTAAAGGATAAGTCCCTTATAGCCTCGTATCCATCAGGATAGGAATAATGCAAAGATTTTACTTCAATTTTGTGATGGCTCATATATTAAATCACTCCTGTAAACAAAGAACCTATGATAATAGGTATGTTATAAAGTCTTGCTATTATAAAAAATATACACCATAAGGTCAAATATATATAGTCTTTAACGGCCGTTTTCTCTATACGTCCTAGGTTAATGTCACCGTTAAAGCCCCGTAAGCTCATAGCTTCATAAACTCTTTGTGCTCTGTCCAGGGTTCTCAGAAGAAGCTGTCCCGCAAAAGCCCCCCATGCTTTCATTTCTATGCCTTTCTGGCGGGGAGCTCTTAAGAAGTAAGCTCTCAGCATCCTTGAAACTTCCTCCATGAGCACTGAGATATAGCGGTAGGTCAACAACAGCTGCAAAACAAATATCTTGGGAATACGGAGCATACGCATTGCAGCGGCTAACTTATCCATTCCGGTAGTGGCTACCAAGAGGATACTTGCTGTCACCGTCAATCCGCACTTTATAAATATAGATACAAATGTAATCCAACCTCTGGAGATAGTAATTCCACCAAGCATTACAGTATAGTTATCAAAAATAGGATTTAGTATTCCAATGCCGATAATAAGAGGCTCCACCAGCAGTATTCTTCTTAAAATGGGAGCCATCGGTAGGTCAGCCAGTGAAAATACTAACACGGGATATAAAGCAAAGGGGATAAGCCCCATAACTTCATACCGTCCCATGGATATGAGGGAAGTAAGATATACCAAAGTTGTCACCAGCTTTATCAGTGGATGAAGCCTATGTATAAAGGTATCCTTACTTGCCAGTTCATCCATAAGCCTCATATTATGTATAGTGCTTATAACGTCAGCCATATTTATCAAATCCTTCTATAAGTTTGTCCGTTATAATTAAGCCGAAACCTTCCTTTTCTTTCTTTTAACCGCGCTGATAGCCACTCCTGTAAGTGCTACCAAACCTAGGGTCATGACTCCACCCACTATACCTGAAACACTGGTTCCGGCATCCACGACAGGCCATACCGCTTCGGAAGGCTCCGCTTTCTCTTCATTTCCGGATACCTCAGCCTTAAAGCTGTAATCCGGTAAAAATGCTATCTTGTCCTGAATTTTAGACAAGATTTCATGGATTCCACCCGGAGTTTCTAGCTCTGCAGTCCCTGCAGTTTTTTCCATGGACCATTCCAAGCCATCAGGATTAGTAGAAGCAAACCAGGAGAGTACACCCCCTATCAATATAACTGAAACCATTAGTCCTGTTAGAACTTTCTTCATGGAAATATTACCAAAGGCCTCACCGGCAGCAGATTTTTCAAGAATCTCCGGTCTTGACCTCCAAACAAAAGTTACTACCGCTGCGGTTATAAGCCCTTCACCAATACCAATAGCCAGATGAATTGGCTGCATTAACATCAAAAAGGTTCCAAAAGGCAGCTCAGTCTTTCCTGACAATAGTGTTTCAAGCACTACACTGAAGGACCCCATTTGAAGTGCAAGTACCACAGATATCATGGAAGCTAAGAATATTTTCTCAGCTTTAAAACCTCTACGGATAAACCCTTTATAGACCAAGGGGTAGGCAATAAAACATGTGTAAAAGCCCAGGTTAAATACATTGCAGCCAAAAGCCAGTAGTCCGCCATCCCCAAAGAACAAGGCTTGTATCAACAAAACAGCTGCCATGGTTAAAAAGCCGGCATAAGGACCCAATAATATTGCAAGCAGCATACCACCTCCAATATGGCCGCTGGAGCCTGTACCGGGTATGGAAAAATTGATCATCTGAGCAGCAAAAACAAAGGCCCCCATAACCCCCATCAATGGAATTTTCTTTTCATCCATATCGTTATGTATCTTCTTAACAGAATAGGTAGAAATACCTCCGGTGGCAGCCAGCATGGTACCTCCAACAGCGGCGGAAATCAAAGCGTCTGACATATGCATGATAAGCACTCCTTTACAAATAAAATAACCCACAATGGGTAAGCTTAATAAACTTAACCCTTCGTGGGTTTGAATTACATAAATTAAATATAATAACACTTGAAGCCTTCGTGGCCCAAATTTAATATATCATTGTTTTCTAGCCTTTGTCAACAAATTAACTATGTATAGGAATCACATTTATATATTTTTCCGCATATGTTCAAGATACATCTTTACAATATCTATATCATAGTGCTTATATAGTGTTCTGGTACCAACTACATCCTCTATCTCGTTAAATAGAAACCTATTTTTATTATCTAAAATAAAGTCTATGCCAACAAAATCAAAGTCTAAAATACTTATTATGCTTCTGACAGTTTCCTCTTCCACTGAGTTTAAATTATACTTCTCCGATTCGCCGCCCAAGGAAAAGTTAGCTTTAAAGCCCTTATCTGAATATCTCTTCACAGCTGCTATTATTTCTCTTCCAAGTACAAATACCCTTATATCCTTCCCAGGGTTAGAACAAAGCTCCTGTAAGATAAATTCATCCCTTTTTAACTCCGATACTTTATTATTCAATTGTTCTAAATTATCTAACTTGTATACTTCACTTCCACCATGTCCATCTACAGACTTTATAATTATGGGATAACTCAGGTTAATATTGTTTGTTTTAAAATATTTCTTGTTGCACAACAAGGTTTTCACTGATTTTATGCCCTTACTGTTTACTATTTGATGAGTTTTAGCCTTATTATTGCATATTTCGGTTACCAAGGATGAGTTAAAAACCCTACATCCCATTAATTCAAAATGCTTCCCTATAATACTGTCCCTGCTTCTATTAATGACAAAGGTGGGGTTATCAGCCTCTTTTCCATTTATATCTACCGAAAAGGAACTGTTTTGAATTTCAAGGGATATTTCATCAGTAAACACCAACTCTATATACATATCATATAAGCTGGCATTTTTAATAAACTCATTGGCAAACCAACTATTTTTCCCGTAATCTTCTCTGTTATATATTAAAAGTCCTCTCTTCATTTTAAATTCTCCACAGTATATATTCAAAAATATGTTCAGCTACATCTATGCCTGTACACTGATAAATGTTCTTAATGTGAGCATTGGAATTAACTTCACAAATAATTGGCTCCTCATCTTCACCAAACAATAAATCTACCCCTGAAAAATCTGCCCCTACTAATTTTGAAGCCCTAATTGCCAATTCTTGAAACTTGTCATCCGGTTCATATTGCTGCATCTTTCCCCCATTTGATATGTTGGCCCTAAAATCCGTTTCAGAGGTCCTAAGCATAGAGGCCACCACCTTATCTCCAGCAACATGTATTCGAACATCTCTGCCTTTACTTGTTTCTATAAATTCCTGATATAAATGTGGTATGTAAAGCAGTTCTCTTCTCTTTTCAAGCAGTTCTTCCCTGTTATTTACTAAATAAACTTGTGCTCCAAAGGAGCCGAAGGCCTCTTTAACTACTAGGGGATAGCCGCATTCACTCTCTATAAAATCTATAAATCCTGTGTCTGTTTCTACCGTTCCTTTATACATCATGGGAGAAATTATGGTCTTTGGCATTTTTATATTATTATTAGCAAGAATTTGATAGGTCAGTATTTTATCATCACAGTTTTCAATTGTCTTAGAACTGTTAAAAAGCTTATATCCCAATAGCTCCAGATGTTTAGCCAACCTTATATCCTTATCCATAAACAAGATGAAATCCGGTTCCTTTTTTACCCTCTCAAGCTTTACTGTAGCAGAATTATTTTCAATTGTGCTGTAAACTTCATTGTTTTTTAATAACTCTAATTCTATGCCCATCTTTGCTGCTGATTCTTTATACCAGTTATTTATCTCTTCAAATTTATGGGATATTAAGCCACCGTTATAAATTAACCATCCATACTTACTCTTCACTAAATTGCCCCCCTTGTTACTCATGTCTCTACTTAATAGAAATATTGTAGCAAGATGGGACATATTGTGCAATCCAGCAGTAGATATTAAAAAATACAGGACTTGCATTTCTGCAAACCCTGTATTTTCAATGCTTTATGGTGCAGCGGAGAGGATTCGAACCCCCGACCAACTGGTTCGTAGCCAGCTACTCTATCCAACTGAGCTACCGCTGCATAATTAACATAAATAATATAGCATAAAGGTTAAAAAATTGCAAATTTTTTTAGGTGGAAAATATGACACAATTATACTACTTGATTTTTTCGTATAATTGTGCCCTTAAATATTATTTTCACTATACATTTAAATTATATATGTCAGAAAATTCTATGGATACTCTTTCAACATTATTTTGACTGGGCATTTTGAAGTCTGATCCACTTTCCTTCTCTTCCACCGTATATACCGGCAAGGTTATGATAAATTCACTGCCTTTTCCAAGTTCACTCTTAAAGCTTATCTTGCCGCCATGCAGCTCCACAAGGGATTTAACTAAAGACAAGCCTATTCCGGTACCGGCTCTTTTCTTTTCCATATTACTGTGCCCTTGCATAAATCTTTTAAACATGAATTTCTGCTTTTCACGAGGAATTCCCTCGCCTTCATCTTTTATTGAAATCACTACATTTTCATCTTTATCTTTTACTGTTACATAAACGCATCTGCCCTCTGGAGTAAATTTAACAGCATTAGATAATAAATTTAAGATTATTCTTTCCATATTGTCTGCATCAAAAGCCATATACTTTTCTTCTACATCTGTATCAAAGATTATTCTTATACCAAGACTTTTGGCATAATCCACCACAGACATGGTTATATCCTCAACGGTATTGACAATATTGGCATTCTTCAAATTTAGAATCATATAACCGGATTCTATTTTGGTCATATCCAATACATTATTAATCATTCTCACAAGCCTGTAGCAATTTTGTTTTAGTATTTCATTATACTTTTTATAATTACTCATAACATTGTTAAAGTCGTTGTTTTTATATACGTGATCTTGAAGCTGTATGATGCCCAAAATCACATTTAAAGGAGTTCTGAATTCATGGGATAGATTTTCAAAAAACTCTGTTTTTATCCTATCGCACTCAAGGGCCTCTGCCAGCAGTTTCTTAGTTTTTTCGTTTTCCAATCTGTAAATTTCTTCTTGAGTTTCTTTAGATAAGGGCTTCATAACTTCAAGGTATAGGGTATTACCCTCGCAATATATCTTTCTACTAGAACATTCTAAGGCTATTTCTCTTCCATCACATTTTCTATAAAAGGTAATAGATGTAGGTAACACCTCTATATTAGTTTTTGTTTTTTCAAGATATTCTTCATATGTCTTTTGGTAATCGAAAGTAGGTGTAATCAGTTCACTTATATTCATACCTTCTATTCGTGCTTTGCAACGCTTATAAAGAATTTTCCTGGCTGACGGATTACAAAAGATAATGGTGTCCTCTCTTTTTATAATTACACCATCATTAATCATATCAAAAATACTTGTGTCGAAACTCAAAAGATACTTTTCATCACTATTAATAAAAGATCTTTTACTTTCCATAATAACCCCTCACGAAAAACATCAAGTTGAAATATTGCCTTTACTCCTATGTTTTTCCAACACATAAATATATTCTACATGTTACAGGAAAGTCCTTCAAAAAATTTCAATAAATCTAATTACTTTATTTAACTTAATTCGACCTTTACTTTGCTACCTCTTATTCCGTGCCGGGGCGGATCAACGAGAAGTTTAACCGGAACTCTGGCCTTTAATTCTTCAACATGGCTTATGATACCCACACAAAGCCTGTCAGAATGCAGTCTTTCAAGTGAATCCATTACAACATCCAGAAGATCATTGTCCAAGGTTCCAAAACCCTCATCCAAGAAGAAGAATTCCAGAGGAGCACTGCCCTTTAACTGTATTTGTGAAGACAGAGCCAGGGCCAGGCAAAGTGACGTTAAGAAGGTCTCTCCACCGGACAAGGTTCCGGTAGCCCTTCTGCAACCTCCGTTGAAGTCATCACGCATTATAAAGTTGCCTGAGCCATCTATTTCCAGTGCATATCTCCCGCCAGTAATGTTTTTCAGTCTTTTAGATGCTTCAATACAAATGTATTTCAGCTGATTCAATGCAACAAACTCAACAAACTTATTTCCTTCCACAAGTTTTGCAATATCATCAATATTGCTATAAATATGCTCCAGCTCTTTTTTGTTCTTCAGCAAGGACTTATACTCTGCCAAATTGCTCTCCATTTCTTTTATTCTGTGTGCAACAGCTGCAATCTCCTTGATATTTTCCTCAAAGGTAATGTTTATTTCTTCCCTATGACTGATTAGGGCCTTCCATTCTTCTTCTTTTAATCTCTTATCTCCAATTTTTAAGTGGATTCTGTCTATATTGAGTTTTATTTTATTCCTGCTGTTATCAAAGGATGTAATTTGTTCCTCCATGGCCTTCATAACTTCTTGGCTAAGCAGCTTTTCCTCTATGATACTTACATCTCCAAAACCATGGGTCTTCAGCTGTTCTTCAAGTCTTTCCTTCTGCTCAGCAGCCTGTATTCTCAATATGTTAACGTTGGTAGTCTCCTTTAGAAGAGTATCATTTAGCCTTCTATTCTCCTCACTGCAGCTTTCGTATTCCTTTCTGGCCTTAGCCTCAGCTTCAATGAGTACGGATTTGCTTGTGGTAACTTCTTCTACATACTTCTGCACATCTCTTCCTTCTGATAGCTGCTGTATATACTGATATTCCCTGTCTATAACAGTCCTTTTTTCCTTACCGCTTTCCAATATCCTTGCTATATCTACCTCTAAAGAAGACTTGGCCTTTACAAGCTCTTCCCTGTGATTTGTAATAGCAGTAATCTCTTCATTGATTTTCTTTACCTTAAGTTGAATTTCTCGTCCTTCCTTTTCCTTATCTCTTATTTCCTTCTGAAGCTTATCTGCATCTTCCACCTTATATAAGGCTTTTAGTCTGTTAACTTCATCAACTATTGGCTGCAGCTTGCCTTCATTATCTTTAATATCAGCAGAAATCTCTGAAAGGGCTGTTTTTTCAGCCTTCAGTTTTTCAGTCAGCATGATTTCCTTTTGTTCTACCATAACCTTGCTTTCCTTTACCAGGGTCAGCTGCTTTTCCAAGGTATCCTTGTTTTTATTCCAATTTTCTATGGAAGAACTTATACTTGCAAATTCCTTTTCTGCACCTTCCTTTTCTCTTACAGCCAACTCAAGTTCTAAGCCCCTGTACTGATTCTCAAGAGGTTCTAAGTAGGCTGCTACATAATCCCTGTTTTTCTTCTGCATAGTAATTTCTACTTCTATTTTTCTTATGCTTTCCTCTAAGTCCTTCTGTTTCTTTACAATGGTCTCTTTTTCCTTTATCAGTTCTGAATAAGCATCATTCTCTTCTATGGCCAATGCAGGATGGTGCTTTGATCCACAAACAGGACAAGGCTGATCCTCCTTAAGACCCATTGCCAAGGTATAGGCAGCATGTTTCAATTGCCCTTCAGCAATGTCTTTTTCCAAGGATATTATGTTCTCGGAAATAAACTTACTTTCTGACAACAGCCTCTCGTGTTCTGTATTTAAACCTTCCAGCTTTTTGTCTATATCCGCAAGTTCAGAATTTATCTCTTCCTTTTTAGCCTTAAAGGACTGTAACTCCTCTATGAGCTTTTCTAATTTGAAAATCTTATCCTTTTTTTCGAAAAGTAAGCTGTTATCAGGCGGAGGAGTAGTCATTATTTGGCACATCTTTTCCTCTGTTACAGCTATTTCCTTAAACTTTTCATCCTTTTGTAAAATAACTTCTTTTAGTTCAATCTCCAAACTGCTTATTAAAGATTTTTTTGTGTGAAGTCTTAACTTTAGATCATTTATTGACTTATTAAGCTTTATATGCTCCTGTTGTAAATTTGCCAACTTGTTTATATCATCCCTATAAGCAGGGTCCACGTTTAAGTCTTCTAGTCTCTTTTCTCCAAGCTGTCTCTCTGCAATCAAGGCTTTTAGCCTTTCATCGAAAAGCTCAATCTTCTTGTTGGTATCTGCAAGTACCTTATTCTTTTCACTATATTCCTTTAGTAGGCTCTGTCTATCTACTTCGATTAACTTTAGCTTACTTAATATTTCCATAGCCCTTGTAAGATCAGCTTCTTTCTGAATCAATTCCGGCAGTTCTTTTTCCTTCTTTTCATACCAGTACTTATATTCTTTGTCCTTAGCAGAAAGCTTAGTTGTACTGGCATCCAACTGCAGCCTAATTTTCTGTATTTCTTCTTCTATTTCTCTAACTTTAAATTCCGTAGACTTTAGCTCATCAAAGTAAGGCTTAACCTTCCATGCATTTTGAGCATCTGCAAGCTGCACTCTCTTACTTTCTATTTTAGATTCCTGTTCACTAAGCTCTTTATATTTATTTTCATACTCCGCAAGTTCCAGCTGCAGCTCCCAAACATTCTTATTTAATTCATATTCCTTGTCTAACCTTTCTTTCTCCTGCCTTATGTTTTCTCTCTTAGACTCCAAGGCAGAATACAGTTCCTTGAGCTCCTTATAGTTGTCCTCGCTTATTCCCTGCTCCTCGTAGGTCTTAACCCTGCCGATAACTATATTTAGGCTGTCATTCAATTCCTTCCTTCTGGCTTTTATTCTGTCTCCGAGTTTTTTACCAAACCTCTCTAAGCCAAAGAGCCTCTCCAGCATATTTCTCCTGTCCTTGCCGGTAAGCTTTAGAAATTCACTAAACTTGCCTTGAGGAAGCACTACGGAACGGGT
This sequence comes from Clostridium thermarum, assembly GCF_006351925.1. Classification (NCBI taxonomy): domain Bacteria; kingdom Bacillati; phylum Bacillota; class Clostridia; order Eubacteriales; family Clostridiaceae; genus Clostridium; species Clostridium thermarum. The sequence continues at coordinate 56,428 of NZ_CP040924.1, read as the reverse complement.
AAAGTCTTCTGAAGTCAATCCAAGTATTCTCTCTACATTTTCCTTAACATCCGTTACACCTTCAGCAATAACAACCCTGCTGTTCTCTTTATCCTGCTCTGTTAATATTACATGCTTTGACTTATAGCTTCCGTTTTTATCCCTATTTAAAACTCTTTCCGCACAGTATACTTTCCTCTGTCCGGAATATAAGATCTCAAATTCATAGCTGACAGAAAGCATATCGCAATTGGTATTCATAAATTCTCTTGTATCCCTTGCAATGCTGCCGTACAAGGCTATGGTCATGGCGTCCAGTACTGTGGACTTTCCGCTGCCCGTTGGTCCAAAGATACCAAAGAGTCCCTTCTCTGTAAGTTGTGAAAAGTCTATTACCTGCTCTTCTACAAAGCTGTTTAAGCCTTTTATCTTCAGCTTCCTTGGCTTCATTCTTCCTCCACCACCCTTTCATCACTTTCTGCTTCATAAGCCAGTTCAGAGAAAAGCTCCATTATTTCTTCTGCAGGCTCAACCCCTCTTTGAACATAATAAAATTCTTTAAAGAGCTCGCCAATACTCTTCTCACCGACATTGTAGGTATGTTCCTCTTCCTCATCCAATCCCCTTATCTTAGGTACAATCTCCACAATATCCTTTTTATAATCATGCATCTGCTTAATATACTCTTGAGAGATATACTCATCCGTTTCTACCTCTAGGTAAACCCATATATCCCTGTCACTGTTCTCCTTGCACATTTCAACCCCTTCTTCGATGCTCTTGCACTTCCATATTTCTATAGGCTTGTAGTTACTCAGGTAAACTTCCTCAACCACCGCTTCACTGCCTGCCTTTACATCCACCATGTACATGGACTTGACATATCCGACTTCACTCTTACTGTATTGAATTGGAGAGCCGGCGTAGTAGGCCTTTAGAGTGGTACCCTTAACCCTCTGCGGCCTATGGAGATGTCCAAGTGCAATATACTGGGCTTTTTGAGGCAGTGCTGAAGGCTCTACAGCCAAAGATCCTCCTATCTCAATCTGTCTCTCGGAATCACTTCTGTCACTGCCAATAACATAAATATGTGATGCTGCTATATTTATGGTATCTTCTCTATAGTTTTCACTGAGCTTCTGGAAGAGCTCCCCTATTTTTTCCGAATAACTCTTCTTTCTGTCCTCATCAGACTCCTTCTCTACAAACACTTCACTGAGCCTTTTTTCACTGGGATAGGGCAGGGCTGCTATTACAACCTTCTCTCCTTTTAGGTGTATCTCTACCCAGCCTTCACCGGAGGCAGCAACTTCAAAACTTCCGTACCTGCCTGCCTCAACCATAGATTTTGGTGTGCCAAGCATCACTATTCCATGCTCGGAAGCCAAAGGTGCAGCTGCAATAAGCCTCTCAGGATTGTCATGATTGCCGGCAATAATCAGCACAGCCCTTTGCCCCTGGGCCGATACTTTTTTTAAGGTCTCATAAAACAGCTTTTCTGCCTTAGCCGGCGGATTACCGTTATCATATATATCTCCTGCAATTATTATCATATCTATATCATTTTTCTCTACAATCTCTGCAAATTCCAACAAAAACTTTTCCTGTTCCTCCAACCTGCTGTTCTTGGTACCGTCTAAGTTCTTTCCAAGATGCCAGTCAGAGGTGTGTAATATTCTCATAACTTAACCCCCTTCTAAAGTGACAAATCTCATTGATTCTCCCTTAATTATATGATAAATATTATTTAGTAAAATTTCTATGGGTAAGATTTAATTGTTGGAGAAAAATATGGTTATGATAAGGAAAAGAAGAAAAAACTTCATAGCGAAACACGCTGAATACACAGAGTGACGCGGATGAGTTTTATTAATTATTTTGAGGTGCGATTATGTTAGATATATGTTTACTAGGCTGCGGTGGTAGTTTGCCTGTACCGGACAGAAGCCTTACCGCCCTATTACTTAATTTCAAAGGTAAAAAGATTTTAATAGATTGTGGTGAAGGTACTCAGGTTTCCATGAAGATGGTGGGCTGGGGCTTTAAGACCATTGATGTGATTTGCTTTACCCACTCTCATGCAGACCATGTAATGGGGCTTCCTGGATTACTGCTGACCATAGCTAATTCCGGAAGAGAAGAAACTCTTACCATTATTGGGCCGCCTGGTTTTGACCGCATTTTATCAGGTCTTATGGTGGTATGTCCTCAACTTCCTTTTGAAGTAAACTTCATTGAAGCAAAACTGGATGGAAGTATTACCTTTAACATGGACGACTTACATATCAGCAGCCTTGGCCTTGATCATACATTAACTTGTGTAGGCTACAGTATATATGTTAAGAGAGGCAGAAGATTTGATCCTGAAAAGGCAAGGTGCCATAACATTCCTGTAAAACTATGGAGTAGGCTTCAAAAGGGTGAAACTACAGAATATGAAGGTGTTACTTATACACCAGATATGGTACTGGGTGAAAGCAGAGATGGTTTAAAGGTGAGCTATTTTACTGATACCAGACCATTTGAAGGCTTAGTAGAATTTATTTCTAACAGTGAACTTCTCATTGGAGAAGGTATGTATGCAAAAGTCAGTGAACTGGATAAAGCTCTTAAGAATAAGCACATGCTTTTTAGCGAAGCTGCAACAATAGCTAAGGAAGGTAAAGCAGGTGAGTTATGGCTTACCCACTTTAGTCCGTCCCTTTCAAACCCGGAAAATTATATTGAAAATGCTACTAAAATATTTAATAATACTATCATAGGAAGGGATAGATTAACCAAGACTTTAACCTTCAAAGATGATAAATGAAAGGAGCTTTGAAGATGGAACCGGACAGAATTTTAGCAATGGACCCCTATATGCTGCTAAGCATGGTAAATATGAAACTTAGAGATTTCTTCTCCTCCCTAGAAGCCTTATGTGAGGACTGGGATGTAGAACCGGCGCTTATCGAAAACAAGCTAAAGTCAATAAATTATACTTATGATAGAGAGACAAATCAATTTAACTAAAATATAAGCTTGCCCTAAACCCTATTGAATTTTCTGGTTTAAGTGCAAGCTTATATATATTTCAGTATATTCCCCGTCTTTGGCGATGGATTATGTTCTACCTCTTTGAACCAAATTTCTCATAAGCATATAATATAAACGGTATTGTATACGCCTGTATTATAGTCTGTCCTATCTGTTCAATAACTCTTGGTATCAAGAATACCACAAAAGCAGGAGTATTTTTTCCTGTCCAAAAGTTTATTATGAGGTAAGTATTGATGGTAGTCTCTATTAATCCCGATATACCTACAGCTATCAATAGCTTTAACGAATACTTGTGTATAAACTCTACCTTATACTTTTTCCTTATCAATGAGTCAATAAGGAATAACAGAATTCCTACCGCTGACAATATCTCAAAACCATAAATCACATTATATTTGTTTTTTCCTATGGAGGTAATTATTTCACCCCAAAAAGACTTCGGAAAAATATCAACGCTGATATGATTTATCAATCCTGCAGCACCTATAAGCACAAATATTACTATAAATAGCTTCTGGAACTTTTCTGCATTAAACCTTTTTAAATATTGCCATAATATGGCCGTCAACACTCCACTTAATACTGCGGTTAATGTATACCATGGTAAATAAGCTCCCATAGGATTCATAAGGAATCCCACAATATCTACAACCGCACCAGATAAGCCCCCAAATAAGGGACCAAAAAGTAAGGCTGGTACCTTGGAAAATATACCGGATATACCAACTCTCATAGCCGGTACGCCCCCGATATAGATCATCTGGCTGAAAGTCCTTACAGCCAACGCCATGGCAATGATAATGCCTGTGAATACAATTTTTCTTGTGTAAGCTTGTATCTTTTCTCTGTCCATGAAAATAACCCCCTTATTATTATAATTGGTGTATAGTAACCAGGTTATAATAATTAGGAATGCTTGCTGTTGCAAAACAAATTTTCAGGACTTCTCGCTTTAGAAATAACAGAGAAAAAAGCCTTTCTTTCCTTTTATCTCTGTTACATTAAAAAGAAAGAAAGACCTTTTAACGTAACAGTGGATGCAATATTACACCGCAAACCTCAATGTCACCGGTTTTTCGTTTAGAGGCTCTACTCCCATCCTCTAACACTTTACGCGTAATACCTGCTCTGCTACAGCTTTTTATTCCTATTTATTTTAACACATCCATATTATAACATAGGGAATCTAGGGATGTCTATGTAAATACAAATAAAAAAAAAAGAGCCTTAACCTTAGGCTCGGAGGGTTATACTTTTATTGGATTTGTAACATATATCCTAAAGGTGTCTCTAAACTCCATATCACTCTGATTCATATTAAATACCAATTTGGGCATAATATTCATACTCAAGGCTATAGCCATTATCATCATTATTTTTTTCATTTGTTTTTCACCTCACACTATTCATAATAGGCGGTTATATTTACTTACTTCTTAATTATATTATATCAAGTTTTAAAGTTATTATACCTTTTTCTAATTTCATTCAACCTTCCACAATATTTTCTCCGTATGATATAATAACTTAAGAAATTATTTTTAGGACAAGTTTTTTAGTAAAAATTGATTTTTGACGTAAACTGGAGACCTTATGTAGTTTTTGTATTGATTTTATAGGCATATTGGGCTTTATTCCTTAATACAATTAAAAATGTAAGGGGGTATAGTTTTTTATGGTAGATGGTTCTAAAATCAGAGAAATAAGACTTAATAAAGGTCTTACTTCACTAGATGTATCTAATCTGTCAAAAAACTTCAGTGTTCCTGTGTCAAAAAGCTATCTTGAGGAACTAGAAAGAGGTGCCAAAAAGAACCCTTCGTTTAATGTCATCGAAACAATTGCACTTGTTTTAGGAGTAACAATAGATGATTTGAGAATTAACATTAGTGTGTAAGTAATACAGTATCGGAAATTTTTCCGGTACTGTATTTTATTTGAAACTAACTTTAGAAATGCTCATGTCATATAAATTCCAGTAACCATCACTTACTTCAACATACTTTTCTGTTAATCTATCGATTTGAAAACCCACATTTTTATAGCAGTCTATGGCAGGCCTGTTAAAATCAAAAACACCTAAGCATATTTTATCGTATTTCAATTTTTCAAAGCCCATTCTGACAACTTCTCTAAGGGCTGCTGTCCCTATGCCCATCCCCCTAACAGATTCTTCTCCGATCAAAAATCTTCCGACCCTTCCGGTATTAGATTCCTTCTCATATTTTCTTATCTCTATCATACCAACCATCTCACCGGAGTTCTCCAGTATTATTTTGAACAAAAGCCTGCTGGTTTCGTTAGGCATATTGTACTCCTTGAAAAATTCCCGAAGTTTATCTTCTGTAAGTGGATATTCAAGGGCCGGTCCTGCCCACTGAACTAGAAATTCCTTGGACTTTCCCTTATTCCACTGAACTACTTTACTGAAATCATCCTCTTTCATAAGTTCTAGTTTAATCATGTTAACACCCCCCTTCTATTTCCTTTGAAACTAGTTGTGACCTATAGTATTCGGTCAGTTCACCATATTCCTGCAAATCCCTTTTGCCTTCTTCGGTAAGACTGTAAATCCCCTTCTCTATCCTTTGAAACCATCCATAGTGGTTTTCATATAATATAGAGTTTGTCTTCTTTTCGTCACAGCCAAGTTCTCTGAGCTTTTTAGGTGAAAGGGCTCCATACTCCTTCAGACAACAAGCTATAAAAATAGCAGCTTCCCGGTAAGCAGTAACAAGCTTTTTACCTCTGCTGCCCCCCTTGTTTAAGTCCCGTTTTCTGCCTTCTATCTCCTTTATCAAAAGATTTCTTTTTTTCTTATTTATCTGCATGCTTTTGTTTCTGTCAAATGGAAGAGGATATTGAACAACTTCAACAATATTCAAGCCTTTTTTAAAGGACACAAATATGAGGCCCAATTCCAACCTTTTCAAGAGATGGAGAGTATCTTTCCACTTAGCATTCAATTTAAATTTTATTGGTTTTGGTATAGCTATATAAACCAGATCTGCAGTTCTTTGCCGGTCAACTGCTTGACTCAACAGTGCTACGGTGAGATTTTTCTTGAGCTCCACTACAATTAGCTGGTCTTCCTTTAATGCTGTTACATCACAGTTTTTAACTTCTCCATTAACCTTATATCCAAACCCCTCAAAATAATCCTTTATAGGAGCGTACAAGTCCTCTTCTTTAATTTCTTTATTCATTTCTTGTATACCTCTGCAAGTTTATTTAACATGCTTTAATTATATATCAAATTATTAATAAAATCTTACCAAAATGGGAAATAATAAAGAAAAATATGGTATAATTAATTAATTTATTTGTACTTTTATTAATTTATAAGGAGAGTTTATTATGAAGACTATATTGATAACAGATTCCTGTTCTGACTTACCAGTTAAGTACACTACAGAAAATAATATAGTGGTAGTTCCTCTTAGTTTTCAATTTAAGGGCGCTGACCACGTTGATGACTTTGGAAAGTCCATAAGCTATAGAGATTTTTATGAAGAACTAAGAAAAGGAGAAATGTCTTCTACTTCTCAGGTAAATGCCTATACTTTTGCAGAAGTTTTTAGAAAATACATTTCTCAAGGTTTCTCTATTCTTTACATAGGATTTTCCTCTGCACTAAGCGGAACATATAACAGTTCCTGTATGGCAAGAGAAGAAATCCTTGCAGAAAATCCCTCTGCAGACATTTCTGTAATGGACTCAAAATGTGCCTCTATGGGACTTGGTCTTCTTGTGTACTACGCCTGTGAAAAACTAAAATCAGGAATGTCTAAAGATGAGGTTGTAAAGTGGATAGAGGAAAATAAACTTAAATTAAACCATTGGTTTACTGTTGATGATCTGCATCACTTAAAAAGAGGTGGAAGAGTTTCCGCTACCAGCGCTGTAATAGGAACACTTTTAGATATAAAGCCTATACTTAATGTCAACAAGGAAGGACGCCTTATTCCTATAACCAAAGTAAAAGGGAGAAAAAAGTCAATTAAATCCCTGGCTGAAGAGTTAAAAAACAGAATTGTTGATCCTGAAAATCAGGTTATAGCAATTAGCCATGGGGACTGTGAAGACGAAGCAAGGCTCTTGGAGAAGTTAATAAGAGAGTCTGTTAATGTTAAGGATGTAATAATAAACTATGTAGGCCCTGTAATTGGCTCTCATTCCGGCCCGGGAACTATTGCATTATTTTTCTTTGGTGTGGAAAGAACGGAGTAGTTTAGTTTAATTATTGGATTGGGGTTGTCCAAGAAATTGAAATCCATGGTTGAATAAAGTTGGATAATTTTCATATAAAAATCACGAAAGGCGCAGAAATACACGAAGGAAGCTTATTTAAACGTAATAGGCCCCTTCGCGTATTTCCACGTCTTCAGTGCCTTCCATGATTAATTATTCTGTGTGCTCTTTTCTCTACCTCTTACCAAATAACTCTGCTATTTTAACTATAACCTCAACAGCCTTTTCCATGGATTGTATTGGAACATACTCAAACTTACCGTGGAAGTTTTCTCCTCCGGCAAAGATATTTGGGGTTGGAAGGCCCATAAAGCTTAGTCTTGAACCATCAGTCCCACCTCTTATAGGTCTTATAATTGGTTTAATACCAACTGATTCCATTGCTTCGTGAGCAATATCCACTATATATTTCACTTCATCAATCTTTTCTTTCATGTTGTAGTATTGATCCTTTAGTTCAAGAATTGCAGTACCTTCTCCATACTTCCTGTTTATTTCTTCAATAACATGCTGTACAAATTGCTTTCTTCTTTCAAAATTTTCTCTGTTGAAGTCCCTAATTATGTAGTGAAGGGTTGTTTCTTCCACTTCTGCCTTCATTGAGTTTAGGTGATAGAAGCCTTCGTAGCCGGCAGTTCTTTCCGGAACTTCGTCAGCTGGAAATCTGCCAACTAAATCATTTGCTATAAGTATGGAATTTTTCATCTTGCCTGCTGCGTAGCCTGGGTGCACGTTTCTTCCCTGAATCTTTATCTTGGCTGCAGCAGCATTAAAACTTTCAAATTCTAATTCACCTATTTTCCCACCATCTATAGTGTAGGCAAAGTCTGCTGCAAAAGCTTGTACGTTAAAGTGATCAGCCCCTTTTCCAATCTCTTCGTCAGGAGTAAAGCCTATCTTTATAGTGCCATGCTTTATTTCCGGATGTTTTATAAGATATTCTACAGCAGTAAGGATTTCTGCTATACCTGCCTTATCGTCAGCTCCAAGAAGAGTAGTTCCGTCAGTAGTTATTAAATCCTGGCCAACATATTCTCTTAAATCTGGGAATTCCATTGGTGATAATACTACATTTTGTTCCTTATTAAGAACGATGTCTCCGCCGTCATAGTTTTTTACTATTTGTGGGTTAACATTTTCCCCTGACATATCCGGTGAAGTATCCATATGTGCAATAAAACCTATTACCGGAACCTCTTTATCAATGTTAGAAGGAAGTTCACCTATGATGTATCCATTTTCATCTAAGGATACATTCACTAAGCCCATTTCCTCCATTTCCTTTACCAATACCTTGGCTAATTCCAGCTGTTTTGCTGTACTTGGAACTGTAGTGGACTCCTCATCGGATTTAGTATCCATTTTTACATATTTTAAAAATCTCTCAACAACACTTGTCATATACATTTCCCCTTTTTTATATTTTTATTTATTTGTCCTTCATCCTTGTAATGGCGAAAAAACAATGATACTCTTTTACATTATTTTCTTGAAGCCTCTGCTTTTTATTATTTTTTTCTGTTAATTCATTAATATACTCAATAAGATTATCCGCTTCCTCATGTGTAAGAAATATATTTTCCATAGATACAAAAGTACGATTAACCCTTTTATTCTATCCAGAGTAAGAGTATGAGTTTAATGTTATTATACCACCCATTATAGCAAATATTGTAGTCATGGGTAAATTATATATTGTATGCCATCAGCTTTCTTATTGCTCCTCTTTTTTCTCAATACTCACTTCCATAATTACAAGCTTGTTTAAAATATTTATAACATTAAATTTATTTTAACGTTGTGTTCAATAACTATCAATATTTTTTATATTTACTTTGTAACCTTTTAAACCATCTAGGAATATCATGTATATAGGAATTTTTACCCCTCATATAAAGGAGGTGTTTAATATAATTGCCGATGCTGTTTTTGAAGGTGGGGGAATTAGAGGTATAGGTTACGTAGGTGCACTTAACTATATGGAAGAACGTGGTTACCGGTGGGTCAGAGCAGCAGGGACCTCAGTGGGCGCACTGATAGCTTCACTGCTCACTGCGGGCTATACTGCAAGAGAGTTAAAAAAAATATTGATAGAAACTAACTTTGAGAAGTTCAGAGATAGAAGCGGCTATAGAAGCATTCCCATCATAGGGAAGCCCCTTGGTGTATTGGTTGAAAACTCTATTTATTCCGGCGATTATGTAGAAAAATGGCTGGAAGATCTCTTAGATGATAAAGGTGTGCAAACCTTTGGTGATATAAGTGAAAATGGAGAAAGCCCGTTAAAAATCATAGCCTCTGATATAACAAGACGCTGCATGGTGATATTACCCGACGATTTAGTATATTACGGAATAGATTCAATGGAGTTTCCCATTGCAAAAGCTGTACGAATGAGCATAAGCATTCCCTTTTATTTTAAACCGGTGAAACTTCGATATAAAAACGTTATAAGCCTAATTGTTGATGGCTGCATCTGCTGCAATTATCCCATAAACATATTTGATGTCCCAGGTATACCACGATGGCCTACCATAGGTTTTAAATTTGATAGTAACCGTTCCAGCTTTACATCCACCGGCAGAACGGATGCCCTTTCCTTCCTGATGGATGTAGCCCACACAATGTCACAGGGTCAACTTACAGAACATATGCTGGAAAAAAACAAAGTCCGTTCCATAGAAATACCTACTGCTGGAGTAGAAGTCACGGACTTTGATATATCTAAGGAACAGATCTATCTTTTATATAAATATGGCTATAGAAGTGCTATGGAGTTTTTAAAAAGTTGGAATTTTGAGGATTATGTTAGAAAGTATAGAGCAGAAAACTAATGGCTGAAGACACTGAATAAGCGGAATCACACGGAGCTTTTTTTCTTGAAGAAATATTGTGGCTATATTTATAAAGCAATCCTATATATGCCTCAATGATTAACTAGACTAAATTATGATATAATATAAGATAATACAAAATGAGGAGTGAATATTATGGGATTGGCTCAAAATAATTTTATATCTTATGAAGATTATTCAGCTATGCGTGAAAAAACCGAAGACTTATTAGAATATATAGACGGAATAGTATATATGTCACCCTCTCCATCAACCAAACATCAAAGAGTTTCCGGAAGACTTCAATTAAAGTTGGAACATTTCTCCAGAAAAGTCCCTGCGAAGTATTTAGCCCTTCTTATGATATAGAATTAAAACGTAAAGATATAGAGGGTACCAAAATTGTAATACCGGATATAAGTATTATCTGTGATAAAAAAGGATTTACTGAATCAAAATATATTGGTGTTCCTGCTCTCATTGTAGAAATACTTAGTCCTTCGAATCAGTCACACGATTTAATTACTAAGCTGAATTTATATATGAAATACTGTGTTAAGGAGTATTGGATTGTAAACCCAATGCTCGATTTTATTACGGTATATACTTTAAATGATGAAGAAATGTATGAACAATTTGATATAAAGACTACAACCGGTCAGGTTTCATCAAAACTTTTAGATGGTTTTTCCATAGATTTATATTATATTTTCAGTTAACTCACAATACTCATTTCCTACAAAAGGAAGGTAATACATTAACCTTCCTTTTATCTTATATCCTTATGAATTATGACTACCGTTTCCTTTGAAATTTCATCTATTCTGTCCATCCTCCTGTTAAAGCTTCACCCACTAAGGTATTGTGCCTCTCCATGTCTTATTATATACAATTCCTTAATCAATACCTCTCCCCCAATCACCCAATTAACAGAGATTCTGCTTTTGAATTTCTAAAAGACCTTCTACTCTGTGATTCATATAGTTATAGATGGAGTTTTTTTTATAGATATTTTATTAAATTTTGAATTGAACGTTATTTTCAGATTCATCAACATAATTAATTATTGACTTATAAGTTTTCAAATCTACAATGAGAGTACACTCTTTATTATCCTTTGTCCATTTCATAATAATTTCATCTCTTTTACTTTCTATAATCTTAAATTCTCCATCAAAAGCAGGATATTCATTTCTGAATTTTATAAGCCTGAGTAATCTCTTCACTACATCCTTTTCCAAAGCTTGTTCTACCTCTTCGATGCTGTAATTATGCCTATTTATTTCTCTTCCTTCTCCTGTAGCCTTTACTGCCTCATAGTCATTTTCACCTGCCAACAGGCCCACATAGTACACCTGAGGAATCCCTGGAACAAAAAATTGTATAGCTCTGGCAGCTAAATATGCCTCATCATCACAATTTAACATAGAGTAGTAAGAGCCTCTTATTTGATGAACATCAAAGCCATCTTCAGCCTTATGTTGCTGAGATAATATAAGACTTAGGTTTGCTCCTCTTTCCAAGCATATTTCAACCAGCTTTCTTGCTTCTTTAGTATCAATAATTCCATCCATATCTGGCTTTACAGGAATACCGTCGTGGCAATCAAGCATTGTAAACTGTTTGTGAGGACGAGTCTTTATATATTGGTTTAGTTTCTCGCTGGATTTATTTATTAGTGCTTCCAATATGCTGTATGGAAGAATAAAGTCATAAATCCAGAACCCCTTTTCCGATAACTTGTATTGAATAGAGTAATGTGAATGAACCTCAGGAAGTAATTCTATTCCTAATGAGTTAGCCACTTCCTTTATCCAATCCAGAAATTCATAGATCTCCGGTTCAACAAAAAAGCAGCTAGTACCAAGTTTCTTTATAACATATCCAACAGCATCTAACCTTACTATTTTTACATTGTTTTCACTAAAATTCATAAATAACTGGGTTAGGAGTTCCCTGGTAATGCTAGAATTAATATCGATATCGATTTGCTCTGAAGGGTCTGTTTTTCCAAAAGTTGTCCAAACCATTTCTACATTACCGGTTTTCTCTATTTTAAAAGTAGAATATGGAAGTGCTCTCCTAAGAAACATTTTATCAATATCCTCCTTAAGAGGCTTGCCATCCTTCCAAAGCTTATCCAAGGTAATAAATAAATCTATATACTTTGACTCTCTTCCTTTTTTTAAAAAGTCCTGAAAATACTCTGACTGTCTTGAGATATGATTTACCATCAAATCAACCATAACATCAAAACTCTTTCCGATTGTCTTTATATCCTCCCAAGTACCAAATTTAGGCTCTATCTCTAAATAGGTTAGCGGAGCGAAGCCTCTGTCACCTGAAGAAGGAAAGGGTGGCAGTATATGAACCCCACCTTTAAATATATCTAAAAAATATTTTTGCAGCAAGCTATTTAAACTTTTCAGATTGCCCCCTAAAGAGTCCGGGTAAGTAATTAGCTGCACCATATTTTTTACCGTCATGTTAAATTTCCTCCTTCTTTTATAAATTGTATACTTTTTTAATTACCTCAAGTTTTGGCAATTCCACCACTGCTCCAACATACCTTAATTTATATGCGCTTACTGCAAATCCAAAATTTAAAGCTTCTCTAATTGTATATCCTTTTACAATAGCTGCATAAAACCCTGACCAGAAGGCATCGCCTGCACCGGTGGTATCTACTATTTCCGATGCAAGAGTATCAAATTTGATAGTTTCCACACCATTTGATACTACAGCACCTTGACTTCCCATGGTCATTATGACAAGCTTAGCACCAAGCTTTAAGAACTTTGCAACTTGCTTTTCACTAGAATCCTTACCAAATATTCTTTCTGCATCGTCTTCTGATGGCTTTATTATATCAACTTGAGCTATTAACGCTTTGATATATTCAACTCCATCTTTATCCGATTTCCATAGCATAGGATGGTAATTAGGATCAAAACAAATTATATTATTGTTCTTCCTTGCTTCCTTAATTGCCCTTTCTATTGTATCTCGTGCAGGTTGCCTTGATAATGGCCAACTCGAAAAGTGAACTATTTTGGAGTTTTTAATCATCTCCTCCAGCTTCGGATTGTAAGATAAGTGATAGTCAGCTCCCCTGTAAAATATTGGGATTGGGCTATTCTTACTCTTTGTGACTATAACCAAGCTTGTTGAACTATCAACTTTTTGAATACAGCCGGTATCTATTTTTGAGGCTTTAAGCTGCTTAATTAAAAAATCTCCAAATCCATCCTTACCTACAGCCGCTACTATATTAGCACTTATACCTAACTTTTTTGTATTCATCGCTATATTAGCCGGTGATCCACCAAAAAATTTATTATAGGTTTTACCTTCAAACATATCATCATAATTCTCTGATATCATATCAATAAGAAGCTCTCCGATAGTTAAAAGATCATATTGTCTATTTTCTAACTTTATTTTATTATCAAATGTAAAAATCCAACTCACCACCTTATCAATATACTGTTTTGACATTACCATTCTCGTTCAATGTTATTCGAGTACCAGTGGGTCATCTTTGGTGGATTTACATACAAGTGCCTGAAAAGGCTTAAGTACACCCTGTTGATGTTCACTTATATTGGTTAGTACAATATATTTGTCAGCTATCTTAGGAATATGAACTAGGTTTCCTGTAAAATTACATATTACAGTCCAGATTTCATTCTCAAAGGTTCTTATATATCCTCCAATAATATCAGAATCCTCAAACACTTCCTTAAAGGATCCATATATTAACGCCTTGTTCTCCTTGCGGAGCCTTATGATCCTCTTATAGAAATTTAAAACAGAATTGTCATCCTTTAGTGACTGCTCAACATTTATAAGCTTATAGTTAGGATTCACCTTAATCCAAGGCACTCCCCTTGTAAATCCCCCCATAGGCTCCTCGCTCCACTGCATAGGTGTCCTTCCATTGTCACGGCTCCTTTTAGCCAGGTAATCCATTATATAATCTTTACTCCTGCCACGTTCTGTTTCAATCTTGTAAAAGTTTATTGCATCTACATCCCTATATTCATCAATAGAATCAAAACTGCAATTTGTCATGCCTATTTCTTGCCCTTGATATATAAATGGGGTTCCCCTCATCAGCATATAGTAAGCCGCAAGCATTTTTGAAGATTCTACCCGATATATATCATCATTCCCAAACTTGGATACTGACCTTACTTGATCATGGTTTTCCATATATAGAGCCATCCACCCATAATCTTGTGTAGCCTTCTGCCATTTAGCCATAGCCCCCTTAAATTCACTCAGTTTCCACTTTCTTAACTCTCCTTTAGGTACACCTTTTATATCAAGATCTATATGATCAAATTGAAAAAGCATATTGAATACACCTTTTTCTTCATCCAAAAAATCTTGAACTTGTGTGATATCCACACCTGGAGCCTCTGCTACTGTTACCGCTTCTCTAGGCATCAATACTTTCTGTTTCATCTCCTGAAGAAAGTCTAAAAGCCCTGGTTGATTTAGCCAAGCATCACTAGCCCCCACATATGGACGGTTGTCAATTAACTTTAGCTGGGGATATCTCTGATCTTTCTTTAAGAATGTTATGGCATCCAGTCGAAAACCCGCTATTCCCTTATCAAGCCACCAATCCATCAGTGAATATACAGCATCTCTCACATCAGCATTTTCCCAGTTCAAGTCCGGTTGTTTCTTAGAAAAAGCATGGAGATAATATTCTCCTGAAGCTTCATCATATTCCCATGCAGAACCACCAAAAATAGACTCCCAATTTGTTGGTTCATTACCATCCTTACCTGGTCTCCAAATATACCAATCCCTTTTACTGCTATCCTTTTTTCTAGACTCCATAAACCATGCATGTTCATCTGATGTATGATTAGCAACAAGATCCATAAGTATACGGATTCCACATTTCTTTGCTTGACTTATAAGCTCAAGCATATCTTCCATTGTTCCAAACTCTTTCATAATTGAAAAGTAATCACGTATATCATACCCATTATCATTATTAGGTGAATCATAAACCGGACACAACCATATTGCATCAATGCCAAGTTCCTGCAAATATGGTAGTCTGTTAATGATTCCACGCAAATCTCCAATTCCATCATCATTTGTATCCTGAAAACTACGTGGATAAATCTGATATACCACACTTTCCTTCCACCAACTTCTTTTATGGTTATCCATACTCTGTTTCCTCCAGTACTTCTACGATATGTTAATTATTTTATCGATCCCTGCATTACCCCTTCAATAATATATTTTTGAGCAATGAAATAAACTATGAGTATTGGCAGTATTGTCAAGAGAAGTGCAGGTATGAGCAGCTCCCAATTATTCATATAAGTTCCATTAAATACTTTCATCTGTATTGGCATAGTGTAAAGATTCCTTTTATTGAGTATAAGTGATGGCAGCAAGTAGTCGTTCCAAATCCACATTACATTTAATATGGCAATGGTCATAGATGTTGGTGCAAGTATGGGGAACACAATTTTGAAAAAGGTCCTTATACGACCACATCCATCTATTAAAGCCGCTTCTTCTAATTCAAGAGGGATTGATTTTATAAAGCCGTGGAATATAAAAACTGAAAGGGCACTTCCAAAACCTGCATAAAAAACAATCAATAGATGTACTGGTACCTTCTCAATTAGATTTAGTTTTGCTCCGTATATATACATCAGCGGAATCATAATAGATTGAAACGGAATTATCATTGAAGCCACCAATATTGAAAAGAGTAATTTATTAAACTTACTGTTTTTTCTTACCAGGTAATAGGCACACATAGCTGAAAATAACAGTATTAATATTGTACTTATAACTGTAATAACGAGACTGTTTATAAATGTAACACCAAAATTCATCTTCTGGATTACTTCAATAAAGTGATTAAAGTTCAATGTTTTAGGCATGGCAAAAGGATTTTCCAGTATTTCACCATTACTTTTAAAGGAATTAATAATCATTAAAAAGAATGGGAAAACAAAGATTATGAAGGAAAGGACTAAAAATACATAAACTAAGGTTTTATTTATTAACTTTCGCTTTTCCATTATGCTTCTACCTCCCCTTTTTTCCCAATATATACTTGTATTCCAGATACAATAGCCACTATTATAAACAGAATTATTGCTTCTGCTTGTCCTATACCGTAATTATTCTCGACAAAGGCTTTATTTACAATATTCATTGTAACCATCATTGTACTATTGTATGGTCCACCCGCTGTCAGTGAGTAATTAATATCATATACCATGAAGGTATTTTTTAAGGTCATAAATATAGTAATAACAAAAGCCGGTCTCATCAAGGGCAGTGTTATTTTAGTTAGTCGATGCCAAGCATTAGCACCATCTATAGTTGAAGCCTCAATGACATCCCTTGGAACATTTACCAGGCCTGCAATAAAAATAATCATCATATAACCGGATAATTGCCATACTGTAACTATTACAACCGCCCAGAAAGCTAACTTTTCATCCCCAAGCCAGCCCAGTCTAAATATTTCAAGGCCAAACTTTTGACCAAAGGCTGGTAAGGTCTGAACAAAAATAAACTGCCAAATGTAACCAAGCACTAATCCTCCGATAAGATTGGGAGTAAATAAAGAGGTTCTAAAAAAGTTCTGTCCTCTAATGCCTGAAGTAACAAGGTATGCTAAGGTAAATCCCAAAGCATTTACAAGAAAAATAGAAGATAAGACATATTTTACTGTTAACCCCATTGATGACCAGAATTTAGGATCCTTAATTGCAGCTATATAATTGGATAGACCGGTAAAAACCGGCGTACTTATAACTGTTGGCATTTTCATAAAGGTTAGATATATACCATATATAAAGGGAATTAATACAGTAATAGAAAATACCAATATGGTGGGAAGAGTGAAGAACATCTGCTCACCAAGTTTTTTCAATGGCTTTTTTTCCGATATCATAAGCTACCTCCACTTCTAATTTGAATAAAAACTTGTACGCTGCAAAACTACCATTAATTTCTCTACTAAACTGATGGGTGAGTTTAAAACTCACCCACTTTTTCAATTCAATTTGTTATTTTAATTACTTTTTCTTTGACTTGTAATATGTTTCAAAGGCTTTTGCCAAATCTGCACGTGTACTTTTCTTGCCAATATACTTTTGAACTTCAGGTCCCAATGTATTCATATATTCAGCAGTGTCAACGTAGTTCGTACTGAAGGATATTGTCTTATCTTTTTCTATAGCCTCAGCTATCGCTTTTCCTAATGGATTTGTTACCTTATTAGGGTTGTTCTTGAAAGCAGATACTATTTGGGACTTGTTAACAATGAAATCTTGTCCAACTTGATCATATACCAACCAGTTCAAGAATTTTTTCGCTGCTTCTTGCTGTTGAGGAGTTGCATTTTTATTTACTATCATAATTTGAGTTGGTCCGGCAACAATTTTATTATTTAAAGGATTGTTCGGATCGTTGTCTACCGGAACCGGTATAAATCCAAAGCTATCACCTGCTACAGCCTTTAGGGAATCATAAGCCCAGTTTCCATTAAATAGCATAGCACTTTCACCTTTACCAACGGATAGATGAGCATCATCATAATATTGACCAAGTGGACGCTCTCCATATTTGTTATATTGGGTGGATGCTAATAAATCCATAGTGTCATAGTATCCATTCCATATTGCGTTATTAGCAAAATCAAATTCACCATTAATCATCTGTTTGTTTAAAGCAACTGGATCACTAGATTGATTTATGAATTGTGAACTGTAATGATTAGCAACAGACCAAGCCTCTGTCTGATACGCTATTGGATATTTTATACCGCTGGCTTGAATTTTATCAAGCAGCTCTATAAGTTTATCTCGTGTATTTATTGTAAATGGATCAAATGTACCACCAACTGCTTTATCTAACACCTTTTGATTGTAAACTAGTCCAAAACCTTCTATAGCAAAGGGAAATCCAACAATCTGCCCTTCATCGTTCTTAAACCCATATACTGTTTCCTGATTCCACTTTTCATTTGACAAATCCGCTGCCATAGCTTGGTACTTACCACTTCCAGATACAGAGCTTGGTTCCACCATAGCAAGTGAGACAACCTCTCCTGAAGCTGTAAGCTTATCAAGAATGTTAACAGAGTCTCCTACCGCCACTGAATAAGGCTCCACAATGATATCTGGATTTGCAGCCATAAAGTCTTTTGCTGCCTGTTCAAACTGCTGGGCAATTTCACCCTTTCCGTTTGTTACTATTATTTTAACTTTTTCATTTGTCGTGCCTTCTGATGTATTTTGAGAGTCCTTTGAGGTTGAGGTTGATGCTGAGCTACACCCTGCCATTGATGAAGCAAGGGCCACTGCCAGAACAATTGATAAAAACTTTTTCATATTTTACCCCTCCATTTTTATAATATATTAAACGATTAACATATCACCGTAAAAAATATGTCAAACGTTTGATATATTTTTAGTATATACTTATTTTTTTCATATGTCAACCGTTTACATAAACTTTTTTAGTTACATTTAATTATAAATAGCAGCATATAAAAAAGGCTGTGCTGAAATGATATAAATTAATCATTACAGCACGCCACTTTAATCAAATACCTTTTATGTTGTTTTGCGTTCAACTAGACTTACCGGTAATATGTTGCTTTTAATAACCTCTGTTCCATTGAGCTCATTTATTATTACCTCAACTGCCATCTCTCCAATTTTTTTAATAGGCTGACTGATGGTTGTTAGTGCAGGAACAATCAACGATGCAATATAAGTATCATCATATCCGACTATCTTTATATCTTCAGGGATCTTCTTCCCCAGGGCACTTGAAACTTCAACTATACAAGCTGCAATCAGATCACTGCTGGCAAAAATACCATCAATATCAGGGTGCTCTTTAAATAATGTATAAATCATTCTCTTATATCCCTCCTTATCGAAACTATTAAGTTTTGTTTCGATAACTACATAGGGCTTATTATTTTTTCTTACAACATCAATAAAAGACTCATACCTTTTATTTGCAGGTGTATTTAATCTTAATGGACCACTTATGTGGGCTAACTTTTTACAACCTTTATCTATGAGAAGGCTTGTAGCAATTTCTCCACCTTTATAGTTATCTGATGTTATATATGGAATGTCCTCTGATAAAAACCTGTCTATAGCTACTATAGGCATATTCAAATTTTGATATTCATCTGTCTCAAGAGTATGACTTCCCATTATAATACCGTCAACTTGATTTCTCTTTAACATATTAATGTATTCTTTTTCTTTTTTACTATCTTGATAGGCATTACATAGCAATACCTTGTACCCGTTTTTATACGCATAATACTCGACGTAGTTTGTAAGCTCAGCAAAAAAAGGGTGCGATACATTAGGTATTATAAGTCCAATTAAATTTGACTTTCGTTTCAAAAGAGCTCTGGCTATTTCATTTGGTTGGTAGTTTAGTTCCTCCATAGCCTTATAAACCTTTTGTCGAGTGTTTTCACTAATATATCCCCTATTATTTAATACTCTTGAAACCGTAGTTACTGTAACCCCTGATCTTTCAGCCACATCCTTTATACTTGCCATAAAAATCCTCACTCTAATTAGATTTGATTTATATAAATCTTCGTTATATACATTGATTTTAGCAAAGTAAGGTGTATTTATCAACATTTTAACAATAAGGAATTTTTCTGTTTTAACGCTGAATTAAAATAAAAATATATCTTACTTACTCTTCTATTCTATATAAAAATTACATAGGGGAAATTAAAATCAAGTAGTAGCTGACAATAAAGATAAACGTATTCTGTGTATCGTTGGTGCAGAACGTGCCTATTTTATTACAAAGCTCTATCCCAATCCAATATTTCAGTTATTTATCCAAATATAGAAATCCAGCTGCTACTGGATTTCATTTTTTAAATCTGATTTTTAATTTTTTATTTTGGTATAATCTCACCGCCGTCAAAAGTACTCCCACAGAGCAAATTAAACCTGCAGTTATATAAACATATCTCATACCATAAACAAATACATCATCTCTTCCTGCAACATATCCTGATACCTTTGTTCCAAGCTTATTACTCATTGTACTATATAATAACGTTGTGGATATGGATACTCCTGTGACCATTCCCAAATTTCTCACAAAGGCATTTATGCTTCCGGCAATCCCTAGCTTGCTTTGTGTTGCAGCAGACATTACTAAGGAGTTATTGGGAGATTGAAACAGGCCATTTCCTATACCTAAAATAACTGTAAATATTGCCATTGTTCCTATGCTTGAATACTCATTAAGTGTAGACATTAAGAAAAGTCCTGTCAATGTAAATAATAGACCTAAAAAAGTCAAGAACTCTGACCCTACCTTATCGGATAGACTTCCGCTGATAGGGGCCACAATAGAAACTGTGATTGGATATATCATCATAACCAAGCCTGTAGCTGCAGCAGTAAGCTTAATCACATTTTGCAGGTAGAAAGGCTGCAAGATATTTACACTTCCTATGGAAGTAAAAGATATAAAGGCTGTAAAAATACTTAAGGAAAATATGGTATTTTTAAATATAGTTAAATCTAACAGTGGGTGTACAATTCTTCTTTCAAGCATGATAAATGCTATAAGTAATACCATGGCTGCAGCAAAAGCTGTAATGATCATAGAATTTCCATAACCAATCTGCTGACCCTTTGAAAGTGTATAGAAAGTAAGAGCAATAGATATTCCAAATAATATGGCTCCTTTTAAGTCTATACTTTCATCTTTTCTGGCCCCCTTAGGCAGTATTCTCATAGCAGCAATAATAGCAACAATTCCAACAGGTACATTAATTAAAAATATGTACTGCCATTTAAAGGCTGATACTATTAAGCCCCCTAGTGGTGGTCCAATCATAGTTCCAAGGGCAACGGCGGTTGCAGATATTCCCAAAGCCCGGCCTCTCTCCTTTGAAGGAAATATGTGCGTAATAATTCCCTGGCTGTTTGCCATAGTTCCTGCAGCACCTATAGCCTGTACTACTCTTGAAATTATAAGCATGGGAAGAGTTTTTGCTATCCCGCAAAATAGTGAGCCAAGGGTAAATATAAAAAATCCCCATTTGAACACTGTGGTCTTTCCTTTTATATCTCCAAGTCTCCCAAAAAACAATATGGTTCCGGATATTACAATTAAGTAACTGGTAACTACCCATTCTATAGAAGCCATATCTACGGACATCTCATCAGCCATTACCGGCAGTGCCACATTTACAATACTGCTGTCCAGGGTTGACATAAAGGGTGAGATTACCACTATCAATAGAATCCACCAACGGTCCTTAAATACTTTTGCTTCTCTTTCTTCCGTCATAGTTAATCCTCCAATTTGTAAACTCTTTAGTTTCTCATATATATCTTTTTCTATGTAAAATTTTTAATGCAATTTTTAAGGACATCAAATGATGTCCTAATTGTGAATTATTCTTCTCTTTCCAGCATCGGTTTATATATTCTTCTGTTTTCCAATGACCATAGCCTTTCAGAGAAGGTTCCACCGCTGATTTCTTTTGTAACTCTGGTCATATCAAACATTCTTGCATCTATGATATCCAGATAGTGCAGTATCTCAGCCTCTGGAAGCATTGGTTTTACAGGACTACCGTACTCAGGCTCATAATGATGGGACAGAATCATATGTTGAAGGAGCATAATGACCTCTTTATCAGCTCCAAGTCTTTGGCCAACAACCTCTACATTCTTGATACCCTGAATTATATGTCCAAGCAGTGTACCCTCTATAGTGTAGTCACTTACTATACCCAGTTCGCTGGAGTCCATTTCTTCCATCTTTGCCAGATCGTGAAGAATTACTCCAGCATATAATAAATCCTTATTTAAAGAAGTGTATATTTCACATAGCTTTTCTCCGGCCCTCAGCATTGTAGACACATGGTATAGCAATCCTGATCTTATAGAATGATGATTTTTCTTTGCCGCAGGGTAGTACATTATCTTATCTTTATATTCTTCCAGGATTATATCCACAATCATCCGTATATCAGAATTCTTTATGGAATCTACATAGCCCTTTATTACTGCATACATTTCCTCTGCCGGATATGGAGCTGTAGGAACAAATTCTGATACATCCAGTTTATCTTCAGGTGTTGTAGTTCTAATCTTTTCAATCTTTAATTGAAGAGAACCCTGCCAAGCTAGAACTGTTCCTCTGACCTTTATGACTGTATTGGCTGAATACTTGCTTTCCTCTCCTTCTGCCACTTCCCAGAGCTTAGCATTTATTTCACCTGTTTTATCCCATAAGGTAAAGTCCATGTACTTTTTATTATTGCTGTTTGTGGTTTTACAATCAACTGATCTAATAAGATAAAAGCCCTCTATTCTTTTACCGGCCTCAAACTCATTTATATTTGCCATCTATATGAATCTCCCTTCAAAACTTATACTATTATATTATTATTTACCTTGTTTTTAATTATAAATTATTTATTATTAAAAAGCACTAATCAATACATTATCTCAGAAACTTTATTATATAAACCTATATTTTATTGATATAATAATACTATGAAGATATACCAAAACTTGAATTGAGGTGTACCTATGAATATAACCATACCAAAGAAGGTTGAATATATAATACAGCAGCTTGAGAAAGATGGCTTTGAAGCTTATGCTGTAGGTGGTTGTGTCCGGGATACCATCCTAGGCAGAACACCAAATGACTGGGATATTACAACAAATGCCCTACCTGAGGTTATTATTCGTACCTTTAAACATACTATTCCTACTGGCATAAAGCATGGCACCATTACCGTCATGATTGAAAATGAGCCCTTTGAGGTCACTACCTATAGAATCGATGGTGAATATACCGACAATAGG
The DNA here is from genome assembly GCF_006351925.1 of Clostridium thermarum. NCBI lineage: Bacteria > Bacillati > Bacillota > Clostridia > Eubacteriales > Clostridiaceae > Clostridium > Clostridium thermarum. The sequence continues at coordinate 33,426 of NZ_CP040924.1, read as the reverse complement.
CACCCAGATGAAGTTATTTTCACCACAAAACTTGAGGAGGATTTAAGCCGCAGGGACTTTACCATAAATGCCATAGCTTATAATCCTACCAATGGCATTTCAGACCCCTTCAATGGAATAAAGGATATAAAATTGAAAATTATCAGGACTGTAGGAAATGCCCATGACAGATTTAATGAAGATGCTTTGAGAATGATTAGGGCTATAAGATTTTCCTGCCAATTAGGTTTTCACATAGAAGAAAAGACCTTTGAAGCCATAAAACTAAATTGTGAGCTCATAAAGAATGTCAGCAGAGAAAGAATACGGGATGAATTTTCAAAGATACTTCTGTCCAAAAAGCCTTCTCTTGGAATAGAAAATCTACGGTTAAGCGGTCTTTTGCAGTACTTCTTGCCGGAGGTTCTCCCTATGGTTGGCTTTGATCAGAGAAATCCTCATCACCATAAGGATGTATATCATCATACTCTGATGGTAATAGACAACACAGAACCTAGGCTTGCCTTGAGACTTTCTGCCCTGCTTCACGACATAGCAAAGCCCGTTACCTTTTCCATTGATTCCAAAGGCATCGGACATTTTTATGACCATAATACCAAAGGTGTGGAGATGAGTGAGTACATATTAAAAAAGCTTCGTTATGACAATGATACTATAAAAAAGGTAACAAATCTGGTTTATGATCACATGTCCAGATATGATAATCTGAGAAATTCTACAATAAAAAAGATAATCACAAGGGTAGGAGAAGAGAATCTAGACGATCTCTTCAATCTTCAGGAGTCTGATGTACTATCCAGTGCTCCCCCCTTTGATTTCTCGGGCATAGACTACTTAAAAAGAAAGTCCAGGCAAATTTTAGAACAAAGGCAGCCCTTAAGCTTGAAGCACCTTGCAATTAATGGCAGTGACCTTATAGCCCTTGGAGTAAAACCCGGTAAGTTTATGGGTACTGTACTTAATCACTTATTAGAAGTGGTTTTAGAATCACCGGAATTAAACAATAAGGAGCTGTTAAAAGATATGGCTCAAAAATATATTTCAGAAAATCAAAAGGATGAGAGGAGCAATTAAGATGAATAAAAAGATTGGATTTATTGGCTGTGGAAACATGGGCCAGGCAATGATAGGCGGAATAATCAAGTCCGGTATAACTTCACCGGAAAATATTATAACCTCCGATATGAACGAAAGCTTTTTACATAGTATGAAAAACAAGTATGGTTTGTTGACTACTCTAGATAACACTGAAGTGGCTTCCTTCAGCGATATAATAATCCTTGCAGTAAAGCCAAATATCTACGAGAAGGTAATAAAGGAAATTTCGCCGGTTGTAAAGCAGGATGTTCTTATAATAACCATTGCAGCAGGTATCACCATTGACTTTGTTAAAAGAGCCTTTGGCAGAGACATGAAAGTAGTAAGAACTATGCCCAACACTCCTGCCCTGGTGGGAGAAGGAATGACCGCCCTATCTAAAAACAGTAGTGTGACAGATGAAGATCTGAAAGATGCTATATCCATTTTTGAAAGCTTCGGCAAAGCAGAGGTCATAGATGAAAAGCTTATGGATTCCATACCGGCAGTAAGCGGATCCTCTCCTGCCTATGTATTTATGTTTATAGAAGCCCTGGCTGACGGTGCGGTACTGCGTGGAATGCCAAGGGATAAGGCCTATAAGTTCGCAGCTCAGGCTGTATTAGGAGCTGCCAAAATGGTATTGGAAACCGGAGAACATCCCGGCAGCCTAAAGGATAAGGTTTGCTCACCGGGAGGCACAACCATAGAGGCGGTATATTCCTTGGAAATGAATAACTTCAGAGGAACCATAATCTCTGCTATGGAAAGTTGCACAAAGAAGGCCGAGGCTATGAGCAAAGGGGAAAAATAATGGTTTTATAACAAAATATAATAGATATAATATATAAAGAAGGTCTGGATTTATACTGGAGCGGCTACTATAAAGAGGCCTTAGTCAAATTTAAGACGCAGTGATTTATATCCTGCGTCTATATTATTACATATTAAATTTTTGTGGACAACTTTATTGACTCCTGTGGATAACTTGTTAGTTTCCCCAAAAAATCTGTTGATAACTCTGTGACTAATGTGACTAACTTTGTTCTCAAAGCCTTATTTATAAATATATTGGTAAATTTCGCTATAAAAAGCCCATTTATCCACATGAAATTTTATCCATATCATCTGTTGATACTTTCTACGGTTAACCTAAACTCTTGTCCTTTTTTCTCTATTTCAATAATTTTAGTATTTTTTGCTTCTGTTTCAGCCTTAAATTTCGAAGTGGTTTCATATACCTCTCCAAAATGCATTGGTATTAAAAACTTTGGTTTTAGTTTCTCTATAAAGTATTTTGCTCCAATACAGTAATTATGCTCAAGCCTTTGATCCACAGGGAAGATTTATTAAGCCTAAAAAATACTATATATTGGAGGTTTTTATTATGAAATTCAAATTTGATCATAATAACATAAATGTCCTAGACTTAGAAAAAAGTCTTGCCTTTTATAAAGAAGCCCTAGGTTTTGAAGAAGCTCATACCCATCATGAAAAAATGGGCTGTATTTGCTATGAAAACCCCAGCATGGGAATATATTTCATCAATGACCCTGATGAATACTGGATTGAGATACTGCCTACTAAATTATAATTAATTGCGGAATATGCTGAATTTACTGAGGATGCCAAGAGATTTTATTATTTTACTTCTAATGCTATATTGCAACTATAAGGCAACCTTTATTGGTTGCCTTTACAATTTAAAATTGAACTCAATGCCTTTAAAGCCAAATTTTCCCTATATACCCATGGATTTTTATCTATATTGTCTTGCTTAAGAATTTCTTCATTCAAATGAATTACTTCTCCTAAAGTCATCCACTTAGGACAAAACTCCAGATTTGCCTCATAGTCATCCAATTGTTGATGTGTTTGTCCCTCTGACACTTCACATAAATAATAATTAGATATCATTTCGAATACAGCATTTTCTTCATACTCGTCTATATTCCTTGATATAATTGTTCCTATTCTGGCTTTTATATTATTGATAATATATCCGGTTTCTTCCCTAACTTCTCTCTTTAACGCCTCTTCATAGCTTTCTCCACTATTTATACCACCGCCGGGAAACTTATAATCTCCTTTATTTGAATGCACCATTAGAAGTTTATTATCTCTTATAATAACTGCCCTAACCGCTTCCCTATGATTTATTTTCATATTTTCTGGGTTAAATTCTTTCAGACCTATTTCATAATTAAAAAGCATCTAATTCCCCTCTCTCATCCTATGGCTTAATTATCTTTTAAGATCCTCTTTTCTATCAGCTTATTCTTGATATTCTCACAAGCCTTATAAAAAAATGCTTCCGTTTCCTCCGGCGTCAAGTAGGAATACTCCCTATCCAAATTGCCTTCAAAGCTTTTATAGAAATTTGTTATATATTTTATCTGTTTTATAATAGCCGTCTGTGAATAATAATCCAAATAATCATTTGGAAACTCCTCAATTTCTGAAAATACCTTAAAAGCATAAAATTCCGGATGGTTCCTTAAGTACAAATGATCTATATCATACCAGTCTTCCTTCATAGTGCAAATAAAATTCCGGTCTTGTTCAAGCTCCTTGGCATACTTTTCAAACTTAGGAACAGCCACTAGTTTTGTAAATTCTACATCCGTTAATAGGTGGAGATAATATCCAATATAAAAAGAGTACTTCTTCTTGCTTAACGATTTAGAATCTATGAGATACCTATTATAAAAGGCCTCCGGGTCTATCTCACTCTTCTTTCCACTTGTTGTCCAATGGGTAACGCTGCTTGGAGGTGTGAACTTGCTCCAATCTTCATTGGGCTCCCCACAGTCCGGTCCAATATTACCTACTATAAATTCCTTTTTCTCAACATCCAGCTTATTTAAGAAATAATCTGCTATTCTAAAATGACTTATCCATGTAGCCATGATTTTCCCCCTTGTAAATTAACTTTTTTTACTTCTCTTCACTCAATACTTTAAAAACTTCAATTAACTCCGGATAAAATTCCTTAAAATCTTTGTACTTATCTTTATTCCTCTCGAACTCCTCAAGCTTATTAGCCAAATCTTCTACATAGATAAATCCCTTGGATTTCTCATAGGCAATAGCACTTTCATATTTATCCTTTCCTTGATGAATATAGATCAATCTCGAAGTTACAGCTCGTACAATGTGCTCATTTACGCAAACTTCCCAAGTGTTATATGCTTGTTTACCCATTACATCAGCTAATGGATCAAATAACTTTATATATTTATTAACTTCGTTTATGTTTTCTTCGGTTAATGTATTTACAAATGAATGGCTAAACTCATGCCATACCAGATACATAAAGTTATCCTTATCCCCAAACATCGGTATATTATCTTGTACAAACATTGGTCCCTGAATGCTATATACATCATGTGACCCATTTTCACTTTTTACTTTGGGCCCAAAGCCGCCGGGATGAAATATTGGTGCTAAAATTATATTATAGCTATTATTTTTTAAGTTATAGTATTTTTCTATGTCATTTATATAACTTGTCCCTTCTAACAACTTAGCATTTTTCTCAAGTATGTTCTTATAAACCTCTTTATTATCATTGTAGAACTTATCAAAGGAAGACTCAATAGCAAACTCCCTTAGCTGAGAAATAAACTTTTCAAATTCCTTCCCGCCTGATCTTTTTTTAAGGTAGTTATTTAATTCATGTACTTGAAATAGTTCTAAAGGATTGGATAAGTAAAGCATTGCTGTTGGAGGAGCATCAAAACAAAAACCTTCACTGCTCATCTTGTCAAAAGTTTTAATAACTTGATGATTTGAATACTGGGAAAAGTAATTATTTATTACATCCTTGTAAGCAAAATTCTCATTAGTTATTAAATCATACTTTTCATCATAACTACTTAAAAATTGAACTACTGAAAGAAGTTCTATTCTTGGATCTATCATAATGTTTATCCCATTAAGGTTAATCTTTATAGGCTCAAGTACAACCTCAGATTTGAACTTATTAACGCTAATATCTCTATGATTGTACTTATTTATATAAATACCTAATGCTATAAGTATAAATATACTAAAGGAAATAACAAAGTATTTTAGCCACTTTTTCGTAACCATACCCACGCAAAACCTCCCAAAACATAATTCCACATTCAATATTTAAGTAATGTTTACTAATCCATATTCAGTATAAATTTCTGATTCAAAAGTTAAATCTAAATAATTCATATAAAACTTATTATAAATAAATTTTGTATTTTTTTCAATTATTTTACATACAAGCTTTACCAAAACTTTCCTGTAACAGAGCTTAATATTAAAATATGTCCATATGCTCTGAAGTATTTATAAGAAACAAGCTTTGTATAAGTCATAAAAAAAGACAGCTCAAGTTGCTGTCTTAAACTGCTTAATCTCATTTTTACTTCATGTCAACAATATCTCCGCTATAAAATAAGTACAAGTACTTCTCTTTCACTGGTATCCCCATAATTTTCTCCAAGGTATCACTGTAATACTTAATTTGTATTTTATAACGTTCCTTAATATCCTCTACAGTTACATCTTCTCCCACATAGTCGGTCTTATAGTCAAAAAGTACTAGACCGCCGTCTTCCTCAAAAAATCCGTCAATAACCCCTTGAAGTCTCACCATTTCTTTTTCGTATATTTCCTTTGACAGGCTAGGATCTATTGTTGTGGCAGGCATATCTATATAGAAAGGAACTTCTCTATGAATTTTTACCCCAGCCTTATAAGCCTTAAGCAATCTCTGCCCAAGTGAACTATTAAAGAATTTAAGTATTCTGTAGGGTTTTATAGCAGCTGCTTGTTCTTCGGTGATAAAGGCTTTTTCAACCATTAGGTCTATTTGAGCCTGTATTTCCTCTGTAGTATTAACCTTATTCAAATCCAAGTACTGCATAGCAAAGTGCACCGCTGTACCTTTTTCCGCTGCAGAAAGACCCTTTTCCTCTTGCAGGAACTTTGGCTTTCGAATGCTTTGAGTTTTATATATGCTCACTACATTTCCGTCATCTATGTCCTCTGCTGCTGCCCGTTTTAATTCCGATACGCTGACATTGGCAGGAATTTGAGCAGCCTCTATATATTTATATCTCCAATCCAGCCTTCTTTTTATTTCCTCAGAGTATTCTGGCATGGTTGGCCTGTTGATAAACAGGTTCTTTTCCTCCTGAGATTCATCCACAGTCTCAATTTTTTTATCCACAGTAATGTCACTTTTACTCCAAATCTTTACCTGCCATGTGGATGATTCATCTTCTGGAGTAATATTGACATAGCTGTCTGCTGCTTTTCTTATACTTTCTCCATCCTTATGCTTTGCCAAGGCTATACCAATCCAGTCTATATAGGTTCTGCACTTAACAACCTCATATTCCGGTACCCTTTTTTCACTTTGATTAGCTGCATTGCACCATCTTGCCGCTGCCTTCTCTAAGTTTGCCACAGAACCGGTTATTATGAGTTTCTCTTTAGCTCTCGTCAAGGCAACATAAAGTATTCTCATTTCCTCCGATAGGCTCTCTAATTTGAATTTCTTCTTTATAGCCATCTTCTTAATAGTTGGGAAGGTAAGCCTTCTTACATAATCCACATAGTCCGGTCCATAACCTAATTCCTCATGGTATAATATTCTCTTGTTTAAATCCATAAGATTAAATTGTTTTCCGCAACCCGCCAGTATTACCACAGGAAATTCAAGTCCCTTGCTCTTGTGGATACTCATAATTCTAACTACATCTTCATTTTCTCCAAGGGTCTTAGCACTTCCCATGTCGCCTGAATTGCCTCTGAGCCTGTTTATAAAGTTTATGAAATTGAATAATCCCTTAAAGCTGGTCTGCTCATACTGTTTAGCTCTTTGGAACAGGATCCTCAAATTAGCCTGCCTTTGTGCTCCGTTGGGCATAGCCCCTACATAGCCATAGTAAGAAGTATCCATATAAAGATACCAAATAAATTCATCTATTGGCATATGAATAGATAACTTTCTCCATTTTTCTAAGGAGGTCAAGAAATTTTTTGCCTTTTCCTTAAGACTCTCCTCATAGATTTTAACCTTTGAATCAAGACCTAGGGCAACCTCTGATTGTTCCTCATCCAAAAGTGACTTTATATTTTCATAAAGGTATTTTTCTCTATCCATCATTCTGATTTCAATCAAATCCTCGGGAGTAAAGCCAAAGATAGGTGCTCTCATTACAGCCAGCAGCGGTATATCTTGATAAGGGTTATCTATGATTTGCAGCAGGGACAGCATAGTTCTAATTTCTACGGTCTGAAAGTAGCCTGTGTTAGAATCTGCATATACCGGAATTCCTTCCATTGTCAATTCCTCAGTAAATACTGGAGCCCACTGAGAGGTTGCTCTCATCAATATCACTATATCCCTGTATCTCACAGGTCTATATCCTTTAATATCCTTATCGTATACCTTAAACTTGCCTTCCTGAGCCGGTGACATAAGTTCTTTAATTCTCTTTGCTACAAGTCTGGCTTCCAGCTGGATATTATCTAATTCCTCCTGTTCCAGCTGATTGGCCACTTCTGCCACTTCTTCACCATAGTACTCTTCTTGGCCTTCTTCATCTTCCTCTCCAGCTTCACCACTTCTATCTATTATATGAAGCTCCGTTGGACCTCCCACTACAGTACCCTCTTCATGAATTTCTTCAAAGTTGGCACCTAAATTTAAGGCCTCTATATCCGTATAGTCTAATTCCCCCACAGTCTCGGACATAAGCTGTTTAAACACATAGTTTACAGAACTAATAATGCCAAAGCGGCTTCTGAAGTTTTTAAAGAGCAGTATCTTTCTTGCTAGGCTTCCATCTTCAATAGAATATGTATTATACTTTTCAAGGAACAGCTCCGGCTTTGCCTGTCTGAACCTATAAATACTTTGCTTAACATCCCCAACCATAAATACATTAGGTCTGTCGGTGAGCTTTCTAGATACCATGTTTATTATGGTTTCCTGCACATTGTTACTGTCTTGATACTCATCCACCAACACTTCTTCAAACTTCTCTCTAAAGCTCTCAGCTACCGGTGAAGGTACTATTTCTCCTGCCTCATTTACCTCTGTTAATATCTTGAGGCAAAAATGTTCTAAATCATTAAAATCCAGCATGCCTCTTTCCCTTTTTCTCTCTGAGTACCTTCTGTCAAACTCTATAACTATTTCTGAAAGAGCCTTCATCACAGGATACATGGCCTTTATACTTTCTCTCATTTCCTCCGGCGAAAGGGTAAATATATCATTTCTCATACCGATTATCTTTTTCTTTACGTCATTTCTTAAATCTTTCACTTCCTCTTGGGCCTCTTTATCCGCATCCTTGGACGCCCTCTTTAAATTGGCGAAATCAGCAGTATTAAATTCCTTAAACAGTTCCATAAAGTCTTTATCCAGAGCACCAATAAGCCTATTTATAATTGCAATATCCTCCATAATAGTAGCCCCATAGCCCTCAAGTCCCTGAGCCTCACTGCAGATCTCCATAGCCCTTTTAAGCTTATCTCTGGCACTAAAAAGCTCTATTTTTATATCCTGAAGCAGTACCTTTCCCCAGGGTGTTGTGCTGATATCAAGGTCGTCATCTATATTAAACTCTTCCGCTTTTTCTCTTAGCCATTTTTCTGGCCAAGGGCCGCTCATGGAAAAGCTGTACAGGTTATCAATAAGCTCTGCTAATGGCTTATCGTCCTTTGATCCGCCAAAGCATTCCACCAATGACAAAAAGCCCCTATCCTTTTCGTCATATTTGTCCTCCATTAGCTCCTGTAGAATTTCCTGCTTCAAAAGTACCGATTCAGTCTCATCAGCAATTCTAAAATCAGGATCTAAATCTATCTGATGAAAGTTATTTCTTATGGTGTCTAAGCAAAAGGAGTGCATTGTTGTTATATTAGACCTGTTTAGCAAAGTAGACTGCCTCTGCAGCATCTTAGAGTCAGGATTCTTATCCATTTCCTTAGATATAGCCTCTCCTATTCTTTCTCTCATTTCACCAGCTGCTGCACTGGTAAAAGTTACTACCAACAACCTATCAATATCCACTGGATTATCAGGGTTAGTAATTATCTTAATAATTCTCTCAACCAGGACTGCAGTCTTACCGGAACCGGCGGCTGCCGCCACTAACAGGTTACAATTTCTCGTATCTATAGCACTCTGTTGCTCTTTTGTCCATTTAGTGTCTCCCATTAACCTTCACTCCCTTCCTCAGCTTCTTCAATTTCCGTTGCCCTTTCCATCAAGCTCCATATCTCTTCATCTTTTTTCTTATTCACATATCTATACTTATTATCCTTTATAGAAGAATCAAACTGGCATATAGCTGAAAAGCTGCAATAATTACAGGCTGTATGCTGCTTATCCTTAGTTGGCCTTATCTCAATATTACCGTTAAGCATATCCTCACAAAGTCTTATCATTGTATCTCTGACATACTGTCTAAGAATCTCAAACTGATGCATAGTTACTACAGAAGAAGTATCAGCCAAATCTCCTCCTTTATTCAACCTAGCTGGTATAATCACTGAAAAACCATTAATGTCTTTATCCATATTCCTTACTAACCTGGCATCCTTTAATATTAAACCATTCATCTTTAGCTTTTTTAATATAGCCTTTTCTATTTCTTCATCAGTCATATTGGCAGTACCATTAACCATAGGATCATCTACTCTAAAGTAAAGTATTGCTCCAGGTATCGCCTGCTTATGGATATATACATCAGCATTAGATAATAAAGCATCTAAATATACTAACAGTTGTAGCTGTAAGCCGTAGTATACCTCTGATAGTGAAAAGCTCTTATTTCCGGTTTTATAGTCTACTACCTTAAAGTAAGTCTCTCCATCCAATTCCATGGAGTCAACCCTGTCTATTCTACCTCTTAGCTGAATTTCTTCTCCTGAAGGTAAGCTTAGCTTTATAGGCGGAAGGTCTCCTCCCTTACCAAAAACAAGCTCATTGGCCAGGATATCAAAGGAGCTCCTCTTTACATGTTCAGTCATTATGATAACAGACCTGGTTAGAATTCTTTTTAACTTATCTGTTATGTACTTATATCTGGAGGAGCTGTTTAGTATTAAATTACTCTGTATCTCCAGTTCTTGGTCAACAAGCATTGAGATAGTCTCCCTGCACCATTCTTTGGATATTTTCTTCCACTGTATTCCCTCAAGCTTTATAACTTTTGCGAATTTATCCAATATACCGTGGATAAAGCTTCCGAAGTCCGGTGAAGAGAATTCATAGACCTTTCTATCCTTCGCCTTTAATCCATACTTTACAAAGTAGGCAAAAGGACATTGGGCATATTGTTCTATTCTTGAAACGCTGAAATTCAGCGGCCTTCCATAAAGATTTCTTATCTTTTCCGAATCTACATTTTCTACTACATTACTGTATTCCAAGCCTTTAAATATTCTTGAAGCCTTCATTTTCCACTCTTCTTTGCTGTCATACCACTTATAGATTTCTCCCCAAATATCTTCTACTTCTTCTCCCTCATACTTCCTTCTCAGTGCCGATACTAATTCATTGAAGGTAGGTTCCGGCGCTGCAATGGCCTCTATTCTGGAAGCAGGGTTCTTCAGCTTTACTAATTCACTTTCCTCTTGAAGCTTTGGAAAGATCTTCTTCATTCTGGATATGATAACCGAAGGTCTTAGTGTTTTTCCTTCAAAGTTTGCCATAGGATAGGTCAATATTAAATAATTACATGGGGTAGTTAAGGTTGTATAAACTAAAAACTGTTCTTCAAAGACTTTAGTCTTAGTGTCTGCTGCCAGCTCTACTCCACTGTCTCTTAAAATTTCTCTGTCCCTATCAGAAAGTATTCCCTCTTCCTTTGAAACCTTAGGAAAAACACCATCATTAACCCCAATAATATATAGGGCTTTTACCCCTTGGCTTCTTATTCTTGCAATGTCGCCTATCATAACCTCATCTAAAGATATAGGTATAAGTCCCATTTCTCTCTTTTGGAAGCCTACAGCTAGGATCTTCATAAATTTATCAATGCCTAGCTTTTCCTCTCCCATAACTTCCACCAAAGAATTTAAAGTCTCCATTACTATATCTACAATTTGATCATACTCATTGGAAAGTTCCATCTGGCCTTGTTCCCTAAAATGATTTGTCCAAGCTTCTATCCTTTCAAGGGCACCGCTTTCTATCAAAAACTCATACAGTGATGTACATATACTCTTCACATTGTTATTGGTCTTTAAACTCTTTTGAAGCTTTATTAGAGGTGCGGTTATCATTTCCTTTGCCTCATTTATTTTGTTTAATATTGCTGTTTCATACTGGGTTAACTCATCTTTTTCATAACCATAGTTAATCCTATAGTTCCAGAATTCATGACTTGTCCACTGGTTTCCTCTTATACCGTTAGCTAAGACATAGTTTTCTAATAAATCAAGACTTTCATTATCTATACCGGTTAAGCCAGTTTTCAGATATCTAAACACAGTCTCATAGGACCAATTCTTCGTAAAAATATCAAATACAGAAGTTATAAACACCACTAAGGGATTTCCGCTGACAGTTCTTTTCATATCTAAAAAGTACGGAATTCCATATTCTCTAAATATGGCAGCAATTATTTTCTCATAGCTTTCAAGCTCCCTGCATACTACTGCAATATCTTTAAATCTATAGCCCTTGTCTCTTACGAGCCTAATAATGTCTCTTGATATCATCGCTATCTCATCGTAATTGTCAAATGCCTTATATATCCTTAAATTTTCTATCTTTCCCTCATAATATCTATAGGGAGCTGCATAGAAATATCTTTCAATATGCTGTAGTTCCTTATTATCAGAAAAACGTGGGCAACAATCCTTATTTAGGTTTACAGCTTCTTCAAAGCCTACATTATTTTCCTGTATAAGCCTCATAAACTTTCTTTCAGTATTTTTTGTAACGGAAAAGATATCAGTATTGTCTACAGTATGGATGTTATCTAATTCATCACTAGTGAGAGTAATGTTCACCCTTTTGCACTTTTTTAAAAGCTTTTGAAGAACGGTATACTGCTGAGGGGTGAATGTTGAGAATTCATCAATCCATACCTCTGCACCATCATAAACAGAACATTTGTCCAGCTTTTCTGCCAGTAGCGTTAACTCATCTTCTGAATCTATGTACTCCTTATGTAGAGCTTCCTGAAACCTTTCATATATAGTTTTTAAATCTTGAAGCTTATACTTTAGATCCTGCTGTTCTAAATCTTTCATAGAACCTTCTATTATTTCCGGGGTAATATTATAGCGCTTAAATTCCCCTATGGTATCCGAAACTATATCTATAAAGCCTTGCTGCTTACTTGCTCTGCCAAAGTACTTCAAATTACCTCCTAGTTCCTCCAAAATGTTATATATAAGCATTGACTTTCCTGTATCATCTATCCTTCTTAAGGTAACACCGCCAACTTCATTAAAAACTCTATGAGCTAACCTTTTAAAACTTAGAACTTCTGCCTTAGTAATTCCTGTAGCTCCTACAACCTTTAACAGATTTCTCTCTGATTGGAATGAAAATTGTTCCGGCACTAACAATACAAGTTTGTGATTAGCTCCTCTTAATATATTTTCCTTTATCTCCTGAAGACAATAGTGGCTTTTCCCGCTGCCTCCTCTTCCATATATAAATCTTAAACTCATATAATCAACTCCTGTTAATACTTTTTTCCCTTATATTGTGTAATAAAAAAGGTACGAGAAATACCTTCTCATACCTTAGATATCCAATATCTCTACCTCACTGAAATTGGATAATTGTATTTCTCTTATTTAATTATAACCTATTCTGCATAGTTTATATATACATTACCACAGCCCTATAATATTTCTATTTATTTTATATTATATAAATCAAAAACTATATTAACAAGTTTCAAAATTTTAATTTTAGCCCTAATTACTTTTTTATATATTAACAAAAAATAAATAGAAGCTTACATCTTGCAAGCTTCATATTTGGCGGAGAAAGAGGGATTTGAACCCTCGCGCCGGTTACCCGACCTACGCCCTTAGCAGGGGCGCCTCTTCGACCACTTGAGTATTTCTCCATGCTCTACAAACTATATTATATTAAATAAAATATGGCGGAAAGAGTGGGATTCGAACCCACGGTGCGGTCACCCGCACGCCGGTTTTCAAGACCGGTGCCTTAAACCAACTCGACCATCTTTCCATATCAGTCACCTCAGTGACAAATACTATTATAACAAGGTGACTATGTTATGTCAACATAAAAAATAATATTTTTTTATTTGTAATACACGGATTAAATTCCATATTACTTCTAAAAAGCTTTTTCTATTAATGATTTTATAAAAGTAAATAAGTTATCTTCATGATAAGTCATAGGTTCAACATCAGGATAATATAGCTTTAACCTAATTAACCATACAGCTATGAATATAGATATGGTGCTGTATAAGTATATCTTTTTTTTATTGGTCATTAGAAAAGGTATAAATAATACTAAAGGAAATAGTGGATGGAAATGAAAAGCTTCCGAAATATGGCCATTAAATAAATTAAGAAACGCTCTGGTCATACCACAGCCGGGACATGGTACTCCGGTAGTGTTGTAAAACAGACAAGTACTTCTGTCTGTAAGAAAACCAATAAGGATACTTACAGCACCAATTGCTGCAAGTATCCAAAAGGTCTTAATATGCTCTTCTTTTATGAAATTCTTATAGTTCATTGGCTTGTGATTGCATAATAGCAACAGAAACTATAGATAGACCAAAAATGCTAAGTAATAAGTATAGAATACTATTGTCTTGAGCATATTGTCCTGCTCTCTGCTTAGCCCTTAAAAGTTTCTGTCCCATTTTATAGTGCCAATAAATTCCGTATATACCGCAAGTAACCAACATTAATAGAAATTCCATTCCACCCTCCTGGTTTTCTCCATTATACGCGGATACTTCATTACTTAAACTTATCATCCAAATAATAAAGTAAATACCACAAGTCAGTAATGAGAGTATTATTGCAGTAGCAACACTTCTTTTAGCAATCATTTTTTGGCTCCTCCTTAAATATTATTCCATTACCATTATAACATCTCATCAATATGGTTTTCTACTGGAAGATGCCATCTGACACTACTCTTTAATCGATTTATTTTGATATTTTCTCACATCCCATATATGATCTTAGAACCTTAGGAATCAAGATTGATCCGTCTTCTTGTTGGAAGTTTTCCAATATAGCAGCTACTGTTCTTCCAACTGCCACTCCTGAGCCATTGAGGGTATGTACTAGCTGTGGTTTATCCTTTGGATTATCCTTATATCTTATATTTGCCCTTCTGGCCTGGAAGTCCTCAAAATTACTGCAGCTTGATATTTCTACATATTTGTTGTAACTTGGCATCCAAACCTCTATATCATAAGTACAAGCTGATGAGAAGCCTAAGTCTCCTTTACAAAGCTTAACTACCCTATATGGCAAGCCTAACCCCTGTAGTACTCTTTCTGCATCATTTGTAAGCTTTTCTAGTTCTTCATAGGATTGTTCTGGTTTTGTGAACTTAACAAGCTCCACCTTATTAAACTGATGCTGTCTAATGAGTCCCCTTGTATCTCTTCCTGCAGATCCTGCCTCTGCTCTAAAGCATGCGCTGTAGGCAACATGTTTTATTGGAAGAGTATCCCCCATCAAGACTTCATCTCTATATAAATTTGTTACAGGTACTTCTGCTGTTGGTATTAAGAAATATTCTGTGTTAGTAACCTTGAAAGCATCCTCTTCAAATTTAGGAAGCTGTCCTGTACCTGTCATACTATCTCTGTTAACCAAGTATGGAGGCAGTATTTCTGTATATCCCCCAATTTCTGTATGAGTGTCTAAAAAGTAGCTTATGATAGCTCTTTCCAATCGTGCTCCCAAACCTTTATAAACAGTAAATCTTGAGCCTGTTATCTTTCCAGCTCTTTCAAAGTCAAATATATTAAGATTTGAACCTAGATCCCAGTGAGCTTTTGGTTCAAAATCAAACTTTGTTGTTTCTCCCCATCTTCTAACTTCCAAGTTATCAACATCAGATTTTCCGTCAGGAACATTTTCATTTGGAATATTTGGTATACTTAAGATAATTGCCTTTATTTTTTCATCTATCTCGGATACTTTGGCATCCATAACCTTTATATCTTCACCGATATTTCTCATTTCTGCCATTATTGGCTCAACATCCTGTCCAGCCTTTTTAAGCTTTGGAATCTCTGCAGAAACTTGATTTCTTTTACTTTTTAAATTTTCTACATCAACTAAGATCTCTCTTCTCTTCTCATCTAGTTGAATAACTTCATCAATTAAAGATACATTGAAATCTGAACTTCTGCCTAGCATCGCCTTTTTTATTTCATCTGGATTAGTTCTTACTCTTTTTACATCTAGCATCTCTTATACCTCCTACATTTCTATCTAAAAATAAAAAGTCTATCATCCCAAAAGGGACGAAAGACTCCGCGTTGCCACCCTAGTTGACCGAAAAATATTCCGGTCCTCTTAATTATTTTAACGGCTTACCGTACTGCTCTTCGCAGTCCCTCTGAGGTGGATTCTCAAATATAGTATACCAGCTTTCACCAACCGCTGGCTCTCTTAAAAACTATATAAGTTACTAGTCCTCTTCAACAGTTATATGTTTATTTTGTTTACATAGATACATTATATACATGTTTTATAAAAAAAGTAAATAAATTTGTTGAACTATTTTTATATCTTATCTATATTTCTAGTACAAACAATATCTACACCGGTATTAAGTATGTTTTTGCATACTGTATCACCAATCATTATAGGTACACCTACATATATTCTGCTTAGAGCCTTTGAACACTCCAGCCATAAGCTTCTATCTATTGGTGCAGTACTTTTTACTGGTACAACCTTAACGGCTCCAGAACCTTTTACCCTCACAAGGGTAGTTAATACCTCTTTTCTCTCTTTATCATTTTGCTTCCCATATTCCATACCCATACATCCCTCACACACTGTCAAACTCCTTAATTCTGTTTAATATAATTTTAGACTTCTTTGAATCCAAAACAATCTCTGTAACATGCCTATTAGTTTCCCTAGCTAATATTGAAATTATTTTATTTAAGCAATAGGATCCCTTACATCTTCCTAAAGTTGCTCCAGTTCTTCTCTGTATTCCTTCAAGAGTTCTTGCTCCTAAAGGTCTTCTAATGCTGTCTACAATTTCTCCCTCGGTTATCATTTGACAGGTACATATAATATTTCCGTATTTTTTATCTAACTTTATTAAGTTTTGCCTTTCATCGTTAGGTAATTCTCTAAACCTAAATACATCTCTTCGGCTATCTTTAAAGTTTTTTCTTAGCTTTGCATTTAAATTGCCAACTATAGTTTCGCATACCATCTTTGCTATAGAAGGTGTCATAGTTACCTGTCCATAATGGTTACCGGTTATCCTAACATAACCATTGTTTAAATAACTGTCATCAATTATCATTACATCACTCCTATAAGGTGAAGAATAAAAGCTATCGATTTGATTTTTATCTACCTCACCAACTAGACTCACAGCCTTATTCAGTGTTTCCTCAAGATTTAGTACTTTCTTTGTCCTTACAGAAACCAAGTTATGTTCCATTAGCGTATTTATGTAGTATGCCGTATCTCCATCTTCTCCAAGTGAAAATACTATTTTTGAATAGGTATCCTTCTCTTCCTCTTCTAATACAAAATAATTAATATATTCTTCCTGTTTATAGGCTAGTTTTCTGTCCGCATCGATACTATAATGATCACCAGGTGTAGTATTAACCACTACCTTACAAGTGAACTTATTTTTATTTGTAGTAACCCTTACTCCTTTAGATATACTTTCTATGTCAACGACCTCTTCAGATAATCTGAAAATGACTCCATTATCAAAAGCTACCTCTCCATAGGCTATAGCAAGGTCATACGGGCATACAACCCCTGTATTTGGCGAATATAAGGCTTTTACAACACTTTTACTCAGAGATGATTCCTTTGTCCTTGCTTCATCTCCTGAAAGTAGCTCCACGTAATCAATGCCTCTTTGTTGAGCACTTTTATACATTTTTTCTATTTGTTCTACACCTTTAGCCCCTTCTGCTGTTATCAGTGAACCACATCGTTTAAATGGTATGTTAAATTTCTTAGTTATTTCACTGAACATCGAATTTCCCATAAACTCAAGCTTTGCCATTAGAGTATCTTCACATTCCATTCCGTCATAAACAATAGCTGTATTGGTCAAAGCTACATCATCGGCAATATCATAATCCTTTTCTATTAATGCTATATTTAAACTATATTTTGATAGCTCATAGGCTACAGCACAGCCTATGATTCCTCCACCTAGTACTAATACATCATAATCCATAGTCGTCCTCCTATTTATAGGCTTAGCAATTCTGCAAATTAATCACAGGCTAAGTATCCCTTTTCTTTTAATTCACTTAATACGGCGTCTATGGTACCCTCACTGTCAGCTACAATTGTATGCATATGAACCCCGCCGGTTAGTCCCGATAAGGGCTGGGCCTTTTCTTTATTAAATTTCTCCATAAAGCTTTCAACATCTTTTAAGTTCTTAACCATCAACATTCCTTTTATTTCACCATATAGAGGGTGTTCAACAATAACATCCTCTATAGTTGCTCCATACTTAGTTATAATTTTTAGCTCTTCCTCAATATCCTCTCTTTTATGGCATACGGCTATTAATCTTTTAACCTTATAAGAATAATTCGATGGTATAATGTAACCTTCTGGTGTAGCTATAATATTTTCTCCCTCTGCTCTTAATATGGCAATGTCCTTTACAATTACTTGTCTTGTTACCCCCATTTCTGAGGCTAGTATATGTCCTTTCTGAGGTTCATTATCGGATCTCAACTTATTTAATATATACTTTCTTCTTTCCTTTGAATTCATTCTCTCACCACCCTATTATCTTATTTAGTTTAGGCCATCCGCATGCTTTAATATATCTAATTCCTCATCATTTATTATACCATTGTTATGATGATTTCTCACTAAGTATAGAAATCTATCATCATATCTCTTTAGTTCTTTTAGAATTTCATACCCCTTTTCAGCATGGTTAAAGTATACATCCACTTTTTTAACCTTCGTTAACCTTCTGAGATTACTTGGTGAAATTTTGTTCATTATTACTAATAACGATTTATCTATTATATTTATTCTTTTCTCTATTTTACCTATATCATGAAGCAAAGCAACTTTTTTAAAATCTTCTTTACTTATAGACAAGGCTGATTTATCCTTGATATCTTCTAAAAACTTTTCAACATCATGGGCTACTCTAATACAGTGCTTTTGTTCTGATACTGATAACATGAAAAATAACTTTTGCTCTTCAGTATCTAGAATACAATTCACATATTCTATGTCATCCTTTGTTACTTTACTAAAGGCAGCCCATATAAATTGCTTTACCCTATAAAGTCCCATAATTCACCTCATATTTGTTAGTATTTAAATTGCTATAATTTTATTTTATATTTTTTAATATATATTAACAAATAAAATAAAAAACCATGAACAAAAGTTCATGGTTTTCTTATGGTGGAGATAAAGAGATTCGAACTCTTGACCCCCTGCGTGCAAGGCAGGTGCTCTCCCAGCTGAGCTATACCCCCAAATGGTGGACCTTCAGGGACTCGAACCCCGGACCAACCGGTTATGAGCCGGTTGCTCTAACCAACTGAGCTAAAGATCCATAACCTGGCAACGTCCTACTCTTCCACTCAGTCTCCCGAGCAGTACCATCGGCGCTGTGAGTCTTAACCATCGTGTTCGGAATGGGAACGGGTGTAACTCTCACGCTATTATCACCAGATACTAGAGAAGCTTGTTCTCTGAAAATTGCACATAAGAATGTGTTTTAGGTCAAGTCCTCGACCTATTAGTACTAGTCAGCTTAACACATTGCTGTGCTTACACCTCTAGCCTATCAACCTTGTGTTCTTCAAGGGGTCTTACTGACTTACGTCATGGGAAATCTTATCTTGAGGTGGGCTTCACGCTTAGATGCTTTCAGCGTTTATCCCGTCCCGACATAGCTACCCAGCGGTGCTCCTGGCAGAACAACTGGTACACCAGAGGTCAGTCCATCCCGGTCCTCTCGTACTAAGGACAGCTCCTCTCAAATTTCCTACGCCCGCGACGGATAGGGACCGAACTGTCTCACGACGTTCTGAACCCAGCTCGCGTGCCGCTTTAATGGGCGAACAGCCCAACCCTTGGGACCTACTTCAGCCCCAGGATGCGACGAGCCGACATCGAGGTGCCAAACCTCCCCGTCGATGTGGACTCTTGGGGGAGATCAGCCTGTTATCCCCGAGGTAGCTTTTATCCGTTGAGCGATGGCCCTCCCACGAGGTACCACCGGATCACTAAGTCCGACTTTCGTCCCTGCTCCACTTGTGGGTGTCGCAGTCAGGCTCCCTTCTGCCTTTACACTCTACGAACGATTTCCAACCGTTCTGAGGGAACCTTTGAGCGCCTCCGTTACTTTTTAGGAGGCGACCGCCCCAGTCAAACTGCCCACCTAACAATGTCCCGTCACCAGCTTCATGGTGTCCGGTTAGAATCTCAGTATCATCAGGGTGGTATCCCAAGGTCGACTCCACAAAGGCTGACGCCCTTGCTTCCAAGTCTCCCACCTATCCTGTACAGATAATACCGAAACTCAATGCTAAGCTACAGTAAAGCTCTACGGGGTCTTTCCGTCCAATCGCGGGTAGCAAGCATCTTCACTTGCACTACAATTTCGCCGGATTTGCAGTTGAGACAGTGCCCAAATCATTACGCCATTCGTGCGGGTCGGAACTTACCCGACAAGGAATTTCGCTACCTTAGGACCGTTATAGTTACGGCCGCCGTTTACTGGGGCTTAAGTTCATGCCTTCGCTTGCGCTAAGCAATCCCCTTAACCTTCCAGCACCGGGCAGGCGTCAGCCCCTATACATCAGCTTACGCTTTAGCAGAGACCTGTGTTTTTGCTAAACAGTTGCTTGGGCCTATTCTCTGCGGCCTACTCGCGTAGGCACCCCTTCTCCCGAAGTTACGGGGTCAATTTGCCGAGTTCCTTAACTGCAATTCTTCCGCTGGTCTTAGGATTCTCTCCTCACCTACCTGTGTCGGTTTGCGGTACGGGCACTACTTCACTCCCTAGAGGCTTTTCTTGGCAGCGTGGAATCAGATACTTCGCTACTAAATTTCGCTCCCCATCACACCTCAGCATTGAACAGACGGATTTGCCTATCTGTTCTGCCTAGATGCTTAGACCCACATCCAATAGTGGGCACATCCTATCCTCCTGCGTCACCCCATCGGTAATAACGCGTCATAGTGGTATCGGAATATCAACCGATTGTCCATCGCCTACGCCTCTCGGCCTCGGCTTAGGTCCCGACTAACCCTGGGAGGACGAGCCTTCCCCAGGAAACCTTAGGTTTTCGACCAAAGAGATTCTCACTCTTTTCTCGCTACTTATTCCAGCATTCTCTCTCCTGTACAGTCCACCACTCCTTTCGGTATGACTTCAGCCCGTACAGGATGCTCCTCTACCGCTGACGCGCAAGCGTCAACCCGTAGCTTCGGTGGTAAGTTTGAGCCCCGGACATCTTCGGCGCAGGATCTCTCGACTAGTGAGCTATTACGCACTCTTTAAATGAGTGGCTGCTTCTAAGCCAACATCCTAGTTGTCTTAGAAATCCCACATCCTTTTCCACTTAACTTACACTTAGGGACCTTAGCTGACGGTCTGGGCTTTTTC
>NZ_CP040924.1:0-10000 GCF_006351925.1 Clostridium thermarum | reverse complement strand
CGCATCCTTTACGCCCAGTAAATCCGGACAACGCTCGCCACCTACGTATTACCGCGGCTGCTGGCACGTAGTTAGCCGTGGCTTCCTCCTCTGGTACCGTCATTATCGTCCCAGAAGACAAGAGTTTACAACCCGAAGGCCTTCATCCTCCACGCGGCGTTGCTGCATCAGGCTTTCGCCCATTGTGCAATATTCCCCACTGCTGCCTCCCGTAGGAGTCTGGACCGTGTCTCAGTTCCAATGTGGCCGATCACCCTCTCAGGTCGGCTACGCATCGTGGCCTTGGTGAGCCGTTACCTCACCAACTAGCTAATGCGCCGCGGGCCCATCTCATAGCGGATTGCTCCTTTAAAGTTGCCATCATGCGATGGCTGCTTATTATGCGGTATTAATCTCCCTTTCGGGAGGCTATCCCCCTCTATGAGGCAGGTTACCCACGTGTTACTCACCCGTCCGCCGCTGGGGACCGAAGTCCCCCGCTCGACTTGCATGTGTTAGGCACGCCGCCAGCGTTCGTCCTGAGCCAGGATCAAACTCTCAATTTAAAAGTTTGAACTCTAGCTTATCGCTAAATTTGTTTTTCAGACTTTCGTCTGTCAAAGAAATCGCTGACCATGATTTATTCTGTAAAGAAATTATCATTTAACCTCTGTTCAATTTTCAAAGACCAACTTGTTATTATTTCGCTGTCGTCTGACAGCTTTTATATCTTATCACCTTAGATTCTTAATGTCAACATAATTTTATGTTTTTTAAGAAACTTCTTTAGTGATTTATCACTGCTATCTTGCAGCGACAAAAGTTATTTTATCAAATTTATTATTATTCACTTGATTAATATGATTAACCGCGTTAAATTAAATTAATTTTTCTTCATAATTCTAATTATTTCTTTAATTTTATCATGATGATACACTAGGATAAGTTTAATTTGATATTATAGTTTGTCATTTCTTTAACTCCACTTTTTTAAGACAGTGCTAGTAAAATCATTACAAAAGTACAAAGCAAAAGAAGCGGTTTTGATACCGCTTCTTTTGCTTTGTACTTTTAATTATTCATCAATTTTATCTGTATCAACATTATATTCATTTTCAATACCGTCTTCTACATCAACTAAGTCATCGACAGCACTTTCTCTATTTGGATCTTTTACCGAATCCTCTTGTGAAGCTGAGTCCATTTCTTCACTGCTTGCTATCTTTGCAAGAGCTACTATCTGCTCTTCCTCACCGGTTCTCATCAGTGTAACTCCCATAGTACTTCTGCTGGTTACAGAAATACCTGAAACCTCCATTCTTATAGCAACTCCATTGTTATTTATCAGCATTAACTCATCGCCATCTTTTACAACTCTTGCCCCTACTAATTTACCGGTCTTTTCTGCTACCTTATAAGTCTTTAACCCTTTTCCGCCTCTTGACTGTATTCCGTATTCCTCCATGGGAGTTCTCTTACCAAAGCCATTTTCTGATACAACCAGTAATTCCTGATCAGGAACAACAATATCCATGGATACAGCTATATCATCATCTCTTAGAGTAACTGCCTTAACTCCTGAAGCTGATCTTCCCATAGGTCTTACTTCTTTTTCACTGAATCTTATAGCATATCCCTGTTGTGTTACAATTACAATTTCAGCATCTCCTCGGGTTACCTTTACCTTCAGAAGTTCATCTCCATCCTTTAGACTTATTGCTATTAAGCCATTCTTTCTTATGTTTGCAAATTCCTTAAGTTCTGTCTTCTTAATTAAGCCTTGCTTAGTTGCCATAATCAAATAGCCATCTTCGTAGCTTTTCTTTATTGTAAGCACTGCTTGAATCTTTTCATTACCTGCCAATGGAAGGAGATTTACAAGATTTGTACCCTTAGCGGTTCTGCCAGCATCCGGTACCTCATAAGCTTTAAGCCTATATGCTCTTCCCCTATTAGTAAAGAATAGAAGATCGCTGTGAGTAGACGCTACAAAGATATGTTCAACAAAGTCATCTTCTTTTGTAGCCATTGCCTGTATACCCTTTCCACCTCTTCTTTGGGCACTATAGGTATCTGCTGCTATTCTCTTGATATATCCGGTATGAGTAAGAGTAATAACAACGTCCTTTTCTTCTATCAAATCTTCTATATCAATTTCAAGGGCATTCTTTTCTATTACTGTTCTTCTCTCATCAGCATATTTTGCTTTTATTTCAAGAAGCTCATCCTTTATTACCTTTAGCATTAATTCTTCTCTTGCAAGAATATCTCTATAATATGCTATATTCTTCATTAATTCGTTATATTCTTCTTCTATCTTAACTCTTTCCAAGCCAGTAAGTCTTTGTAATCTCATATCGAGAATTGCCTGAGCTTGTTTCTCTGATAGGCCAAAGTTGGTCATTAAGCCATTTCTTGCTTCTTCTGTGGTCTTTGAAGACCTAATTAGTCTTATAACCTCATCGATATGATCAAGAGCTATTCTTAAACCTTCAAGTATATGAGCTCTTGCCAAAGCCTTATCCAACTCAAACTGAGTTCTTCTTCTTATTACATCCTTTTGGTGGTCAAGATAATGTAATAAAACCTGCTTTAAGTTAAGAGTTTGTGGTTCAGCTCCTACTAGAGCAATCATTATTACACCAAAAGTATCCTGCATTTTTGTGTGCTTATAAAGCTGATTTAATATTACATTTGCATTGGCATCCTTTTTAATTTCTATAACGATTCTCATACCTTCTCGGTCCGATTCATCTCTTAAATCAGATATGCCAACGATCTTTTTGTCCTTAACCAAGTCTGCAATACTTTCTACTAGCTTTGCCTTGTTAACTTGATATGGTATCTCTGTTACAATGATCTTTTGCTTTCCTTTTTCTTCTTCAATTTCTGCCTTTGCTCTTACGATTATTCTACCTCTGCCAGTCTCGTAAGCCTCTCTTATTCCTTCTGTTCCCTTAATTATTCCTGCAGTTGGAAAGTCTGGGCCCTTTATAACTGTCATCAGGTCCTTCACTGTTACTTCTGGGTTGTCAATTATCATAGCTACGCCATCAATAACTTCTCCAAGATTATGGGGAGGGATATTTGTAGCCATACCTACCGCTATACCTGATGATCCGTTTACCAACAAGTTTGGAAATCTTGATGGTAAAACTGTAGGTTCCTTTTCTTCTCCGTCAAAGTTTGGAATAAAGTCTACGGTATTTTTATTTATATCTCTTAACATCTCAACTGCGATTTTACTTAGTCTTGCCTCTGTATATCTCATTGCCGCAGCTGAGTCGCCGTCTACAGATCCAAAGTTACCATGTCCCTCAACAAGTGTATTTCTTAAGTTAAAGTCCTGAGCCATTCTAACCAAAGCATCATAAACAGCAGAGTCACCATGTGGATGGTATTTACCAAGTACATCTCCTACTATTCTTGCACACTTTCTATGAGGTTTATCAGGTGTTATTCCTAATTCATGCATAGAATATAATATTCTTCTATGCACTGGCTTTAATCCATCTCTTACATCAGGAAGAGCACGGCCTACTATAACACTCATAGCATAGTCTATATAGCATTTTTTCATCTCATGCTTTATATCAATCGGTAACACTTTACCTAGGTTATTCATTGAATACACTCCTCTTTAATCCCTATATATCAAGATTTTCAACTTTCTTCGCATTTTCTGTGATGAATTCTCTTCTTGGCTCTACCTTGTCACCCATAAGTATAGTGAATATCTCATCAGCAGCCATGGCATCCTCAACAGTTACTTGAAGAAGAGTTCTCTTTTCAGGATTCATTGTGGTCTCCCAAAGTTGCTCTGCATCCATTTCTCCAAGACCTTTATATCTTTGAATACTAGTATTGTTGTCTTGACCACCTATCTCCATAAGGATTTTTTCTTTTTCTTTATCGTTATAGGCATAATAGTCTTTTCTTCCTTTTGTTATCTTATATAACGGAGGTTGAGCTATGTAGACATGGCCCTTTTCAACAAGCTCTTTCATATACCTATAAAAGAAGGTTAGTAGCAGCGTTCTTATGTGAGCACCATCAACATCCGCATCTGTCATTATTATGATACGATTATACCTTATTTTCTCTACATCAAAGTCTTTTCCTATACCTGCACCAAAAGCAGTTATCATAGACCTTATTTCCTGGTATCCTAATATTTTGTCCAGTCTTTGTTTTTCAACGTTCATTATTTTTCCTCTTAGAGGAAGTATAGCCTGGAACATTCTATTTCTTCCTTGCTTAGCGGATCCCCCTGCAGAGTCTCCCTCAACGATATATATTTCACATTCATTCGGGTCTTTTGAAGAACAATCTGCAAGCTTTCCCGGAAGTGTTGTTCTTTCTAATACAGATTTTCTAGTAAGTTCCCTAGCCTTTCTAGCTGCTTCCCTTGCTCTAGCAGCTAAAAGAGCCTTATCAATTATTGTCTTTCCAACGTTGGGGTTCTCTTCAAGATATGTTGATACTTTGTCCCCAACAATATTATCTACTATTCCTCTTACTTCTGTATTTCCAAGCTTTGTTTTTGTCTGTCCTTCAAATTGTGGATCTGTAAGCTTAACTGAAACAACAGCAGTTAGCCCCTCTCTAATGTCTTCTCCAGACAGGTTTTTATCATTTTCCTTAAGGTGCCCAAACTTTTTAGCATAGTCATTGAAAGCTCTCGTTAAAGCTGTCTTAAAACCTACTAAATGCGTTCCGCCTTCCACAGTGTCTATGTTATTGGCAAAGGAAAATATATTCTCCTGATATCCGTCGTTGTATTGTAGTGCTATTTCAACAATATAGTCATCTTTTTTTCCTTCAACATAGATTGGCTCCTCATGAAGCTTTTCTTTATTTCGGTTTAAGTATTCCACAAAGGATTTTATACCGCCCTCATAGCAAAATTCATCTTTTTTATCTGTTCTTTCGTCTGAAAGTACTATTCTTATTCCCTTATTTAAAAAAGCCAATTCTCTTAATCTTTGTGCTAAAATATCATAGTCAAACTCTTTTTCTTCAAAAATTTCAGGATCCGGTTTAAAGTAGGTCTTAGTTCCATGTCCTTCTGCTTCACCAATCTTTTCAAAGGCACTGGTTACCTTACCTCTGCTGTAAGTCTGTCTCCAAACACCACCATCTCTTGTTACGATAACCTGGCAATTAACTGATAGTGCATTAACAACTGAAGCACCTACACCGTGGAGTCCTCCGGAAACCTTATATCCTCCTCCGCCAAATTTACCTCCGGCATGAAGTATAGTCATTATAACCTCTACAGTAGGTATTCCCATTTTAGGATGTATACCTATAGGCATACCTCTACCATCATCCTCTACTGTAATAGAATTATCACTGTGGATTACTACTGAAATATTTTTACATGTTCCTTCAATAGCCTCATCTATACTATTATCAACTATTTCATAAACCAAATGATGAAGTCCTCTAGAACCAGTACTTCCGATATACATTCCTGGTCTCTTTCTTACTGCTTCTAATCCTTCTAGAACTTGTATTTGACTCTCATCATATGCTTTCTTTTCCTGTTCCAACATGTACATCCTCCTTGTATTGTAAGGTATTATACTTAACTAAAAACTTGTAATTATTCATCAAAGTTGACTACCGTTCTTTTACTTAGAGTAACTGACGATATTGGTGACAAATAAATTTTACTCTTTTTATTTACTTCTGCTATAACGAAAGACTTTGGCTTTTCTTTAGTAATTCGTTCAACAAAGCCATCTTCTTCAGCCATTCTTAAAAATTGTACAGTATCAGAACCATAAATCGAGGTTTCCATATCAAAAATAGCTATAATATCCTTAACAGGAACTACCACATTCTCACCTAAATGCAAAAACATTATTCTCCCTCCTTTTCAACTTCCACATTCCCATCTTTTACGTAAAATATGGTGGCTCTATCATCTATATACGATTTTATATCTTCTATGCCAGTACAGGTTACTATAGTCTGTACCTTGGAAATTGAGGTTAGTATATACTTCTTTCTCTTAAAATCTAACTCTGATAAAACATCATCCAATAAAAGTACCGGATGTTCGCCTGTAACCTCTTTTATTATCTTCAAAGACGAAAATTTGATAGTTAAAATTGAGGTACGCTGTTGACCTTGAGAGCCAAAAGTTCTTGTATCAACTCCGTTTATATCTATTGAAAAATCATCTCTGTGAGGACCTACAGATGTAGTTCGTCTATCTATATCCTTCTGCCTGTTTTTCTTTAAAAGCTGTAACAGCTGAGAATCAATATTCTCATAGGAGCTAACTTGAGAAATATACTTAAATTCAATATTTTCTTTATCTGAAGTTATTTCCTTATGCAAAGTCCTGCTATAATAGTTTAACCTCTCTATATATCCAACTCTTTTTTTTATTATGTACTGTCCAAAGGCTGCTAGCTGTTGGTCGTAAACATCCAAAATGGATTGATCTATGTTTCTATTCTTTAAAACGGTATTTCTCTCCAATAAAACCTTGTTATATTGTACTAAACTATAATAGTAGGCTGCATCTAACTGACATAATTCCATGTCAAGAAATCTCCTTCTATGTCCAGGAGATTCCTTGACAATCTTTAAATCCTCAGGAGAAAACATTACTACATTGCAGTTTCCTAATAGTTGAGATATCTTATTAATCTTAATAGAATTTATACTTATAGCCTTTTTTCCCTCTTTTAGGATTTTTATTTCAATTTTTTTGTCTAAACGCTCTCTTACTACATGAAGTTTAATATAAGCTTCATTTTCGTTCCATTTTATGATTTCTTTATCTTTATTGGTTCTATGGGAACGTCCAAAACTACTGTAATAGATACTTTCTAATACATTTGTTTTTCCCTGAGCATTATCCCCAATAAAGACATTTACATTCTCATTTAACTCTATAAATAGTTCTTTGTAATTTCTGTAATTAATCAGTTGTAAGTATTTTACATGCATTCAAAAACACCTTTTTTAAAGTGACTTTATTTTATTATATCATAAACTAATTTAATCAAGTAATTTTAAAAATTTCATTTCCGAATTCTACTATATCCCCGTTTCTAAGCTTTCTACCTCTTCTTAGTTCTACTTCCCCGTTAACTTTAACATTTCCAGCTAAGATAAACATTTTAGCATCGGATCCTTGGGCAAATTCACCACACCACTTTAAAAATGAGTCTAATTTTATATATTCAGTCTCTATTTTTATTTCCTTCATAAAGTAGGAATCCAATATTGGTTCCTTCCCTCCTTTATAGTTTTTAATTATTTTTTGAACAATTAGTTATTTAATAATCGAACCGGTAAAACAAGATAAATGCAATTATCTACTTCCTTATTTCTTATTATGCATGGACTAACTGCACTGGAAAACTCCATGGTTATTTCTTCCTCTTCCATTATCTTTAACACGTCTATTAGGTATTTAGAATTAAATGCAATTTGAAGTGGCTGTCCTTGCAAAATAATAGAAAGCTCTTCTTTAACCTTTCCCAATTGAGAATTGGAGGTTATTATTAGGTTATCTTCCTGTATATTCAATTTTATCAAGTTTGTATTACCTTCTTTAGCTAATAGAGAAGCTCTCTCAATACAGTTTAGTATTTGGCTTCTTTTAGCAGTGATTTTCAAGTTATGTTCATCTGGAATAATTGAAGTATACTTTATAAACTCACCTTCTAGCAGCCTAGATATCACCTTTGTATTTCCTAAGTTAAATAAAATATGATTTGTAGTAAAGGTTATATATGTCATATCTTGCTTATCTTCTAGTATCTTAGCAATTTCATTTAGAGTTTTCCCAGGAATTACGGCACTAATTGTGTTAGCGGTTTCTAGATATTCACTTCTAAGAGCTAATCTATATCCGTCGAGAGCAACCATATTCAGTTTGTTATCCTTAACCTCAAAAAGAACTCCGGTAAGTATTGGCCTGGTCTCATCTTGAGCTATTGCAAATATTGTTCCCTTAATCATATTTTTCAGTATACATTGTGGAACATTGAAAATCATATTCTCATTTATCTGTGGTAGTGTTGGATAGTCATCTGCACTCATATGAACTAATGTGAAATTTGACTTCTGGCAATATATTTGTAAGGTATTATTCTCCAAAGTAGATATTTCAACATTATCGTTCGGTAATTTTCTAATAATCTCTCCTAAAAGCTTTGCATCTACTACTATACTTCCAAATTCTAAAACTTCAGCTTCACATTTTGTTTCAATACTTAGATCTGCGTCAGATCCAATGATTGTTAGCGTATTGTTTACTGCTTTTAACAAAAGTCCTTCTAGTACTGGTATTGTAGATTTTCCTGTAACAGCTTTTTGTGCAATAGATATAGCTTCTTGCAGAACATTTTTTTGACATATAAACTTCATATAATTACCTCCTTAAAAACTCTTATGTTAATTATTCTATACACAGTGATTATTCACTTAAAAACAGGTTAGGTAAAATAATTATTTCAGTAGTAATAGTAGTAGGGGATGTGACTTTGTGGATAAGTACTCTAAGCCTTTAAAATTCAACAATAAAAGTGCAAAAATAATTGTGGATAAGATATGATGAATATTTTCCACTTATCCACATTATTATTTTTAATTATGTCCTCTTTCACTTATCCACAAACAATAAAAAATAATTATTTACAGTTGTTAATTATTTTTGTGTTATCTTTTTTGAAAGGTCATTTATAGTGTTCTGAAGGGCTTCGTCTGCTTGCAAAGCTTCAGAAATTTTCTCATAGGCATGGATTACTGTGGTGTGGTCTCTTCCACCAAATTCTTCGCCTATCTTCGGTAGAGACATATCAGTAAGCTTTCTACATAAATACATAGCTATTTGCCGTGGAAAGGCTACATTTCGCGTACGTCGCTGAGATTTAAAATCCTCAACTTTTAAATTATAGTAACTGGAAACAACATCTTGTATCAAATCTATAGTAATATGTTTTGATTGCTTATTTGAAATAATATCTTTAAGTGCTTCTGAAGCAAGATCTACACTAACTTCTTTATTTGTTAGAGATGAATAGGCAACAATTCTGATTAATGCACCTTCAAGCTCTCTAATATTAGATTTTATTTGAGAGGCTATGTAAACCATAACTTCATTAGGTATATTTAATTTTTCAACGTCAGCTTTTTTCTTTAATATGGCTATTCTTGTTTCAAAATCGGGAGGCTGAATATCTGCGATAAGTCCCCATTCAAAACGAGATCTTAGCCTATCCTCTAAAGTTGGGATTTCTTTTGGGGGACGGTCACTAGACAAAATTATTTGCTTATTAGCCTCATGTAAAGCATTAAAAGTATGGAAAAATTCTTCTTGAGTTCTTTCTTTACCTGCAATAAATTGAATATCATCTATAAGAAGTACGTCAACGTTTCTATATTTATTTCTAAAATCAACGTTTTTATCATCCTTAATAGAGTTAATTAACTCATTTGTAAACTTTTCTGAAGATACATAGACGACCTTTGCCTTAGGATTGGTTTTAAGTATATAGTGGCCAATTGCATGCATTAAGTGAGTTTTTCCTAGACCTACCCCCCCATATATAAATAGAGGGTTATATGCTTTGGCTGGTGATTCAGCTACTGCAAGTGATGCTGCGTGAGCAAATCGATTACTATTACCTATAACAAAGGAGTCAAAAGTATATTTGGGATTTAAGGTAGCTGTCATCTCATCAGATACCTGCACATTCTTCCTCGGTTCCTCTTTAGTTTTTTCAATAGCTGCAGTTTCTTCCGATACTATTGAAAATTCTATGTTGTAACGTTTAGTTGAAATGAGCTTTATGGCATTGATCAATAAGTCCTTATAGCGAGTATCCAGAATTTCCTTTGTAAAATCATTTGGAACACCAAATTTTATTGTATCCTCAGAAATAGAAAGAGGAACGGCACTTTTGATCCATGTGTTAAAACTTACTTCTGTAAGCTCGCCTTTGATTATATTCAATGTTTTTTCCCAGAGTTCATATAATTGGGCGCTCAT